>NZ_JALJRC010000018.1:0-106128 GCF_024519925.1 Cytobacillus sp. Bac17 | reverse complement strand
TTAATCGAGAGGAATAACGACGAAAAAGACGAAGGTCGGAGGAAAATGGTAGTTAATCGAGAGGAATAACGACGAAAAAGACGAAGGTCGGAGGAAAATGGGGGTTAATTAAGAATAATAACGACGAAAAAGACAAGGGTAGAAGGAAAATGGTAGTTAGTCGAGATGAATAATGCCCAAAACGACGAGGGCCGAAGGAAAATGGGAGGTAATAAGAAGAATAACGGCGAAAATCCGAGTGTCGAAGGAAAATGTAGTTAATCAAGAAGAATAATGACGAAAAAGACAAGGGTAGAAGGAAATGGTAGTTAATCCTGCGTCTCTTCAAAAAACGATTTCACAGGTATAGGTCCTAATGAGTCCCAATCTTACTGAAGTTAAAAAGGAGGCCATATTATGAGTATAGGTGCAAATTATCTAATGATCGTAAAGAAAAGATTCCAGGCAGTGAAGGAATTAGCGGATATAACCATTCAGCGGCTTTCCAATGAGGAATTGAATTGGGCTTGCAATGAAGAGTCCAATAGTACAGCGGTAATTATCAGGCATATGAGCGGCAATATGGTTTCACGGTGGACCAATTTTTTGACATCAGATGGAGAAAAGCCTTATCGAAACAGGGATGAGGAGTTTTCAACAGCCACAGCCACAAAGGATGAACTATTATTGATTTGGGAAAAAGGGTGGAAGGTACTGTTTTCCGCTTTAGATAGTTTAAAAGAGGAGGATCTGCTTAAAAATATCACTATTCGAGGCGAGAGCCATCTAGTTATGGATGCAATAGAAAGGCAGATGGCCCATTATTCTTACCATGTTGGACAGATTGTTTATATCGGCAAGCTATTAAAAAACGAAGAGTGGGAAAGTCTCAGTATTCCGAGAGGGAAATCCGATGAATTTCTTAAGGAAATGCTCGACAAGCACGATGCCGGAAAATAGGATAGGCAGTGCATTATTTGCAATTGAGGAGGGAAATCATTGAGTAAACTAAGAATATCGCTGGCGGCAGGCAACATTTTAATTTCCCTTTATATGTTAATCACCCAAAGCTTTTTTCATCACGCTTCAAACATAATTAGACTAATGGTATAATAAGGAAAAATCGAAAGAAGTGTTCTTTTTGGATCTTATGACGGGGAAAATCGTGTTTACTTCTTTATTTATTATCCTTATACATAGTATTGAAACACTGGCTTATGCAGTCCGATTATCGGGTGCCAGGGTCAAGCTGATAGCATCAGGGCTTTCTTTGTTCAGTACCATTGTCATTGTTTCACGAATGGCAAACATGGGGCAGCAGCCTTTGCTTGGCAGTATTATTGATACAGCGCCTGAACAAAACTTTCTCGTTTATGTGGAAAGCCAATTCAGGGTGTTAATAGGGGCATCCACAATAGGAACCATAATTGGAATTCTATTGCTCCCAACATTCATAGCCATTTTCTCAAGAGCGATTATCCGTCTTGCCGATGAGGAAGGGTCGGTTCCTTCATTACTGAAAATCGGGTTTAATTGGAAATCGGCAAAGAGAATGGTTAAACATTTTAAAATTCCGAGAATCTCCTATTTAAATGGGCTTAAACTTAGTGAAATTCCAAAACGGCTATTTTTATTCAATATGTTTGTAACAGCCATATATACAATTGGAGTACTGGCAGCCTTATATGCTTCCCTGCTTACAACGGCTAGCTCAAATACTGCTGTAATGGCATCCGGACTCATAAACGGTGTGGCAACGATTCTTCTATCCATTTTTGTGGACCCGAAAATTTCTGTTATGTCAGATAATGTGGTGCACGGGAAGGCCAAGTATTCGAATTTAAAAGGAATTTCGATTATGATGGTTACCTCCAGATTGATTGGAACAGTCCTTGCACAAATCATGTTTATACCCGGTGCATATTACATAGCCTGGGCTTCAAAGTTTTTTGTATAAAACATAAATAGAAACGGCACTGTCCATCCAGTGCCGTTTCCATTTAAATTTATATACTTTGGCTTTTTTTGCGCTTGTTTACATATTTGTAAGTGAACACTATAATGACTGCTGCAATGATGATCAGGGCTAGAGGCAGGGCATAGCTATTAAAAATTTCCTCTGCTTCTTTGTAGTGAGGGCCCAGTTTATATCCTAAATAAACATAGAATGCGGTAATCGGCAGCATTGCGAGGAATGTATAGATAGAGAACTTCCACACATTCATTTTGGCCATCCCGCATGGAATGGAAATCGCAGTACGGACAACTGGCATAAATCGGGCGAAGAAAGCTACCCCTGCGCCATATTTTTCAAAAAACTTGTCCGAAGCATCAATCTGTTTTTGAGAAACCAAGAAATATTTTCCGTATTTTAAAACCATTGGACGGCCGCCATATCTGCCCAATGCATATAAAGTCAGCGGTCCAATCGTTCCTCCCACTGTACCTGCTAATACGACTAAATAATAATTAAAGTCTCCCTGGAAGACCCAAAAGCCCGCCAAAGGAAGAACCACTTCTGCCGGGATAAATTCAAAGCATAATGAAAGCAAAATACCAAAGTAAGAAAACTGTTTTAAGAAATCAATAAAGCTGATGATAATTTCTGACATAGCCACACATCCTGTTGATTAATAAGAAAAGCGCTAGCGCCTTGCCCACGAATGAACGCAGACTAAGAACGCCACGTCCTGTGGCAACGTCTGCATGACCCACATCCTGTGGGCCTCAAGCACAAGACGAGCCTCACGGAAAGGCGTTCGCTTTGCCTTTTGGGGAGGATTGGCTTGTGACCTCGAGGGGGCATGCTGCTTGCGCTGGACAATTCACGAAATTAAAAGATATAAAACGTACATAAGTCAGTCTAACGGGTAATAGGAAAACAATCAAGTATTTATATAGACAGGCAAAAAAGAAACGGCAGCTGCCGTAACCGGAGCCGCCGTTTTTCCTAGCTTAATTGGGGCTTGCTTTTAAAAACTTCCAGATAATGCAGCTGGTGCCCATCTTTTTCGTGGACTTTAAATGTAAATCCATCTGCTTCAATCTCTGTTCCTATCTCTGCTTCCATATGCTGTGTCAGGAACCAGCCGCCGATTGTATCAACGTCTTCATGCTCAAAATCTGTGCCAAGCAGATTATTGACATCGTCTATAAGAAGCTTGGAATCCAGAATATAGTGGTTATCGTTAAGCTTTCTAATTTCAGGAACCTCATCTTCATCAAATTCATCACGGATTTCTCCGACAATTTCTTCAAGAATGTCTTCGACAGTCACCAATCCGGAAGTTCCGCCATATTCATCCATTAAAATGGCAATATGGATGCGTTCTTTTTGCATTTTGACTAGCAGGTCATGAATCGGAATGCTTTCAATTACATGGATAACCGGGTTAATAAACGAGTCAAGCTCAAGATTCTCCGGGGTGATCCTGTTTGTAAGACTGGCCGTCAGAAATTCTTTTACATTAATAAACCCTCGGATATTGTCTTTATCCCCATCTTCCACTGGATATCGTGTGTAATTCTCTCTCTGGATTGTTTGCATAATATCTTCTATTGTGTCATCAGAAGCAATCGTAATCATTTCAGTACGCGGAACCATGATTTCTTTTGCAATTCTTTCATCAAATTCAAAGATATTGTTCACGTACTTTAACTCATTTTTATTGATCTCACCGCTTTTATAACTCTCGGATAAAAGTATTCGCAGTTCTTCTTCGGAATGGGCGATCTCATGCTCAGAAGCCGGTTTTAAACCAAATATGCCAACCAGTACCCGAGCAGATCCGTTTAAGAACCAAATGAAAGGGAACATCAAGCGGTAGAACCAAATAATCGGCGCTGCGAACGCCATTGTAACTGCCTCAGCTTTTTGGATGGCAACGGTTTTTGGTGCAAGCTCACCTACAACCACATGCAGGAAGGTGACTAAAGCAAAGGCAATGCCGAAGGATAAAATATGGGTAAGCGATTCGGCAATCTCAAATCTTTCAAATACCGGGTGCAATAACTTTTCGACAGTAGGCTCACCAAGCCAGCCCAGCCCTAATGCGGTAATGGTTATTCCCAATTGACAGGCTGATAAATACTCATCAAGGTGAGTGACGACTCTCTTAGCTGCAATAGCCCTTTTATTACCCTCAGCAATCAGCTGATCAATTCGGGAAACACGTACTTTTACAATCGCAAACTCAGTTGCTACGAAGAATGCGGTTAATGCTATTAATAGTGCAATCAGTAATAAATTTATGGTTGTCAACGAGCAGTCTTACTAAAGTAAGACATACACCTCCTAAAATGGTAATAATCCTTATAAAGTTCACTACTTAAATTGTGCCCAAATAGATATCCATAATGCTCCAAAAACCCAAAAAAACGTTTTGGGACAGGATATCAGTTGAGCAATAAAAGCAATGTTTGAATTAATGATAAGCTTTCATGTGAAATATTCTTTTTGACATATTCGTATTTTTCGGGATCAGATTTTTTAAGCTGTGAAAGTGCTTTTGTCACATCTTCCTCCAGATCCTGAATTTTGAGCCTTAGTTCAAGAACATCTACCTCTTCAGAAAATCGGCCGATAACTTTTTTCTTTATTTCCTCCAGCGACAAACCATCCGCTTTACATTTTTCGATAAAAGCAATACGTTCGATGGCGGAATAATCATAATAGCGATAATTTGAAGGGGAACGTTCTGCTTTTAGCAGTCCGAGTGAAGTATAGTAATCAATCGTTCTCTTAGTAACCTTTGCTTTTTCAGCCAATTCTCCTATTCTTAACTTCTCAGCCCCATGAGGATTCCTCCAAACTGTTACGTGATGGTTATGAATCTAATTATACTAAAAAATAATAGAAAATCAATGAATTTGAATAATGAAACAAGCAGGGAGGAAGAGATTTCCACAAAAAAATAACACCGGATAACCGGTGCTATTTTGCATTCAGGCTTTAACGGCCTCTTTCTTTGCTTCCGTTTCCGCTACAATTACTGCACAGGCAGCATCACCTGTAATATTAACTGCTGTTCGCGTCATATCAAGCAGACGGTCAATCCCAATGATTAATGCGATACCTTCAACAGGAAGATTGACAGAGTTAAGAACCATCGCTAGCATAATCAAACCGACACCAGGCACACCAGCTGTACCAACGCTGGCAAGAACGGCAGTAAGGACAACCGTGATTAGCTGTGTCAATGTTAAATCAACATTATATACCTGGGCAATGAAAATAGTTGCAACTCCCTGCATGATGGCTGTTCCATCCATGTTGATGGTTGCACCGAGAGGCTGAACAAAGCTGCTGATTGATTCAGGAACTTTCAGATTTTTTTGGGCCGTATTCATGGAAATCGGCAGAGTCGCATTACTGCTTGATGTACTGAAAGCAACCCCCATGGCCGGCGCAAAGCCTTTAAAGAACCATAGCGGGTTTTTCTTTGCAAGTAAAGCAATAGAACCTCCATAGGTTAAAATCGCATGTATAAATAACGCAAGAAGAACTACGATCATATAAAGTCCCATAGCTTTAATGGCACTTAGACCCTGACTTCCTACAGCAGAAACGATAAGTCCAAACGTTCCATAAGGAGCGAACCTCATAACCAGGTTAACAAGGTACATCATCATGTCATTGCCTTGTTCAATAAGGTTTAATATGCCTTTTGTTTTATTGCCGAGCATGGTTAATGCAAATCCGACAAAAATAGAAAAAGTGATAATCTGAAGCATATTGCCTTCCGTGAAGGCTTTTACCGGATTGGTTGGAATAATATTTAATAGTGTCTCTGAGACAGGAGGAGCTTCCTTCGATTCGTACTCCACGTTTGTTACGTCGAATTCACCAACGTTTCCTGGCTGGAAAACAGCTGCCAAAGCAAGACCTATGACGATTGCAATGCTGGTGGTAACCAGGAAGTAGGAGATTGTCTTAATCCCAATTCTTCCCAACTTCTTAGGATCACCGAGGCCTGCTGTTCCAAGGGTGATGGAAAAGAAGACGATCGGAACAACCAGCATATTGATGAGATTTAAAAAGATTTTTCCCAGCGGAGTAAACAAAAACTTGTCAAGCTCGGGGAAAATGCCAGGTGCAAATAAATTAATCAACAGCCCTGTGATTCCCCCGGCGATCAAAGCAAGAATAATTTTAGTAGATAATTTCATACACGTTCCTCCAATGAAATAAATGATGTAAAAAAATGTAAATCTCGCACAAAAAATATTTTGCCTTTCCTATATTACCCCCAAAAAACATAAACCTAACTAAAAAAGGCAACAAAAAAACACAGAGGTAATAACCACTGTGCATTTATGCAGTGTTCCCTCTCAACACGCTTACGAGGTTAGCTGTCGGGTTCGGGTCTTGAGAGTACCCTACCTATAAAAGGATTCACCCCAGGTGCTTTTATTAAAAAAGTACAGTTGGTTCCCCCGCTCAATTAAGATTAAGCGAAAATTATTAATGTTTTTTTAATATATTAACAATAATCATAAAAGTTGTAAATCATACGATTTTCTTATCTAGGTTTACTAAGGTTACTATCATTCAAATAGTAATTTAATAGGAAAGGTCAATTTGGTTTTTAGCAATAAGATTAGAAGTTAAGCCAGCTTAAAAGAGGATGTCTTTTTTTGTCTTTCACTTTTAGTTCCTTCTTATTCAGCTTGTCTTCATGTTCGGCCAGCCACTCTTTTAACTCTTCTTTGTCCTTGCATTGCGTATAATAAGTCTCGCCGTTTTTCCCAGTGGCACTTACAACATATCTGCATGTATTTCCCATAAAGCACCCTTTTCAAAGTAATTTCTTTTAGAATTATAACAAGATTTATGACAATGTCCACCATTATTTTTTAGGATTATGAGTATATTGGCTTTGGGGATATTGCTGATGAAAATATGCCTGAAAAAATCCAGCTAAGATATCCGCTGGATTAATGTCGCTTCTGCATTTATCCTATTGGTCCGGCAGCTTATTGATTACTGGGAAAGTTTTTTCCTGTTGTCAGCTCCAGTGGGAATGGCCTTTCTTATCTGCGCAAAACTGTAATAAAGCCGTCGAGAATCTCATGACTAACAGTAACCCCTTTGAGAGTATAAAATTCAAGAGCCTCTGTATTCCTATTTGATACATAGATAAAATAATCTTCCACATCTTTAAATTGGATTAACCATTCCATCGGCATGTTAAAAAGAACTGATCCAATTCCATATTGTCTGTAGCATTTTTATAAAGAATTGAGATAAGCAGCCAACATGCCTTTTCCCGACTGAAGTCAGATCAAAAAAAATGGCGAAATCATTGGAGCAGGCTTCCTTAGGAGAAACATTGGAATAGACATAGCCCGCGATTTCTTCATCGTCCTTAACGATCTCTATATAATTATGTAAAGATGATTTTACGGATGGAATCATTCTAGTTTCAAAATTCATGCTGTCAAAACGCTCAGGTGTTATATGTGCCTTAGATTTCTGAAAAGCCATCAGCTTATTGCATAAATCCCGGCAAAGTCTGATTTTCTCTTCTGTTATCACTTCATATTTTAAATTCATCCTATTCACCCCTAGTTAAATTTTAAATTGGAAGGTCTTCATTCGTCCAAAAAAGAGGGAATTTATCCTTGATAGAGAAGTTTATCTTAAAACTAATATAAAAAGAGGGACCATAATGATTAGGGAAATTGATATTAAAGATCGAAAAGCTGCTGTGCAAGTTCTAAGTGTCCAGCTTCCTGCGTATAAAATTGAGGCTGAAATCATTGGATGTCCTGATTTACCGCCTTTGAAGGATACGGCTGATGACTTGCGAATAACCGGAGAAACCTTCCTTGGGTATTTTATAGGTGAAAAATTATGCGGTGTGATTTCTTTTAAAGAGGAAAATAATGTTTTAGATATTCATAGACTGATTGTGCATCCTGAACATTTTAGAAAGGGAATTGCACAAAAGCTGCTGAACTTCATTGAACTGAGGCCGATGAATGAAAAAATGATTGTCACAACAGGCTCTAAGAATACCCCTGCTGTCACTTTTTATTTAAAGAATGGTTTTAAAGAGCTGAAGAAAATGGAAATAAATGAATCACTGACTATTACTGCTTTTGAAAAATATTTATAAAATACTAAAAGATTAAGCGACTCTTTCATTTGGAGGAATCATCCTCTTTAAATCCGTTATATGTTTTATAGAGTCTGCTATTACTGTCCCGCATTGCTTTAGGTCAATGGAATATTACTTAAAGGGGAATACTCATGTTATTTAGGGATTATGATAAAAGGTTAAGGTCTGTAATTAAAAATGTTGGTTTTTCCGGTGTCGTACTTGTTAAAGAAAAGGAGGAATTGATCCTTCAATTAGCAGAGGGGGATGCTGATCGAGCAAACAAAACCCAAAATAACCCAGGTACCAGGTTTGGCATCGCCTCCGGGTGTAAGATTTTTACGGCGGTTAGCATTTGTCAATTGGCCGAGAATGGATTCATATCATTCGAAACAAGACTTAATGATGTATTGAAGGATGTTTTTCCCTTATTTGATGAGACAATTACCATTCATCACCTGTTAACCCATACATCCGGAGTGCCCGACTATTTTGATGAGTCAATTATGGATGATTTTGAGGAGCTGTGGAAAGAAAGGCCAATGTATCTATTAAATCATCTGAGAGATTTTCTTCCTATGTTCCAGAATAAAAAGATGATGTTTAAGCCCGGGGAGAAATTTCATTATAATAATGCCGGATATATACTTTTGGGTTTAATTATAGAGAAGAAGACAGGACTGAGTTTCCAGGATTATATTCATTCCCAAATTTTTGAACCATGTGGAATGAAGGATTCAGGCTTTTTCCGATTTGACAATCTTCCTGAAAATACAGCAATTGGTTATATAGATAATGAAGAAGATGGGACATGGAGAACCAATATTTATTCATTGCCCATCAGAGGCGGTTCTGACGGAGGAGCCTATGTTACTGCTCAGGATATCATCTTATTTTGGGAAGCATTGTGTAATGATAAGCTCATGAGCGGGGAGTATACTGAAAAGCTGATGTCCCCGCATGCCAAAGCAGATGAGAATGAGTATTACGGCTACGGATTATGGATCAAAAAGAAAAACGAAGCCATCTTCAAATATCACCTCATGGGCTATGACCCGGGAGTCAGCTTTCATTCTGCCTATTACCCTGAAAGCGGGATAACCCTTGTGGTGCCATCAAATAAATCATATGGGCCATTTACTGTAATGAAAGAAATTGAAAAGGACTTTTAGATGAGCTATGTACAGGTGCTTATTTTTTGTATCTAATCGGGTCTGTTTATAAAGGAGCGGTTATATGAATTTTAATTTAAGAGAAGCTATTGAGATTCTTGAACGTACACCCCATACGCTGGATGCATTACTAAGCGGTCTATCTTCGGAATGGCTTAATGGCAATGAAGGGGAAGGCACGTGGAATGCTGCCGAAGTGGTTGATCATTTGATTGATGGCGAGGAGAAAAATTGGATTCCACGGCTGAAATTTATTCTGCAGGAAGGGGAAAGCAAGCCCTTCCCCCCATTTGACCGCTTTGCTCATTTAAATGTGTCAGAGAGTCTATCACTTGAAGAAAAGCTTGAAGTCTTTAAGACCCTTAGAATGAAAAATTTGGCCATGCTTAGGGGTATAACTGATCTGGAAATTCATTTCGAAAAGACAGGGCTTCATCCAGCATTTGGACCAGTCAGAGTCAGGGAATTGATTTCCACTTGGGCTGTGCATGACCTTACGCATATTTCACAGATTTCTCGAGTATTGGCAAATAGATACAGAACTGATGTTGGTCCTTGGATTGAGTATCTGGGCATTTTAAAAAAGTAAGCACTTTAAAAAAATTGCATCAAAGTTAAGTTTGTAAATTCTGTGTGAAAAGTAAACTTTTGGGACCAAAACCTCATGATATGGCCGAAGGTGTTCATTTATACTTGTGTGGAATTGTGACTTTTCTGATTATTTAAGTCCATTCAAAAAAATATGGAGGCGAATGAATGCTGAATCGTAAGAAAAAAGGCCTGCTGTTAACTTTTATTCTGGTTACTGTCATTCTGATCGTGATGCAGCCCATTCAAAATTCTATAACTAGGGCAGCTGCCGGGGATGGCTCCTGGACATCACCTTATTCCGTTTCACAGGGAATCAATACTCAAAACAACTCTTCCAAAACTGTTCAAGGCTATGTGGTTGGACAGCCGACTGCGGCAAATACGGTTATTTCAAGCCAGTTTCCTAATGACTATGCTTTGGCCCTGGCGGATAGTCCATCAGAGACCAGCACAGCTAAGATGCTTTATGTTCAAATTCCTTCCACGTTTCGCTCTGCTTTCGGCTTAAAATCCAATCCATCCTTGATTGGAGAAAAAATTAAGGTAACCGGAACACTTACCGCCTATTTCTCTCATCCCGGGCTAAAAGATGGGACGGCCTTCGAACAAGCTGGTGATGGAACAGTCATTCCCGGCCCTGAACCAGGAGGATATTATGATGCTGCAAACGGAAAAACAGGGGAGGCTTTAAAAACAGCCCTCCACACTATCATTGATGATCACACGGAAATTTCCTATTCGAATGTATGGGAAGCACTGCGTGAGACAGATGAAGATCCTGCCAATCCCAATAACGTCATTCTTTTGTATACTGGCCGCTCTCAGGGGAAATTCACCAATGGTTCTGGCGTCAATGATTGGAACAGGGAGCATGTTTGGGCTAAATCTCACGGGGACTTTGGAACAGCTATGGGTCCGGGAACAGACTTGCATCATTTGCGGCCAACAGATGCTTCAGTAAATAGCTCGAGAGGGAATCTTGACTTTGACGATGGGGGCACCCAGCATTCAGAGGCACTGGGAAACTACTATGATTCAGATTCCTGGGAACCCAGGGATACAGTAAAAGGCGATGTTGCGAGGATGCTTTTTTATATGGCTGTCCGTTATGAAGGAGACAGCGGAGAAGTGGATCTGGAGCTAAACAATCAGGTCAATAATGGCTCTGCTCCTTATCATGGCAAAATGTCTGTCCTGCTTGAGTGGCATAAGGAAGATCCGGTAGACGATAACGAGCGGAGAAGAAACGAAATCATCTATTCTGATTACCAGCATAACCGCAATCCATTTATAGATCATCCCGAGTGGGCATCAGCAATTTGGGAATAATCTTCAGGAAAGCACTTTCCGTTACTGGGAAGTGCTTTTTATTTTACTTACTTTGAAAAAAAGATTGACAAGAGATTTCCATGGGAGTAATTTATATTTATTAATTTCATAGTAACCTTTTTGCTGAATCATTATGAGCGGGGGAACCAATTTTGATAAACCTGGTTTATCTTGGGGTGAATCTTAGCATATTAAGGCTAAGAAGGGATACTCTCAATCCCTAATCCGACAGCTAACTCCGTAAGCCGAATCGAGGGAAGGGTTGATGGAAACCATTGGCCATTCTTTTTTTAAGAGTGGTTTTTTTGTGTTCATTTTCAAAAAGAAGGGAATTTCTTCAATGAAAAAACAGTATGCAGTATTTGGTTTAGGCCGCTTTGGCGGAAGTCTCGTAAAGGAATTTCATGAATTGGGAGTGGAAGTGCTCGCAATTGATGTAGACCAGGAGAAAGTAAATCAATACGCACAGTTTGTGACATATGCAGTTCAAATCAATGGCATTGATGAAGCTGCCATAAAGCAATCAGGGATAAAAAATATCGATCATGCATTTGTTTCATTTGGTGAAAACATTGAGTCCAGTATATTGACATCCTTGTTATTAAAAGAAATGGGGATTCCAAAGGTGTGGGCAAAGGCACATAATGAGTATCATGCCAGGGTGCTCGAAAAAATTGGCGTTGATCGTGTTATCCACCCGGAGCGGGATATGGCTAAGCGGATTGCCCACCATATTGTTTCGGAAAAAATGATTGATTATATTGAGCTGTCTGAAGATTACAGTATGGTTGAGATTGTGGCTACAGATAAAATTGCCGGAAAATCCCTTTCTGAATTGAATATTAGGGCAAAGTATGGCTGTAATATCGTGGGGATTCAGCGCGGGAAGGAAATAATCGTTACTCCATCAGCTGAAGAGGTTATTTTAAAGGGCGACGTCCTGATTGTAATGGGACACAATAAAGGGATTGGCAGATTTGAGAGGCATGGAGTATAAGCCTTGCCGATAAAAAAATACCAATAAGGGGTTAGCCTTATATTGTATAAGGAGCATAAAAGAATGAGGAGAATGGGACGATCCTATAACTGGATAAAAATGAATCCGGCACAAATGCTTTCGGTCGGTTTCTTAATCTTAATTGGTGTAGGCACACTGCTGCTGATGCTGCCTTTTGCTACGAAAGACAGACATCATTTATCGTTTATCGATGCACTTTTTGAGGCGACTTCTGCTGTATGTGTAACAGGTCTCGTGGTAGTGGATACCCAAACCACATTTACTGTTTTTGGCCAGATTGTACTGATGGTCCTCATACAGATTGGCGGCCTTGGATTTATGACATTTGGGGTTCTCATAGCTATCATGCTTGGAAAGAACATTGGTTTGAAAGGAAGGCTGATGATCCAGGAATCTTTAAATCAGCTTTCGATTGAAGGGATGGTCAGGCTGGTTAAATTCGTTGTCGGCTTTACATTAATCGCTGAAATGATCGGTGCATTGATATTGGCTATTCGCTGGTCGTCCGATTTTGGCTTTCCCCGCTCATTGTATTATGGCATTTTCCATTCGGTTTCTGCCTTTAATAATGCCGGATTCGATATAATGGGCCAATTCAGGAGCGTTACTGAATATGCTGGTGATTTTACTGTCATCATGACACTCAGCTTCCTGTTAATAATCGGAGGTATCGGCTATATCGTTGTACTTGATGTAAAAAGAAACAAGAGTTTGAAAAAGCTCTCTTTGCATACAAAATTGGTCCTCCTGATGACGCTGATTCTTAACATTCTCGGAACAGTATTTATCTTTGCGCTTGAATATGATAATCCTGGGACACTTGCCAATTTGCCTTTAAAAGATAAACTATTGGGGGCTTTTTTTCATGGTGTGGTCCCGAGAACGGCTGGATTTAATTCTTTGAATACTGGCGAATTAACTTTAGGTTCGCAGCTGGTAACAATGCTGCTCATGTTCATTGGAGGGGGATCAGGAGGTACCGCCGGCGGCATTAAAGTCACTACCTTTGTCTTGATTTTTCTTGCAGTCAGAGCGCTGATAAAGGAAGAAGATGAAGTGAGCCTGATGGGAAGGCGAATTCCAAAGGATCTTATTGTCAGAGCTTTTACAATAACCGTCTATTCAATAGGATTCATCTTCTTTATCTTATTTATTTTATCCATAACAGAAAATGCTCCATTGAACGTCCTTTTATTCGAGGTGATATCCGCTTTTGGCACGGTAGGCATGTCGATGGGGCTCACACCTGAATTAAGTGCAACAGGAAAAGGGGTAATTGCATTTATGATGTTTGCAGGAAGAGTAGGGCCAATCACAATCGCTTTTGCACTTGCCCGAAGAAAAGGAAAGGCCAAATATAAATTTGCAGAAGAGAAAATCATGATTGGATAAGTGAAGGAAAGTTATCTGGTGTATAGGACAGAATAATTTAGTTTCAATAAAATTTTCCACCATAAATAGGATAGGGGATTTTAAATGAAAACCAGATTTAATGACTATATAAGCATTAAGATCCATCAAATAGACCTGACCTTAACAAGCTATATTAAGACTAAATTAGCCCACTTAAATATTGCCCCGGAGCAGAACCTGATTCTAATGCTTCTCTGGGAAGAAGACGGATTAAGCCAAAATGAAATCGCCAGGCGGCTGGATAAAGATAAATCTAACATTGCCAGAATGCTGAGCAGTCTTGAAAAGAAAGGCTTTATCAAAAAAAGCATGAATAAAGAGGACAGCAGATCTCTGAATGTTTATCTAACCGAAAACGGCAAAAATCTCAGTGAACATGTATATCCCATCACAGAGGAGTTTCACTCGATCGTCACATCGGGTATTACGAAGGAAGAGCTGAGAATTGTTGACGATGTTTTAATGAAAATGAGAAGAAATATGGAGGGTAATTAGCGGTGCAGGATGGAGTGGGATGCTCTATCCTGTTTTTTTTGTGAAGGTCCTGAAGCCCAAAATGAGAACAGCGCTGAGAAACAGTCGCCATGAAGGCTCCATGAAGCCGAAAAGTCGTGAAGCGAGAAGAAAACAGTCGCCATGAAAGCTTCATGAAGCCGAAAAGTCGTGGAGCGAGAAGAAAACGATCGCCATGAGGCAGTCATGAAGCCGAAAAAGAGAGCAGCGGTAAGAAAACGGTCGCCATGAGGCAGTCATGAAGCCGAAAATGGGAGCAGCGCCGAGAAAACTGTTGCCATGAATCTATAAGAATTTAAAACGGCACTCTAAAGAGAATCAGTTTATATGCAAATTTGAACTATCTGAGTTACCAGGTAAATCGATTCAGTTCATTCATTAATAATAGTATAATAAAATACATATATTTCTATATCTGGCTAACGGATGTTTTCATTGAGTCATACAGGGGGAAGATGATGACGAAGATTATGCAGATATCAGATGAACTAAAGGATTGGATTGTGGGTGCGCTAAAAAGTGATGTGAGTCCGATTGCGCTTGCGAACGCTTTGATTAAGAAGGGTTTCGATAACCGGTTTGCATATGAGACTTTATTTAAAATTGTTGGAAATGAAGCAATTAAGACGACAGAAGGGCAGCAGATTCGATATACTTATGAAGTCCCCGAAATAGGCAGGAAGGGGAATATCCTTCATACGAGTGATAAGGACGTAATAGTGCTTTCCAGAAATGAAAAGCCATTTGTGCTCCATTTGGATCAGGTGCTCAGCTCAGAAGAATGTGATGAGCTTATCAGTCTTTCAAGGAGCCGGCTGCAGCCATCCCTGGTGGTGGATAGGGGTTCTGGAGAAGAACGGGCGGGTTCAGGAAGGACAAGCAAGAGCATGGCTTTCCGGCTTAAAGAAAATGAACTGGTCGAAAGAATCGAAACGAGGATTGCTGAATTGACCGGTTATCCTGCAGAAAATGGTGAAGGCCTTCAGATCTTAAACTATGGATTGGGTGAAGAATATAAGCCTCACTTTGATTTCTTTCCCCCCCACATGGCGGATGCCAGCAAAGGCGGACAGAGGGTTGGAACGTTCCTCATCTATTTGAATGATGTGGAGGATGGCGGTGAAACGGTCTTTTCTAAAGCTGGACTTTCATTTGTTCCCAAAAAGGGAGCGGCCATTTACTTCCATTATGGCAATGCTCAGGGTCAGCTGGACCGATTGTCAGTCCATAGCAGTGTGCCTGTAAGAAAGGGAGAAAAATGGGCTGCTACCAAATGGATTAGGGAAAGCAATATATATTGCCATTAGAGTTTTTAAAGAATAATCAGAAGGAAGTTTGATCAGGTGAAACTCATCAACAAACTATTCTCAAAGCAAAAAACGGCTTCGATTGAATTTTGTCAGCGGAATCTGGATGAATTTTTAAAAGAAGAGAGTTTGGCTGCATTTAATCAATTTCTGAGCCAGAAGAATATTAACTATAAAGAATACGAATGCCAGAGCAGATGCAAAGAATGCAGGCAATCACCTTATGCCCTGGTGGACGGGAAGCTGATTGCAGCGGAGAATTCGGATGAATTATTGATAAAATTGAAAGAAGAAGTAAAGAAATAAAAGGAATCGGAGCAATCCGATTCCTTTTTTCATACTCTTTTTTTTGATGTACATTGAGAATGTGAATGTGCAAATTAATCTAGTATTGATCCTGAAATAGCATCTCCCAATTCATATAAAAGAGAAGGAGGATTATTGCTCCTTCCCTGCACCAAGATCTTCTGCCAATTCCATAATCGCTTTATTGATTCTCCAGACGAAATAAAGGTGATGAATCAAATCACGCTGGGATTGCTGCCTTGCTGGTGCCAATCGTTCAATTTGTTCCCTTTCATTTTCAAGACTATACACAAGCATGCCGTCTCCGCTATCTTTAATCAAATCCATTAATGTCTCAATATTTAATTCAAGCTTTTCTTCAATCCTTATGAAAACATCGACCAGCTCATCGGGATAGTCGAATCCTTTTCGGTAGGAGGAAGCCACAAGGTGTCTTGCATAATAGTTGATGGCTGAAAATAGTGTAATCCATCTGTTAACGTCAGCATGGCGCGGGGATCCGGGTTTTTTTATCAGAGATTGTGCTTCAACGTTTATGGTTTTAAGTTTTTGATCCAATAAGAAGCCTTTGCCTGAAAGCTCCTTAACGTTCACATCTTCCCGGAAGCTTCTCACATACTCAGTGACATACGGTTTCAGTTCTTGTAAGTAGTCATTTAAGGTATCCGCCACTTTTTCCTTCGTTTTCTTTGGGAAAATAAATAAGGAAACTCCGAATGCAATGCCGGCACCGGCAATTGTATCGATTACCCTTGCACTGATAAGGGAAAATGTAATTCCTCCAAGTAAAAGGTCATACATAAAAGCAACCAGCATCGTTATAAACATGCTCATTAACGTATAGGAGACCTCAAACAAATAAAAGGCGAAAAAAACCGCTGCAAAAATCAGCGTTATTTCAAGGACGGAATGGCCGCTGACCACTCTTGCAAGTGTAAATCCAATTACTGCTCCAATAATTGTTCCAACCGACCGCTGAAAACCTTTCGTATAAATGCGCCCGATCGATTCGGTACCGAGCAAAACAATAAAAGCTGTTAAAAGAACCCAATAAGGCTGGTCAGGCGAAAGAATCTGGCCGGCAATGATGGAAATGATTGCAGCAGTCAATGCCTGAAAAGCTTTTTTGGTGGAAGGTTTGATGCCCTTATCTTCTTCAGATGGTTCATCTTCACTTTCGCCTTCAGCTGCCTCTTCAGATAATTTAATCTCATTGTCTTTCATTTTATGAAGTGCCTGCTGTATGGTTATGCCGCCCTCGATGACATGGTTCGCAATGGACTCGATCCGCCTGATCAGAAACAGCCATCCTGCAGGTTTGTCTTCCCGGCTGAACAAATCAATAATAAGCAGGCGGAGGGCCTGTACAGCAAGCTCTGCTTCACGCAGATTTTGTTCTTCATATTGTTGGGCAAGAACTTCAGCATCGCGAAGAGAACGGGTTACCCAAACCAGGAGTTTTCTCAGCTCATCAATTTCAAGGGCATTTGCTTTTTTTAAGCTTCTAATTGAGTCTGTCAGTGTTTCAATCAGCATACCTGCATCAAAAATATATAACCTTAGCTGAGTAGAGGTCAGCCCAGGCCATAATTTTTGAACATCTTCATCATTTATATACTCCGAAACCATGACAGCATAATCCCTGAGCTTCAGCACGTTTCTTCCCAATTCCTCCCGCTGCTGAGGAGTCATTTCCTTGGCTTGCATCCCCTCAATTAAGAGATTGAACGTAAAATTACTTTGGAAATGAAAGGAGCGAATGCTTCTTTTCAGGTTTTTCGCGGTGTCCTGAAAAAGGATGAAATTGAACAGGAAAGCATACGCGATCCCAATCCAAATGCCGAAGTAGAAGGATGGAAGCTGACTGCCTGATAGTTTTAAAATAGACGCGAAATAAAGTGTCATGAATGCAATCATGCATAGAGAAAAATACCGCACTCCAAAGCGGGTCAAATAAAAGCTTAAGAAGATTAACAGAACCATTGCAATATCGATAAAGACCGTGCTTTCCGCCAATAGGGAACCGATCGATACCCCTGCCATGGCTGAAAGTCCAAGCAGGCCAGTTGTGAGCATTTTACCTTTTTTGGAGTCATCCATGACAATCATGATGCCAAGCATGCCTGCCATTCCGGACACTATCGCCGGAGTGAGAGCGGCATCAGCATCAGCACCAGCCAATTGCATGATGAACAAAGTCGTAAAGACTGAAGCCATTAAACTTAAAGTGGCCCGTCCTGCTTTTTGAAATCGGATAAGCCCGGGATCGGATGCCAGCAAACGTCCGAGCCACCGGTGTTTTATAGGAAACTGCTTCATTGTTTCACCAATCTTTTCAGAGAGTTAAAGATTATTTTACCACTCGTACTTTTATTATCCAAATGAACCAGCTTGAGATTTTGTGCTTTACAGGTTTAAAAACAGAACAAATGTTCTATAATAGAGGATGGAGGGATTTACTATGCCGCTAAAAGACAGAGGGAAAATAAAATGGCAGCCAGCCCACTTCATGCCGGAACACCGGGCGATGCTAAGAAAATTGGAAACTGAACAAATGGCACAAGACAAGCCGCTTATAGATGAATATGAATTGGAGGACTATGAAAACAAAATTCACTATGCAATGGAATATGCCTTCTTTCTAATAGTAAAAGTCTGGCGGGAGGGATTATTCCACGAATATACAGGGAGGGTAAACAGGCTGGACGGCATCGGCAGAAAAATTTATCTGGAATTGGAAGATGGGTTTCTTGAGAAGGTCATGTTTGATGAAATAGCTTCGGTTGAAGTGAAAGAATAGTGCAGCGAGACATAATTCAATTTTTGCAGAAAAGTTAAAGCTTTACCATACCCATTATTTGCAATTTTTAGATATAATAGAAAGAAAGCGGTGATCGGAGGTACATATGAGCACGGACTTAGAAAAAGCGATTGTACTTCGCAATCTCGGTAAATACAAAGATTCCAGCCTTCTGCTTGTGAAATTGGCTGAAGAGTATCCCTTAAACCCAGTGATTCATTATCATTGTGCCTGGAGTTTTGACGTTCTAGGGGAGGAATCGAAAGCTGTTTCTCATTATGAAAAAGCGATCGAACTTGGGCTGCCTGAATCTGATCTGCCAGGTGCCATTTTGGGTCTTGGGAGCACATACCGGACTCTTGGGGAATATGAAAAATCAAAGATGGTGTTCGAGAAAGGAATCTCCCAGTTTCCGGCTAATCGTGCAATCCAGGTGTTTTATTCCATGACGCTCCATAATTTAGGCCAGCACAGCGAGGCAATGGAGATGCTCCTAAAGTGTGTGGCCGAAACTTCTGATGACCCGGAAGTTTTGCAATATAAAAAAGCAATTACTTTTTATGCAGACAAACTTGATGAAATATTTGATAAAGATTAGAAAAAGGATTTCCCAAAATACATGATATGACGGCGGAGAATAATTCAAACATCTCTGATTTATTAGAGGTAATTTTAATGAATATGGTTAATTGCTATAATAGATGATCTTAAAAGGTCAGACGGCGGCCGTATCCTTTATCCATTCGATGAAAGAGACTGCTATCTTCAAAATGCAGTCTCTTATATATCTGCAGGTGCCAAAAGCGGAAAATGACCGTAGTTTCCTCCAATTTGATAAGTGGAAGAGTATGAAAAGAAGGTTTCCAAGGTTATTTCTCAACATGGCCGGAATTTTCTATGTGCTTATGATAACAGCAGTACCCTTTGAATTAAAGAATAATTAATACGCTGCCATGATGTGCTTATTACAGATAAAGAATATAAATTTTTGCAAAACTAAAGTGTTTGCTATATTAGGAGAAGCCGATGGAAAAAATCACTTTTAATAATATCCATAAACCGGGACACACAGTACTGGAAAATGAACTTTTTATTCACAACCATAACCCTGACATGCTCCTTCAGTATGACAGCAACTTTATTGCTTTTAAAAGAATGCCTTCTGTTCAAGAGTTTGAGGAGGCACATCAATATTTAAGAACTTTTCATCAAAAATATGGCCAAAAGCATGTAAGATTTTATTTTCCTGATGACGAGGAGCTTACCGGAGAACTTCTGGCCAGCTTTGAGAAGGATGATGATTTTACGGTTGGTTATTTAGAGCTATTTGCGATTCATCCAGCTGATTTTCCTGAAGTTCAGGAAAAGGAAGAAATTACAGTCGAAAATGTTACGGATGAAACATGGAATGATTATCTGGAATTTCAGCATGAGCAGGATTCGGTTTACGGGATTAATTATGCCGAGAAAAAGAAAGATCAGCATTTAAGGAATTTTAACGATGAAAGGATTAAGCAGTTCATTGCATATTATAAAGGGAAAGCTGCCGGATCAGTAGATGTAATTATCAAGGAATACACAGCTGAAATTGATGGATTGATGGTCCATGAGGATTTTCAGAAAAAGGGCATCGGCAGGCGCCTGCAGAAATCGGTAATGGATCAGTTTAAGGATAAAACCATCATCCTTGTTGCAGATGGTGAAGATACTCCAAAGGAAATGTACCGCAGGCAAAATTATCAGTATATTGGAAAGCAGTATAACCTTTTAAAAATATACGAATGAAGAGAAGCCTGGTTCTATAGAGAGCCAGGTCTTTTTGTTTAAATAGAACACTGTTTTATAAAGGGGAGTTCATCCTGGATTGATTTCATGGTGTAAAATCGGGATTTTGTCGAAAAACCTCGGGAAAAAATGAATAATACAATATTCTTAACGTAACAGTGTTATGTTACAATCATACCATCGGAAAGGAGACCTGGAATTGAGCGATGAATTAATTTCAAAAAAAGAAGTCCTTGATTTAACTGGAATTTCTTATGGGCAGCTTTATCGGTGGAAAAGGAAAAGCCTGATACCGGAGGATTGGTTTGTCAGAAAATCAACTTTTACAGGGCAGGAGACATTTTTCCCAAAGGAGAAAATTCTGGAGCGGGTCGATAAAATACAAAAGATGAAGGATAGCCTTTCACTGGATGAGCTGGCAGATTTGTTTTCATTGAATGCTTCAAATCTGAAGCTGACAAAGGAAAGCCTGATTGCTAAAGGGATAGCTTCTGAACCGGTTATGAATATCTTTCTCGAGACACAGGAAGAGCTTAACGAATTCAATTACCATGAGATTTTGAAGCTTTATATCCTTTCCATCCTGCTTGAATCCGGAGATATCCATATCGAGGAAGGGAAAATGCTTCTTCAGTTATTGAGTGATCATCAAAGTATCCTGCAGCAGCCAAAAGCTGTTATCTGCTTTATTCGCAAACTTGGAATGTCCAGCTGCCTGATTTCGGTAAACGGGGAACAAGTCCTGCTTGAAAAAGGAACAAAAGTGGCCGCCACTTTATCGTTAGAACATTGTGCAGAGGAATTAAAATCCAAATTGGTATAGGGGGAATTTTGCTGTGAATATGAAAACACTAGGGAACTTAATAATTAATGGAGTGGGATCGTCTAATGGAGGTTCATTTGAAAAGGTTGGATTAAATGGCAAGGGAACGGTAAACAGTGATATTGAGTGCAAGAGATTCCATTGTAACGGTACGGCCACTATCCATGGAAACGTAAAAACTGAAAAGGGAAAGATCAGTGGTGCTGCAAAGATCCATGGAGCTGTTAAAGCTGAATCCTTTGTTATCAATGGCTCTGCCGACATTTCTGAAGCTGTCAGCTGTCAAAACCTTGAAGTCGCCGGAAGATCCACTATCGGAGGCTCTGTAAAATGCGAAGTAATCGTTGTGAATGGGAAAGTAACTATTGAAGGGGACTGTGAAGCGGAGGTCTTCCGTGCTGAAGGGACATTTTCAGTAGATGGTTTACTGAACGCAGAAACGATCGATATTAAGCTTTTTGGAGACAGTAAAGCGAAAGAAATCGGCGGCAGAAAAATTAAAGTGACACAGCATAGAGAAACCCTATTAAAATTAATCAAATCCATCTTTCCCTTGAAACTGGAGGCGGATTTAATAGAAGGCGATGACATCGAACTCGAAGGCACAGCAGCTCTTGTCGTAAGAGGGAAAAATGTAAAAATCGGCAAAAATTGCGAGATCGGACTTGTGGAATACTCTGGTGTTTATGAATGTGCAGCAGAAGCGGAAGTTAAAGAACTTCGCAAAATCTGATAAAAGGAGAGAGGTGCAGGGAAGCAGTTTTTTACATTTTCTTTCGGATAGTCAAATTTTATTTACAGATAAAATGTTATAAGCTGTTTTTATGACTGGATAACAGAAATTATTTGCGCACATTGCAGAAATGAAAATGTTATCCTAATAACTAACTTCGAAAAGCATAGTGTACAAAATAAGAAAAATATACTGTAGAAAAATAAAAAATAATTTTAATAATGTAAGCGCTTTAAATGGTTGAAGTTTTCAGAAGACTTTGATAAGATTTAAAAAACCGAAAAGGCTATGTGTAACTGGCGAGACGCGGATCACCGCGAGGGAGCACATAGTGTCGAAGCCGTTCGCCTGGGCAGAGGTAAGGGATTCTACCCTTGCCTCTTTCTGTTTTAAAATCTGACAAAGTTAGTTGAAAAGGGGAGAATCCAGTGAGTACCATGACTTTAGACAGAGTGAAGACGATTAAAACGCTGAATGCGATTGCGCCAAGCGGTCTTGAGGTGTTTAACAAGGATCAATTTACAATCGATAATGAAAGCGGCAATCCGGATGCGATTGTCCTTCGGAGCTTTAATATGCATTCAATGGAATTGGGCGATCGATTAAAAGCAATTGCCCGTGCAGGCGCGGGTGTGAATAATATCCCGGTTGAGAAATGCACTGAACAGGGCATTGTTGTTTTTAATACACCTGGTGCCAATGCGAATGCAGTAAAAGAAATGGTGCTTACTTCCTTAATGGCTTCATCCCGCAATCTCTTTGCCGGCATCTCCTGGACCAAAACGCTGAAAGATGAAGGAGACCAAATTCCTAAGCTTGTAGAATCAGGGAAAAAGCAATTTGTCGGAAAAGAAATTAAGGGGAAAACTCTCGGTGTGATCGGATTGGGGGCAATCGGGGCCCTTGTGGCCAATGATGCACTTGAACTTGATATGGATGTCGTAGGCTTTGACCCATTCATTTCGGTTGACACTGCCTGGAACTTATCCCGCAATGTTCAGCGCGCCATGACCATTGAGCAGGTGTTTGCAGAATCTGACTATATCACTGTACATGTTCCATTAACCGATGATACAAGGGAAATGTTCAATGAAGATACATTCAGCATGATGAAGAATGGTGTTCATATTCTGAATTTCTCACGCGGGGAGCTTGTGAATGAATCAGATATGGCAGCCGCCCTTGAAAGCGGAAAAGTGGGCAAGTATATTACAGATTTCCCAAATGAAAATATCCTGAAAATGAAAAACGCAGTGGCAATTCCGCACCTTGGCGCTTCAACAAAAGAATCTGAGGAAAACTGCGCTGTCATGGCAGCACGACAGGTGAAGCACTTCCTTGAAACAGGCAATGTCAAAAACTCAGTTAACTTCCCAAATGCTGCTCTTCCTTACACAGGCAAGCGGCGTGTCACTGCTTTTCATAAAAACATTCCTAATATGGTCGGCCAAATCACACTTGCTATTTCAAGCTACCAGCTGAATATTGCGGACATGGTGAACCGCAGCCGCGGTGAATATGCGTATACCATGATCGATATCGATAATAAAGTTAATGGTGATGTCATCCCTGGACTGCTTGAACAGATTAATCAAATTGAAGGCATTATCAAGTCACGAATTATATAAAAATACAGCCTCAATTCCGCAGGGATTGGGGCTTTTTTTAACTGCACGAAGGAATGAAATCAAAAAAGGTATATGACAAGTATAAAATCAGCTATCCTTAGAATAAACTGATAAAAAATATTAATCACCCGTATCTTTTTGTTCTCTTATTCCGTTATAGAAGCAGAGATGTATTAAAGGAGTGAACAGGTTTATGAAGCAAGGGAAAGTTCAGGCTGAATCAAGGGATTCCATAAAGCAGAAGGAAAGCTGTATTGCAGATATCTATCCTTCACTGCAGCGTTATAGCCGGTTTCTTGCACAGAACCGCTGGGACGGGGACGATCTGGCCCATGAGGCAATCATCCGCGCTTATAGAAGCTATTCGCCTGAGAAAATTAATCAGGCTCTTTTAAAGAAGATTGTCTATAATTGCTGGATTGACACTCTTAGAAACAGAAAGCGGGAAAAGCTTCAAGAGGCGCCGGAACGGGAAATGAAGGAGTTCAGCCCTGATGGCACAGAAGCAATCACCCATCTCCTCAATAGGCTGACATTAAAGCAGGCTGTTGTTTTCACGCTGAAGGAAGGGTTTCAATATCAAACAAAAGAGATTGCTGATATACTTCGGACCACTGAGTTTGCAGTGAAGTCCTCGCTGAACCGTGCACGGAAGCAGCTTCAGCACCCAGTGGAAGATGAGGCTGAGGATTCTTTTGCAAATGAGGAAGAAGAAAAGTTATTTCAGCTGCTGCAGCAATCAGTGGCAGCGGAAGACCCGTCCATCCTGATAAAAACCATACCTTTTCTGCGATCCCTTGAAAGTCATGCCCAGAAGCCTGTACTGCCTGTTCCATCTTCTTCTAATACTCTCTGTATGGCGGCATAGATCCGCAATGAACAGGAGGGATACAGGTGACAGCAATACCATATGTCATTGAGCAGTCCAGCAAGGGAGAACGTTCTTATGATATTTATTCACGGCTGTTGAAAGACAGGATTATAATGATAGGAGAAGAGATTAATGATGTGGTTGCCAATAGTGTGATTGCCCAGCTGCTATTTCTTGCAGCTGAATCTCCTGAAAAGGATATCTCCCTTTATATTAATAGTCCAGGCGGTTCGACAACCGCAGGGTTTGCCATCTTTGACACGATTCAATATATAAAGCCTGATGTGAGAACGATTTGTACAGGAATGGCCGCATCATTTGGTGCGATGCTTCTTCTGGCAGGAAAAAAAGGAAAACGCTACAGCCTTCCGAACAGTGAAATCATGATTCATCAGCCTCTTGGCGGAGCAAGAGGCCAGGCGACCGAAATCGAGATATCTGCAAAACGGATCATAAAGCTTAGGGAGCATATTAATGGAATTATTGCTGAACGAACTGGCCAGCCTATAGAAAAAGTAGCACGGGACACGGACCGCGATTATTTCATGACTGCCGAAGAAGCAAAGGAATACGGGATTATCGATGAAATTATCTATAAAAGCTAGAAAAAAAGAAAAAGCAGCCGATGAAGGCTGCTTTTTTCAGTTTGATCATTTTTCCTCGGAGTAGTACTCATCAATTGCCCGAAGCCAGTTGACGCGTGCAATGTGTCCGGCTTTTTCTCTGTCTTTTTGTTCAAAAGCTTTTAATATATCTTCATGTTCTTCTATTGAACGTTCTTTCAAAATAATTGTTTTATTGTAGTAAAGCCGCATGACATGAGCCTGAAGCATGGAAGCTGTATTCGAGATATAAGGATTCTGAGCAAGATCTATAATAATATTATGAAACTTCTCGTCCTGCTTCAAAGCTGTGAAGGTATCTCCTGCAATTAGAGCTTTAGCGAATTTATGATTAATATCCCTGAGTATATTAATCGTTTCCTGGCTGATAACAGGAGCAGCCAATTCTGCAGCAAGTGCCTGCAATACGCCTAAAGGGGGCAGGATTTTACTAATATCCTCAGGATTAACTGAAGTGACCTGCGTTCCAACTCCGGGAAACATTTCGACGAACCCCTGAACATTCAGCAGCTGAAGAGCTTCCCTGATGGGAGTTCGGCTGACGCCTAATGCTTTTGCTAGATCGGCATCATTCAATTTTTCTTTCGGCTGGAGTGTGCCGTCAATGATCCACTCCTGGATTTGGGAGAAGGCGCGATCCTTGGCTGACACACGGGTAGGTGATGAATAATTGGAGGGTATCGGCATAGCTGTAACCACCTTTTCATTTCATGCAATTTATCTGTGAAATTATAGTTATTTCCAATAGATTATAAATTTAGTATATAGAAGTATCTTGAAAAATTCAATATATCGCATGATTCGACAAAAAGTTTTGTGCGATATATTGCATAAGTATTTTGGATATGTTATCTTGAGTTATGCAATATATTACTAGCGTACAAAAATAATAATGTTACAGCGCAATAATTTTTCGGAAAATTTAAATTTAACAAAAAAAGTAAATCTTTTAAGACAGACAGATTAATAGGAGGAATTGAAATGACAAGCAAAATACCACTCTCATATATTGTAACAGTTGGTTTTATGCTCTTTGCCTTGTTTTTTGGGGCAGGAAACTTAATTTTCCCTGCGATGCTTGGCCAATCGGCAGGAACGAATGTATGGTCAGCGAACGCTGGCTTCATAATCACAGGTGTAGGTTTGCCTCTTCTTGGTATACTGGCATTGGGCTTCTCGGGAAAAAGTGATCTGCAATCACTGGCGAGCCGCGTCAATCCATTGTTCGGACTAGCCTTCACAGTGGCCCTGTACTTATCAATTGGTCCGCTTTTTGCCATTCCGAGAACAGCTACAGTGTCTTACGAAATTGGAATTAAGCCATATCTATCCGAAGGAAGCGGTTCAATCGGCTTAATCGTATGTTCAGTTATTTTCTTTGGAATTACCGCATTTTTCTCTTTAAATTCTTCAAAGATTGTTGATATCGTGGGGAAATATTTAACACCAATTCTTCTAATTGTAATCGCAGTTTTAATCGGTGCTGCATTTTTCAATCCAATGGGTGCATTCCAGGCTCCGACTGAAGCTTATATAAATGGTGCGTTCTTTAAAGGGTTCCAGGAAGGCTACCTGACAATGGATGCACTGGCAGCATTTGTATTCGGTATTATCGTTGTAAATGCTGTGAAGGAAAAAGGCGCAGTAACTAAAAAGGATATCATGTTATCCATTGCGAAAGCAGGTGTGATTGCTTCTGGTCTATTAGCAGTCATTTATACATCGCTTTCCTTTATTGGGGCTTCAAGTGTCAGCGGTCTAGGAACATTGGATAATGGCGGTGCGGTTCTATCTGGTGCATCTTCCCATTACTTTGGCTCATTTGGTGCGCTGCTATTAAGTGTCATTGTTTTTGGAGCATGTTTGACAACCAGCATCGGTTTAATTACAGCTTGTTCTTCATACTTCAATAAACTGATGCCAAGAGTTTCTTACAAAATGTTCGTGATTGTTTTATCTTTATTCAGCGCAGTTTTTGCCAACTTTGGCTTAAGCCAGCTTATCGCCATTTCCGTGCCTGTCTTGGTGGGAATCTATCCATTGGCTATTGCACTGATGGCTCTTACTTTCCTGCACCCAATCTTTAAAGGCAAGAAAGAAGTTTATCAGGGAAGCATGCTTTTCACATTTGTGGTAAGTTTGTTTGATGGTTTGAATGCAGCAGGCATTTCGTTTGCGCCAATCAATGACCTATTCGGTGCGATCCTTCCTTTATATGATGTTGGGTTAGGCTGGATTGTCCCTGCTATCGCGGGCGGTCTGATCGGTCTCGTTGCTTCTGCCATAAAGAATGACAGCCAATCACCTTCGGCTGAAGCAAAAAAAGCAGCATAATGATCACAGCCTCCAGTTTAATACTGGAGGTTTTTTTATGGATGAATATAGTGGGATTACGAATATTAAATAGTTAATATGAACTAAATGTTCGTATTTTAGTTGAAAACCCACGTGCTATTTGTTATATTGTCATTGTAATCTTACAAATTTCATCACTCGTATATGCTCGGTAATATGGTCTGAGTGTTTCTACCTGGTTCCCAATGAAAGAACCGGACTACGGGTTAAAGTATAGAAAAGGCTGCATTCTTTATGTCAGCTGCTTTAACTCTATGGTCTGGAAGGTAGATATCATTCTGCTTTTACAGGCCTTTTTCTATGGTTAGAACTTCGGGTGTATCAGACAACAAGAAAAGGGGAGAACGTACAATGAAAAAGAAATTAGCTTCACTCGCTGCGATTGCAGCACTGTCTGCAGCAATGCTTGCAGGATGCTCTTCGGCTGCAAAATTAGAAACCGAGGCTGAAGGTGCCCAAAAGCCAATTCTTATCCAAGGGCCAATGCCGATCGAGGCCGAAAAGTTTGCTGAACGATTAGATAAAGTTAAAGTAGAAAAATCAGGGAACTTTGTTTTTTATAAAGGAAAGCTGGACAAGTACCCAGTCATCGTTGCTAAAACCGGAAAAGGCATGGAAAATACGGCGGCTGCCACAGCAATCGCCATCGAAAAGTATGATCCAGCCGCAATCATCAATCAGGGGACTTCAGGCGGCCATGACCCAAGCCTGAATGTGTATGATATCGTTTTAGGAGAAAGAACAGTCAATATCGGATCATTGAAGACTGGTCATTTGGAAGAAGGGGAAGGGATTGAACCAACCAATTGGATCCCGATGGACCTGATGGCTTCTGAGGGAAGTGCCGGTGAAGACCCTGATGCAGAAAAGATTCGTTATTATGAGGGAAATGAAGACCTTCTTGCTGCTGCCAAAGCAGTAAAAGATAAGCACAAGAAGGGCAAAGTAGTCGAGGGGACAATCGGTTCAGCGGACCTATGGAATAATGAAGTTGACCGCATCAAATGGTTTCATGAAAACTACGGAACATCGGTTGAAGAAATGGAAGGCGCAGCAGCAGCGCAGATTGCCGGAGCATACGATGTTCCATTCCTGGGAATTCGTATTCTTTCTAATAACAAAACAAACGGAGGCCAATACGACCCCAACACTGCTGCTGCAAACCAGGATTACGTATATGAAGTCGTAAAACAGTATATTTCAGAGATAAAAGGAAAGTAAATTGGCTATTTACTTATTAGGACAGGAGAAGGACGAATCCGAGAGCATGAGTCCGAAGTCGGAGCACCTTCGGACAGAATTAAGCAAGAATCCGAGGAATTGAGTCCGAAGTCGAGGCACCTTCGGACAGAAGAAGCAAGAACCCGAGGGAATGAGTCCGAACACGGCCCCCTTCGGACAGGATAAGGATAATTCCGAGGAGTTGAGTCCGAACACGGCCCACCTTCGGACAGAAGAAGAAAGATTCTGAGAGGATGAGTCGGAACTCGCTCGCCAGTCAAAATAGGAATAAACACGATCAAAGAGATAACACAAAAAAGAGTCTTCCAAATAGGGAAGACTCTTTTTTGATATTCATATATAAATTAAGCCTATAACCAGTTCTGCGACCATTTTTCTATTTCCTTCATCAGCGGCTCCATGGCCAGGCCTTTTTCTGTCAGGGAATATTCAATTCTAACAGGAGTTTCAGGGTATACCTCGCGTTTTACGACTCCCTCATTCTCCAGGTCCTTTAACCGGTCTGAAAGAACTTTGCCGCTTATCCCGATAGAGGATTCTATACTGCAGAACCGCTGCGGCCCGTTAAGCAATTGATAAATGATCAATCCGGTCCAGCGCTGGCTCAATATGCCAATGGCTTTTTCAAATCTTGGACAAATTAGCGACTTTTCCATAATAATCACTCCTTGTTTCTTATTATAGTCATAAACTAGAAATAATTAAATCACTTTTTATAAAATGATTACTTGACGAAAATAAATATCAATATTATACTAACTTACATAAAGTAAGTAACTAACATATGATTCAAGGAGGAAAACATGAACAAAAACGAATTAGGCCATTTCATTCTGCGTGTGATTTTAGGATTTATTTTCTTTATTCATGGATTTTCAAAATTTCAGGGAGGAATAAGCAATACTGCCGGTTTCTTCGATAGTATCGGTATTCCTGGTTTTATGGCTTATGCCGTTGCTGTAATCGAGCTGGCAGGAGGCATAGCGCTTATTTTGGGCATTGGTACAAAAATGGTTTCTGTACTATTTGCTTTCATCATGCTGGGAGCTATCTTTACAGCTAAGCTGCCCGCTGGCCTGCTTGGGAACGGCCAAATGGCAGGATATGAATTAGATTTAATCTTGCTTGCTGCATCGATCTATTTTGTATTAGCAAAGGAATCACCACTGTCTCTTGGGAGCAAATTAACACAATCAAAGGCAAACTAATGAGAGGAGAAATTTACATGAACTTTCATCAAAAACCGATTACCTTTGTAGCTCAAGTCAATCTGAAAGTACAGGATCTGGAACGGTCACTGGCCTTCTATCAAGAAGCAATTGGCTTTAAAGTGTTAACAAAGACTGACAGAACTGCCCAGCTTACTGCAGATGGCAATAGTACCTTACTGACCATCGAACAGCCGGAAAATGTTGAACCTGCATTGGGAAGAACAACAGGTTTGTATCATTTCGCCCTGCTCCTCCCTAAGCGTTCTGATTTGGCTAAGATTGTGCGTCATTTCGTCGAGATTGGGCTAGAATTTGGATCTTCCGACCATCTGGTCAGCGAAGCGCTCTACCTCTCGGATCCTGATGGCAATGGGATAGAAATCTATACTGACCGTAACCCTTCCGAATGGACATGGAAAAACGGGGAAGTAAATATGACTGTTGATCCCCTGGACTTCCCTGATCTGCTGTCAATTGGGCAGCAGCAGTCCTGGAGAGGACTGCCCGGCGGTACGGTCATGGGGCATATCCATTTGCATGTGGCTGAACTGGCGAATACCGAAACGTTTTACACAGAGGGGCTGGGATTTGAAGCAGTCTGCCGATATGGCAAACAGGCACTTTTCATTTCGAGCGGAAAATATCACCACCATATTGGTTTGAATACATGGAATGGAGTAGGAGCCCCGCAGCCTTCATCGAATAGTGTCGGGCTTCAATCCTTCAAACTCATTTTTGAAAATGAAGCAGCCAGGGATCAGGCCGTGGGAAATTTGAAAAAGATAGGTGCGGCTGCAGCAGTTGAAAATAATCAGGTGATTACCGAAGACCCTTCGGGGAATCGAATTGTTTTAGGATTTTAAATTGTCATCAGGTGGTGTGAGTAATGGGTTTTTTAAATCAATTATTTGGAAGAAAATCTAAGGAGGAACAAAAAATGAACGAGAAATTAAACATTGGGATTATCTTAGGAAGCACACGTCAGGGGAGAGTTAGCCCTCAGGTCGGATCATGGGTTAAAGAAATTGCCGATAAACGCGGGGATGCCAATTATGAGATTATAGATATCGCTGATTTCAAATTGCCATTCTTAGGTGAAGCGGATTCACCGGGAATTGCTGCATGGAATGAGAAGCTTAACAGTCTGGATGGATTTATATTCATCGTTCAAGAATACAACCACAGTATTACAGGGGCATTAAAGAATGCACTTGATCTAGCTCGTGAACCTTGGAACAATAAAGCTGCAGGGATTGTAAGCTATGGCTCAACCGGCGGTGCGAGAGCTGCTGAACATCTGCGCGGAATCATGGGTGAATTGATGATAGCTGATGTGCGCGTGCATCCAACATTGTCATTATTTACTGATTTTGAAAATGGCACAGTATTTAAACCTCAAGATCTTCATCTCGATAATGTGAACGCAATGATTGACCAGGTGATATCCTGGAGCGGTGCATTAAAAACCATTAGATAGAGATTATAAGCAGAACCTTCGAGGTTCTGCTTTTTTAATCTTATTCTGAATAGCGGTTTTTAGGAAGGATCAAAAGGAAATAACTAAAGAAACAAGAGAAAATGGAAGGGGTGATCATGATGTGGAATGCTGCACTATGGGGAGGGGTCTCTGGATCAGCTGTCCTTTTAGGCGCATTGGCAGCCATGTATTTGCCCATCCAAAACAAAATGATTGGTTACATTATGGCATTTGGAACAGGTGTCCTGATTGGTGCTGCTTCATATGAGCTTCTTGGGGAGTCAGTCCATAACGGCGGCTTACTGCCGACAGGCATTGGATTTGTGGCTGGAGCCATTGTCTTTACCCTGTTTGATATCATGATTTCAAACAGGGGAGCTAAGAACCGGAAAAGATCCGGCCATAAAGCAGCAGCCAGCAGCGGAATAGTCCTTTTTGCGGGGACCATCATGGATGCCATACCAGAATCAATCATGATCGGGACAAGTCTGCTTGATGGAGGTAAGGTGAGTTTTCTATTGGTGACAGCCATTTTTATCAGCAACTTTCCAGAAGGCCTTTCCAGTACCTCGGGAATGAAAGAGCGGCTATTCAAAAAAGAAAATGATCCTCCTTTGGAGTTCGGTATTTGTCATTGCGGGAATTGCTTCGATGGCTGGATACATATTTTTGGATGGAGCTTCAATAGAGGTCATATCAGGAATTGCAGGATTTGCCGGTGGTGCAATTATTGCCATGGTTGCTTCCACGATGATGCCTGAAGCCTTTGAGGACAGTGGTCCGATGACCGGATTCATTGCAGCTATCGGTTTGCTGGCTTCATTGGTGCTTGATCATTTTTCTTGAAATTTTCCAGAAAACAACACCTATATCATGAATGTTTGACACCTTATGTGGAAAAGACAAAACAGAGGTGTTATTCATGAAGATTAGAAATATTGTAAAGGAACAGCAGGAAGATGTGCATATTGAGATAGGTGCCTACGAAATGATCATTGAAAAGCGATATAGGGTAGTATCATTTATTAATGATCTGCTTCTGGGTGTTTTATATTTTATCGGAAGTATATTATTTTTAACAGATATCAGCCAGGCGGTTTCGATATCGTTTTTCCTTGCAGGAAGCATTATGATGATCATCAGGGCAGGCTTGAATATATTGAAGGACCTTCATGTTAAAAAGATAACAGGAACAAAGAGAGAGTAAATCCATTTGAACATGAATTGGGTTTTACGGAAGGGCGAAACGGCAATACTAGCGACATAGCGAAAACCAGCTAAAAAATAAAAGTTTTTAAAGGAGAATGGCGATGACTGAAGAAACAGAGAAGGTAAGCAAAGGAAAAAAAGCGGATGTCGGCGATACGATCAGCATTTTAAGCGGTTCTGAAAAAGGAAAAAAAGGCAGGGTAATCGTGGTACGGGATAACTCAGTCATTGTTGAGCTTGGAATTAATCCGAAAAAGGATGAGCCCATAAAAACGGTGATCAGCCACAAGCGCTATAAAGTCGTTAAATAAAAAGGGAGTGTTAAAGATGAAATCTGAGCCAAAAAGAACATCTGCGTCCATACCTCCTGACGTCCGTGAAAAGATTATTCAATCGGACAAGGATGAGAAAGCAAAGCGGCAAACAAAACGGCCGCAGTAAATGATATCCATGACAGCCCAACACGCTGTCATGGGTTTTTCTGTTGGCTGAAGGGAGTGGAGTGGAAGGTGCTAATAGGACATGTTAAAGAGATTGTCCGCTATCCGGTGAAAAGCTTTTACGGGGAAAGTGTGGAAAAAACAAAAGTAATGAATTATGGCCTGTATGGGGATCGCAGCCATGCCTACCTGGATGAATCAAGGCCGGGGAAGTATTTGACGATTACTCAGTTTCCGGAAATGGTCATGTATAAAGCAGGGTTTATGGGAGAGGAAAATGAGAACATGTTTCCTCCAGTAAGAATTACTACTCCGGACGGCAGACGGATTCCCTGGGATAATAAAGAATTGCTAAAAGAAATGGAAGAGCATTCTTCCAGAAAAATCACTCCAGTGAAATATAGTCCTGCCCATGTACCTGAAGGGGCAATTGAAGAAGAAAATATTCTATTAGTGACAGACGCGTCTTTGCAAAGAATGAAGGAGCTGTGGGGCAAGGATAAGCTGGACTTCCAGCGGTTTCGCCCGAATTTAGTCATTTCCCTATTAAGAGATGAACCTTTTATTGAGGAAAGCTGGTTTGGGAAGACAATGAAGATTGGCAGCGTTGAGATTCAAGTTAAGCGGCATTGCGAACGGTGTATGATTATTACAGTAGATCCAGAGAGCGGAAAGAGGGATCCCAGTTGTTTGCATAAAAAGGTTATCAGTGAAAGGGATAATCACTTCGGTGTGTATTCCTCAGTCAGGAAGACAGGTGAAATTTCGGCAGGGGATGAGGTTTATCTTTTTGATTAAGTACATGTAAACTGGAAGCAATAAATGTTTCCGGGAATGAAAATATGTACGGGCTGGTTTAGCCGAAATGGGGGGAGGCTATTTAATTTGGGAATGGATATGGGAAGTAAGCTTATTCCTGGTGAATCGGCAAAGCGGGTTCATCTTTGGCATCATAAGGCGATTCCTGGCCTTCCCATTTTTTGGAAGAGTGTATGCCGCATGTAATGGGGTTTTTATAGTTCTATCCATCCTCAGGGGTAGGGGCATAGACAAGAAGGCACCGGATCTATATGACTGGAATGGTGAATTAGTTTGTCTGGCGGTGGCTTCCATGAACCTCTTCGCACCGAATCATCAAGGCTATTTTTTATACCTTTTTATTTTAAATGACAGGGTAGTATTGCTTATATGTGGGTTGACAATGGAAAGGAGGCCTCATCCCTATCACTGGCAATCGCAGACTCTGAGCATTTGAATTATACATAATCTTCACTTTTTCATCTGACTGGCTGACTAATAAAAATTTTACTTCCGGTGAGTAATAAAACGGCTCCATATCCTTCTCCTCCTCGGCATCTCTCCATTCACTTTATGCACTTCTGCACGGTTTGATGCAAATTCCCGTATATCGGGAGAACAAATTGGGCATTTTCCGCATATTTTAGTCAGGAGTGGAATATTAGGAGGGTTTCTATGCCTGATCGGAAAAAAGAATATCCCATGCACCCTAATTATGGGAAAATAACCCGTTATGAAGAAGTGGCGATTACAGTACCGGAGCAGCGGCAATTTCGGCAGCCGGGGACAGAAGGACTAATGGTTCCGAGACCAATCATTGAGAATCCCAATTATATTGGTACAGGCAAACTTGCGGGAAAAGTGGCGCTCATCACGGGAGGAGATAGCGGCATTGGTGCTGCGGCGGCAATAGCTTTTGCAAAAGAAGGGGCAAATGTAGCAATTTCGTATTTGGATGAACATGAGGATGCGAATCGGACTAAATCAAGAATCGAAGAAATCGGGCAAAGCTGCTTATTGCTTCCGGGAGATGTGAGGGAAAAAGAGCATTGCGCCGACATTGTGGAAAAAACAATTCAAACCTTCGGGCAACTGGATATCCTTTGCAATCATGTCGGAATTCAGTTCCAGCAATTAAGCCTGCTCGATATTACGGATGAGCAATTCGATGATACCTTTAAAGTGAATGTGTATTCTCATTTTTACACAACGCGGGCAGCTCTCAGATACTTAAAAGCCGGAAGTTCAATTATAAATACATCATCAGTAGTCGCATACTATGGGAATGAGCAATTAATCGACTATTCCGCGACAAAAGCAGCTAATGTTGGCTTTACCAGGGCACTTGCCAATAATTTGGCAGCAAAGGGGATTCGCGTAAACGCGGTGGCTCCAGGCCGTTTCTGGACACCGCTTATTCCGTCCAGTTTCTCCGCGGACGAGGTCACATTAGCCGGCAACCCGATGGACCGGCAGGGACAGCCATTTGAGCTTGCGCCAACTTTTGTATACCTTGCATCAGATGATTCAAGATTTGTAACCGGGCAAACCCTTCATGTTAATGGAGGACAGATTACATCCTCATAAAATGGGCCATTCCCCAGGATTAAGGGGAAGGCCCGTTCTCAAATTCTCCTTCTTAAACATTTTGACCCATCTGTTCAGCCTTTACCGGCTTTCTCGAAAAGAAAATCACCAGAATGACTGTGGTAATCAGGGACCCATGGAATATCCATACCATCTTAGATAATGATAAAGACTCCAATAAAACAGGAGCGACAGCGAATCCGAGGGCAAAACCTAGAGATTTTAAGAGCATGCCTACTCCAAAAATTCTCCCTCTAATATGATTATCTGTCTTTTGCAGGATTGTCGCATGCAGAGTAGTAAAGCAGGCATCAAAAATACCGGTTAAAAAGGCAAACGGCAGGATAATCCATAAGCTGCTATTTGAGAGGAAGGTGATAAATCCTGCTGACATAAGCATCGCTGTAAAAAAACAAGCATAATATAAACGGCTCCCCTGCAGGCTTTTCAGCTTTGGCAGAATCATGGTTGCCAGTACGGAACCAATCCCCCAAACGCCCCAAATCAACCCGTAATAGAAACTTTGTTTGCTGCTGTCGATGTTTTCAGCGAGCAGCGGAATCCCTAAGTTATGTGAAGCTCCTGCAAATGCGCCTGAGAGGAAGACAATATGACAATATTCACCAGAAGCAGCATCGGTTTAAGTAATATAAACGAATAAACTTCTTTCAAATCCCTGCCAATGCTGGCCAGTTTTTCTTTAAGGCCGCTGCTGATTTTTTTATTCACAGCCGATTCCGACGTTTGCCATTTCATTTTTAATAAAACGAGTGCTGAAATGACGTATGTGGCGGCATCAATGATTAAAGTTATCTGGTATCCGAGGAAATCAGTTATGACTCCAGCCCCGATAAAACCAAACACCAGACTGACAGATGTTAATCGGGAAATTAACGCATTCGTCTCAAGTACCTTATCCTCGCCAAAAATCTGAGGGATTTCTGCGCTGTAGCTAACTGCAAAAAAGCTTGATGTCAATCCGATAAAGAAGCAGACAATGAGAATCATGATTGGATTTGGAAAAGGTATTAAGCCTAAAATGATGACTGCCCGGAATACATCTGTCCAAATCATAATTTTTCGGCGGTCAAAGCGATCGGCCAGAACCCCTGAGAAAAGACTTGATAAAACGCCGCCAAGTGTCCTGATGGCCATTGTCGCTGCAAGCCAGGCAGAGCTTCCGGTGGCCGCATACATGAGCACATTAATGGCAATCAGGTCCATGAACGTACCCAAATCGGAAAAAGCTTTTACATACAGAAAAATTTTACGGTTCATGCGTGTCTCCCTAGTTTTCAAAGATGTTTTCTGTTTTATTTTAAAGATTTTGAATTTAATTCGCAATACGAAACTTCAGATCTTTAATTTGCTGATTTGGCATTCTTTATAAAGGATAATCACATAAGAATGTGGAATACATGATTGGTCAAATTTGAAAGCAAGACTGAATTTAAAAGCACATTATACAAAGAAGGTAAGAGAATGAGCAATATATTCGGGAATCAAAAAAAAGGACTTGATTATAAAATACGCAAGGGTGCTTACGCTGTCATATTCAACCCGGAAAATGAAAAAGTATTAACTGTGCAAACTCAGTCTGGCCATTACTTTCTCCCAGGCGGAGGAATAGAAAAAGGTGAAGGGAAAATCGAATGTCTGAAAAGGGAAGTACAGGAGGAGACCGGCTATGAGATTTCAAATTTATTCTTTATCGGTAATGCAAAGAGCTATTTGCCGCAGACCAAGAAAAGGCCAATGCTAAGTGACGGGTATTTTTATCTGGCTGATCTGGCGGATAAAATACAAGAGCCGACTGAAGAAGACCATGCAATAAAGTGGATTGAAACTGAAAGAATAGCAGAATTGCTGGTTCACAGTCACCACATATGGGCGGTCCAGAAAGGGATAGGATATAAAAAGCAGGAGGGGGAAGATGAATGATTGCCTACTACGGGGAACTCTGCACAAAGATGTATGAAAGTGATAAATCAATGGCAGAGGGTCCAGAGTTGAGCTTTTATCTGTCATATGTAAAAGACAGGAAGATGAAAGTATTGGAGCCGATGTGCGGAAATGGAAGAATGCTCATACCTTTTATTCAGCATGGCATCGAGACTGATGGTTTTGATGTTTCACAAGACATGCTGAAAGTCTGTAAGGAAAAAGCTGAGAAATTAAACTTAAATCCTAATGTTTTTCAGGAAAAGATAGAAGAGTTTAAAAGTACTAACAAATACGATTTAATTATGATCCCGTATGGTTCTTTTTCACTTTTGCCTGACTCTCTGGTAAATATAAGTCTTCAAAATTTAAAGAATGCCCTAAATGAAGGCGGTAAAATGCTTCTTACCATTGTAGAAAAAGATAATGAAGTAGAAGAAGCTGCAGAATGGACAGAAACGAACAGGAAGGAATTAGAGGGGCAGACCATTATTGAAAATAGAAAAATAGCTTATGATGATGAAACGAAAATCCTGCATATCCAGCTGAAGTATGATGCTGTTGGAGAGGGAACCGCAGAAAGAACAGAATTGATGGATTTTCCTATACGGCTCTATGATCCAGGTGAATTCAATAGAGTACTCAAAGATAACGGGTTTAGGCAAATCGCCGTTCATGAAGTTAGAGATGGGTACGGAGATGGACAATCTTTTCCTGTTTATGAATGTACGAAATAACAAGCTGTCATCTTGACGGCTTTTTTCAGCTTTGTTGGCGGGATAAGGGGTTTTTTATCAAATTACTAAGTGCCAGCATTCATCAGAGAGGGGTGCTCATATGGAACTAGAAGAAAAAAGGGAGTCATCTGAACGTTTGAGGCTGAATAAAAAGATCATGTGGGGAATAACGATTATTTCGATCCTCTTAGCGATGTTCTATATAGATAAGCAAAAGGTATACAAGGAAGAAAAACCGCCAATGCCCACTGTACTATTAGGGGAGCAGGAGTTACATCCAATCTTAAGCACTTATACATGGAACGCAGGAAAAATTGAGAAGGAGATAAAAGATCTTACCAAATTGATTGAATATCAGCATGCTGAATTTCGCGAGAATCTTAACATAGAATTTCCTAAAGATCAGCAGCCCATCTTCATTGCTAGAGGAAATTACTATAATGGCGGGATTCAAGTAGAGCCTTATCAAACTCTTTATAGTAATTTTACACTATTAAGAAACGAATCCCGCAAAGAAATATATTCTATAAAAGCCTACTGGAAGGATGGCAAGCGGGCTGAATATATCATACCTGTTAACATTAAAGAGGTTAGTCCGGAAAAGAACTATCTGGCAAGGAATAAAGGGTATCATTCACTTCTGATTGTTGGAGATACTGATAAAAATGTAATTGATGAACTCTATTCGGAACCATTGCACTTTCTTTTCGAAACAAGCAATTCATTAGGTCTAAAGGATGTAAATGATATTTATCCTGAATTACAAGTAAAGGAAGAGCCAAGTTATATTTTATTTGATCATAAGAAGGAAGTATTTCGCGCAGCTTCTCTAGAAGAGTTATTGAAATATATGAAAGAAAATACGTATTCTAAAAAAAGCACAATAGAGGGAAAAGTCACAAAGCTGGATCGAAATTTAGGAGTAATCCAAGTGGATGATAAAATTTTTACTGCTGCAGATATGGAAGAGGTTAAAGTTGGACAGAAAATCTCTTTAGAGGTGATTCAGCTAAATAAGGACATCCCTTACTATCGAGCAATCGAAAACATCAATGTGATAAAAGCTCCTGACACGGTCTTTTCCGCTGCTAAATGGCTAGCGAAGGATGCTGAAAAGGTTTCTATTCTTGCTATTGGACCATCTGCCTTTACTGAGCAGTTTAAATCTCCAAATAAGGAAGACTTCAAGCTGGTGGAAAATATAGAGATTCAAGAGACACTAACATTAAAAAATGGAGAGGCAATCACAGATGCTGCTGTTTATGTATTTAATGATAAGGAATTAGTTTTTCAGAGGGACGAATTTGACCAGCTCCTGAACTATTTATTTGAGTTTGAAATGTTAATGCCTGCTAGAAAGGAAAGAAACGGTCTTTAGTGCAGCGAAAGGGGAATAAAGGGTGACTGCTCCTATTATCAAAACAGACAGATTAATAGCGATCTGTCTCATTTAATGGAAATTTTCTCTGACCCGGTGGCCATGAGATTTTATCGCTCAACAAAAACAAGAGAACAGGCCGAAGAATGGATCAGCTGGACCTTGCATAATTATCGGACGCATGGTGTGGGCCTTTGGGTTGCGGAAGAAAAAACATCCGGCAGGTTTTTGGGGCAGTGCGGAATTACCCCCCAGGATACAGGCGGCGTTACAGAAATGGAGATTGGCTATTTGTTTGCCAGGCGTGAATGGGGAAAAGGCTATGCGGCGGAAGCGGCATTAGCCTGTAAGGAATATGGGTTTAAAAGCTTAAAATATAAAAAGCTGGTTTCCATTATAAATGTGAAAAATTTTGCTTCTATCCGTGTTGCGGAAAAAGCTGGCATGAAAAAGGAAAAAACATTTCTCAGAGCGGGAAATAAGATGTATGTATATTCCATATCAAACGGTTAGCATTTTAGATGATGTTTTTATAATGTTCATTAAATACCTTAAAAAGCCTTTCATCACCGCCTCGGTCTGGATGGAGGGCTTTTAGCAGTTTCTTGAATTCTTTACGGATCAATTGCACATCCTCATCAGGCTTCAGCCCCAGGAGCCTTCCAGGCTTGATTTCTTCATCAGCGATCATATTTTGGGCTTGTATCATTCTCTTCAATGATCTAACTTTGGATTCCTCTATTTGGACTCTAGTATTCAGGATCTCTATTTGTCCTTTAAGGTCTTTAACTTGCACGAGGATCCCTTCTAGTTTTTGCTGATAAAGCTCTTCATATTTTTTGATGATGAAATCATTGAGATCCTTCGTCTTAATTGTGTAGCTGATTTGCCTCCTGGGGCTTCGATCCGCTTTCATTTTTCCTTCTTCAATCCAGCGCTCAATGTCGGCCCCATTCGCCTTTATTCCAGCTTTATGTAATTGTGCCACAGCATCAGTAATGTTCATGCTTCATGCTCACTCTCTATAAAATCTATTTAGCATTCAAAAACATCATATCACTGAACACTTTCAGAAAAATAACAAGCAGATAACATAGTATTAAAGTTTATTTACACTGGTAACGCCATCATTTCGAAGAACTGGAATTATTAGAAAATTAGGTGGAATCTTGGTATAATGTAAAAAAATGGATGAGGAAGGATGGGGATAATATTGAAGAAAATGTTTAAATTTGCAGTATGGGTCGCTGCTTTACCGTTTATTCTGCTGTGGACAATCTTTTTTGATTCGAGCGGAAACTCTGCCATGTTTGTGAATGATGTATTAAATGATAAAAAATAGGTTGAAGAAATCCTATGTTTAAGTTTGATTGTTAGCTGAACCAATCGGACCGTATGGGCAGCTGGACTCCCGTACATCCTCAGTTGAACCTTTGAGTGAGGGAGTCTTATGCCCGTTAGACTGCTGTAAAGTGAAACTTCAACAAACAATTACTTTATAGGGCGCTCGAGAGTCAGGATTTCATCCTCCATTGAAGCATATTGCTGCTCCACTACATGCTTAACATCTGAAATTGCTGCATTGTAAAAATGCGGGGCCAATGACTCTTTAACAAAATCCAGCACCCTTTCTGCACCGAACTCAGATATTTCCTCATCTCTTTCTTCAGAGAAAAAAATCTGGATATCCTCGATCATCTTTTGCTGCTGCTCTTTTGTTATTTTTAAAAACATGCCATGCCTTCCTTTCGGTTTTGGATACATGTTACTATACACGGAAATTTTATCAAAAGGGAGGCTGTTATTTTTAAAAGAAATATGTACAGCAGGAAAATGGAGAGCTCCTGCCAACTACTTATGTGATGATTCATCGCCATAGACATCAAAGAGAAGGCTGTAATAATCTTTTACATAAATGTCTTTGTTTGCAGCTTTCTTTTTCGGATAGAGAGAAATAGGGATAGATGACAAGGCAAGAATCGAGCTGCATAATAGAACCAGATATAATATTCCAGATAGAATGAACATTTAGGATACCTCCTTGAGTTGTTAAAAAAAGCTTAAATTATGAAACGCATTTCATAGCAAGAAAAAATGAAAAAAAATTAGGTGGTTTTATGGCAAATATAAAAGACATCGCTAAAAAGGCAGGAGTTTCAGTTACGACCGTATCCAGAGTGCTGAATAATCATCCTTATGTAAGTGAGGATAAAAGGGAAGCTGTCTTGCGGGTGATGGAGGAATTCAATTATCAGCGAAATATTAATGCAGTCCATTTAAGTAAAGGGGAAACACTTCTTATAGGGGTCGTAGTTCCTTTTACCAATCATCCTTATTTCGGCCAGCTGGTAGAAGGGATTGCAAATGAGGCCATGAAAAACAACTATAAATTAGTTCTTTTTCAAACAAATTACGAGGAAGACAGGGAGATTGAAGCTCTAAAAATGCTTCAGCATAAACAAATCGACTCTTTAATCATCTGTTCCAGAATCTGCGAATGGGATGTCATCAATCAGTTTACCGAGTATGGCCCCATTGTTCTCTGTGAAGATGCGAGGAATCGTAATGTATCATCTACTTTTATCGACCATTACATGAGTTTCTCTAATGCTTTAGAGTATCTGCATAACAAAGGGCATCAGAAAATCGGGTATTGCATTGGAAGAAAGACTGGTGCCAACAGCAGGCAGCGCGGAAAGGCTTATGCTGATTTTTTAAAACGAATTGACGAACCATATAAGGAAGAATTTATCTTCTATGAATGTCTGCATTTTGAGCATGGCGAAGAAGTGGTCCAGCGATTATCGAACATGGATAATCCCCCATCTGCTCTGCTGGTAACAAATGATTTTGCTGCTGCCGGAATAGTAACTTCCTGCAGGGAAAACGGCATCCATATTCCGGATGATCTGGCAATCATGGGATTTGATAACCAGCCAATAGCCAAAATCATGCACATTACAACACTTGAAATTCCGCTGGTTCAAATGGGAAGGCAGCTGCTTCTTCAAGCGATTGATGGTAAAAAGCACACACATCAGGAGATATCGGTGAAGCTGATCGAACGGCAAACCGTATAGCATTAAGTTGTTTGAAGCGGCTGCGCTCAGCCGTTTTTTTATTTATTTGTTTTTGCAATTTAAAGATATCAGAGGGTGTCCATTCTGACAGCTGAAAGAGAAATCTTATGAAATGAGTCTGAACAATGCTTATCTTCGGACAGGAGAAGATGTAATCCGAGGGAACGAGTCCGAACATAGCACATCTTCAGACAGAAGGAGATGAAATCCATGGAATGAGTCCGAACAAGGCTCATCTTCGGACAGGAGAAGAAAAAACCCGTGGGAATGAGTCCGAACAAGGCTCATCTTCAGACAGAAGGAGAAGAAATCCGAGGGAGTGAGTCCGAACATAGCACATCTTCAGACAGATGAAGAAGAAATCCCTGGGAGTGAGTCCGAAGAAGGCTCATCTTCGGACAGGGGAAGAAGAAATCAGTGGGAGAGAGAAATCCATAGAACGGGTCGAACTACAAAACAACCATCAGAATAATTGTCAATTTCCAAGCCAATACTAACAAAAAAGTATGGGACTGATGTTACATGGGATTTGTACTTATAGTTTTTCTAGCCTGGCTGATGCTAATGCTGTTTACATCGATGAATAAAAATCTGACATTTATTGAAAATACCTTCGTCTATTTGGTGGCGTTAGTCATCAATATTAATTTTACATGGATTGTGTATGAAGAGTTGAATATGGCGAAGATTTCCCAGCAGATCTTAGATAATTCCGCGTTCTTAATACATAGAAGTATAACCCTTCCGCTCACAGTTGCTATCACACTGAATTTATTCAGGACAGCGCCTTCCTTTGGTTCAAAAATTTTTAAAACCATCCTGTCAGTGTTGTTCCTTGTTTTGGCAGTGGTGATTGCCCTTTATTTTGACATTGTGGATTATAGAAAGTGGAATATCGGTTATGAAATAATATATTTATTCCTCCTGCATTTAGTGGTTCAATCCCTGCTGAAGTATTTTGGACAGCTTAAAACTAAAGGGGTGAACGAAGCATGAAATTATGGGAGGATTTCGGCGGCAATGAGCTCTTTCTCTTATTAACTGCTGCTGCTGCCTATCTTGTATATTTTTTACTTATAAGAAGGCCGGATAAGCTGGCCAAACAAATCAGAATCCTGAGCCTGCTTTGGGGAATGTCCATTGGCATTCTATATGATTTCACAATAGGCGGAGGCAGGACTGATTTTTATAAGATAAACGATTTAAATAATTATGAAGTGACAGATGTTCTTTATTATTTATTATTCGCGCCATTCGGCTACTTCTTTTTTTATTTTTATGAAAAAATGAAGATCGGCAAAAAAACATTCATTATATATGTTTTGGTATGGGCGTTATCAGGTGTTTTCTTTCAATGGGTGTTAACTGCTGCAGGTATCATTACCCTGCAGAAAGAGTATCGGATCGCGCACTCTTTTCCTATCTTTCTGCTGACTCAAACACTGACAGGAGTTTATATCCAGGTGCTCAAATCCAAAGAACAGCTTTCAGCAGGAGAATAGACAAATGAAGGCGGCCACATCAGGGATGGCCGCATTTTCTGTTTTTCATGAAACCTTTTCCGGCTTCTGCTCGTATTTAATATTATCAGTAGCAGAATGGGAGAAAAAAAATGTCCTAAGTGCGGATCTAGTGAATTGGGGAAAGGGAACCATTCGGGTTATGGAGTTATGTTCCCTGTCAACAAGATGAGCATCGGTTCTGATATTGAATATCTTATTTGCACCAGCTGCGGTATTATCATTGAAGGGTACGTGAAGAAGCCGAGAAAATTTATAAGTTCAAAATTTTAAAAAGTCTTTTTAAATTATGAAAAATGCTTACCAGGAAAATTAAAATTCTAAGGTGTATAATAACTATTCTAGAGATTCAATCTCAATTAATCTGAAAAGCTATAGGAGCACCAAGATAAGATCATGAAAAAATATAAATTAAAGAACCATTTTAAAGGATTAAAGAAGGGAACGCACTTTTACCTGATTGCTGAATCTGAATTTATTGGCATTAAAGAGTATGTTTTGCGGACAAAAGACTTAGCGGTCAGGATTTCCATTAATGAAAGCGAGCTGAACAGGCATTTTACTTTAATGCACAGTTATGCATCCAAAGAGGATTAATTCCTCCACTTTATTGTGCTGTAACATAATAAAAAAGCCCCGTATAGGCGGCCTTAAATTAGTACTCTCGATGTTTGACCCCAGCGCATGACAATGGCTCCCCAGCCGAGACCTGCACCATATCCAGCCAGTACAACTACATCCCCGTCTTTTATTTTGCCTTCCTTCACTTCTTCATGAAGCCCAATAGCTATCGTAGGTGCAGAAGAGTTTCCGTAATATTGTATGGTTTTGGTATGAACTTTTTCCATAGGAAAGCCGAGGCGTGCTGTACCTGCTTCAATGATACGCAAGTTGGATTGGTGAGGGATGATGAAATCCACTTCTTGCAGGCTCAGGCCAGAGAGTTCCAAAACTTTATGAACCGCTTTGGGAAATCTGTCTACTGCAAATTCAAAAACGGCTCTTCCGTCCATCTTGATGTGCTTGTTTTCATCAAGATGAAGATATTTTCCCCCGCTTCCATCCATTTGCATATGGATGCCGAGAATACCATTGCTTTTATCCACCTGCCCTAAGACAACAGCAGCAGCTCCATCTGAAAACAGCAGCGCCGTCTTTTTATCCATCGGATTCAAGAGGGAGGAGCATTTGTCGACAGCAATGACTAATACGTTTTTATACAATCCTGTCTGAACAAATTGGGCCCCGGTTGCCAGGGCAGTGATAAAGCTGGAACAGCCTGAATGAAGGTCCAGCCCTGCACAATGTGCAGCACCGATTCTATCCTGAACCAGCGCAGCCGTAATGTGGGTGTCATGTGTGTTTGTTCCAATAATGACCATGTCAATATCCTTCGGGTTGACCCCTGCGTCTTCTATCGCACGTTTTCCAGCAATTTCGCACATATCTGTAAGTGATGAGTCTGGAGATTCGTAGCGTCTTTCCAGTATGCCCGTTTTTCTGCATATTTCTTCTTGTGTAATACCGAAACGTCTGGCAATCATCTCATTTGTTATAATATTTTCTGGAATGTTTACACCGATTCCTAAAACACCTGCACTGAACAAAGCAATGACCTCCTCGGATGAGTTAATTTTTACCATTACATTTTATCACATAATTGGACAAATTTTGCAATATTGAGAGTTTTATAATTTTATAAAAAAATGCTCAGAGCATTTCGCCCTGAGCAATCTTCATTTCATAAGTTCTTTTACCAGATGTCACCGCGCTCTTTTTTTAGAGCCTTCATTTTTTCAACCCATTCGTCGACTCTCAGCTTGATCTCATCACTTTCCGCCTCAGCTGTATTTCGGTTTTTTTCATAGAGTTCTAAATAGAGGTCCTTCATTTGCTCGCTTCGTTCATAGCCCCAATCACGCAGCTCTGATCGCTGCTCATCAGTGATCCAGCCATTGTCTCCCATGACTGTAACAGCATCAAGGATTCGATGTGCTTCACGCCTGCCGATCGTAAATAATTGGCGGGGATAAATTTCTCCGAGTTCATACTCATCCATCATTTCCCATGGGCTTGGCGACAGTGTAAATGCCCAAGCCAGGTCGCCGGCAGAAGGAAGCCACTCGTATTGGATCGTGTTTTTCAATTCATCCGGGTTATCCGCTTTTAAATATTCCCCATTGCCGGCTTCGGCTACTGCTTTTAATTGGTTCTCGGCTTTTCCATCTACACCAAACCCTATGATATTCACACTATTGCTGCTGTTGTTTTTTACAAGGTTTTTACTGGCCGAGACGGGGTCGCCATCACATGTTTCGGCACCGTCACTGACAATGTAGATCGTTGTGGATCCATCATAACCGCTGCTCATTTCTGCAGCCTTTTGAATGGCACCGGCAAGAGGTGTCCAGCCTTTGCTTTCAAATGAATCCACCGCTTCGTGGAACTCTTTCTTGGAATATTTCCCCATCGGGTAGACTTCCTCTACTCCTGAGCAGGAAATTTCTTTATCAGCGTCCGCTTCAGAGCCTTTATGGCCATATACAACTAGGGAAACTTCGCTGCTTTGGCCAATTGTCTGGGCGAAACTCTTTACGGCACTTTTAGCAATATCCATTTTCATTTTGCCGCCTGCCTGCAGCAGCATGCTTGAACTGGCATCAAGAAGAATAATAGCCTGTTCTGATGCCTTTTTTTCTTCCCCAGGTTCTGATTTAGTGGGATCCGGCAGGTAAGGCTCTTCAAAATCTGGTTTGTAGGAATTGGACTTTTCAATGATGTTTTTATAATTCGGACTCGCCAACAGGGAAAGAAGCCCTTTTTTAATCGAGTCTGTATCTTTGGCTTCTTTCGTCAGCTCCTCAAGTTTGGGGGTCATCTTGCTTATAAGCTCAGGATCAGTTTCAGGCACATTGAATTCAATGGCCTCAATGTCCTTCTCGTATGTGAGCCCTTCCATTAGTGTTCCAGGGGTCAATTTCAGCAGGCTTTCTTCTGAAACCTCCAAATTAATATTCTCAGATTCTGCTAAAATGCTTTCCTGCTTTTTTTCTTTCTTGTCTTCTTGTTTTTGTTCTTCTTTACCTGATGAATCAGCTTCCGCTTCCGCTTTCTCTTTGTCATTGCTGCATGCTGAAAGAATCAATGCGGCAAACAGCAGCCATAACGCATAACGTTTCACATAAATTCTCCTCTTTATTTAAGTTTTACTAATAATAGAGTTTAACATGGATAAAGCTGGGTTTGAAGTAATTTCCATATGATAGGATTTTTTTACAGCATTTTGGTATAGTTGAAGGAAGATATAATGCAAAGGAGGCAATCCGTTGGAAACAGTATTTCCGATCCTTGAAACAGAAAGATTAATTTTAAGAGAAGCAACTGAAGAAGATGCAAAAGATATGTTTGTATACCTGTCAGATCAACTGGTTGTAAAGCATATGGGAATCTCGGCCTGTGAATCTGTCGAAGAGGTGCTGGATGAAATAAAGTGGTATAAATCCATTTACAAAAATCGCACTGGAATGCGCTGGGGCATAACCCTAAAGGATTCCGGGAAGGTCATAGGGAGCTGCGGTTTCCTAAACAGGAATCCCAGACATTTCCGAAGTGAAGTCGGTTATGAATTAAGCAGAGAGCATTGGGGAAAAGGGATTGCCAATGAAGCTCTTGAGAGAGTTTTAAAATTCGGATTTGAACACCTTGAGCTTGAAAGGATTGAAGCCCTGATAGAACCTAAAAATCTCTCATCCCAGAAGCTGGTTGAAAGGCAGGGATTCACGAGAGAAGGTTTGCTGAGGCACTATGAATATACAAATGGAAAATTTGATGATTTGTATATGTACTCTATTTTAAAAGGGGATTTGTAGAAGGGCTGGAGTTAGGAATACATATTGAGTTTGAGTGAAAAAACCAATCTGCTGGGAGGATTATTTTTATGAACTACAATGGCCGTACCTTTGTTTCTGTTCAAAATACTGAGAATGGTGAAGTATCATCAAAAACCTTTTTTCAGTATAAACAGGAGGGAAACATTATATCTGCTGTTTATGGCGGGGGAGAGATTATTCAGGGGACACTTATTGGAATTGTAAATGAAGATGGCAGTTTAGAATTTAGATATAACCATGTGAATAACAAATATGAAATACGCGGAGGAAAATGTCATTCAAAACCTGAAAAGCTGCAAGACGGCCGCATCAGGCTATATGAAAAATGGCAGTGGCAGGATGATGAAGGGACGGAAGGTCATTCGATTATCGAGGAAGTAAAAAATTAAAGTTTAATAGGCGGCATGGGAGCCGGAGGGAATTATCCCTCCGCATGCAGCTTCAGGTTCTGTCTGCTTCTTTTTGTTTTTTCTTTCGTTAAAGTGAAGAAGAAAACAAAGCCGATGAATGATGTAATAAACAATATGGCACCCATTGGTACCGCAGTGGTTTCATCAATGCTCACCAAAGGGGAAACAGCAGAACCCAGCACTAAAGGAAGCATTCCAATAACGGCGCTGGCACTGCCGGCACGATGCCCCTGATTTTTCATGGCCAATGTAAACGAGCTGGTAATGATCATTCCCATTGAAGTCATATAGATAAAGATCGGAATGACAAGCATGAATAGTGGACCTTTAATGATGGTCATGATTAAAAGTAACGAAGTGGCACTGACGGCAAGGCAGACGGCTGTCCGGAGCAGGCTTCTTTCCGGAATGACACCTGCCAGGCGGCCAATTAGAAAACTCCCCGTAATGATGGCCAATCCATTAATGCCAAACAGGATGCTGAACACCTGAGGCGATACACCATAAATCCCCTGATAGACAAAAGGTGTCCCCGAAACATAAGCAAAGCTTCCACCATGTATAAATCCTACGATAAGGGCATACCCGATGAAGGAACGGTCCCTGAAAAGGCCCCCCATGCTTTTAACGGAATTTCCAATGGAGCTTGGGACCCTTTTTTCTGGAGGAAGGGTTTCTTTTAATCGGAAATAGATCACAATGGTAATAAATAATCCCAAAAAGCTTAGAAAATAAAATATGGTTTCCCAGCTTGCGAAAGGAATCAGAAGCAGGGCACCGCCTGTCATTGGTGCGATCATCGGAGCTGTTGCATTAATGACCATAAGCAAGGCAAAAAACTTCGTGAGCTCTTTACCGCTGAACACATCACGGACAACTGCCCGGGATAGGACTATTCCAGCAGAGGCGGTTAATCCCTGCAGAAATCGGGCTGCAATAAAGGCTCCGATATTTGGTGAAATGGCGCATAAAAGGGAAGATACGGCAAAGAGAGAGATCCCGATAAGAAGAGGCTTTCTTCTTCCATGGGAATCACTGAGCGGTCCGACAATAACCTGTCCAGCCGCAAGTCCAATCAAGCAGGCTGTTAAACTCATCTGAACAAGTGAAGCCCGGGCACTGAAATCATCAGCGATTTCTGGGAAGCCTGGCAAATACATATCAATATTAAATGGCCCCAATATTCCAAGCATGCTGAGGAGAAATGCCAGCGCAAGCCTCTCTTTTCCAGTAGGGTTGTGAATCATGTTAAACACCTTTCTTTCTATGAAGCTGTTAATCTTTTACATAAATATGGCTAGTATACGCCAGGTGCAGGGGGATGTCCAGCGGAGAATGCTGTAAATAAAAAAATCCATGGCGGAATAGCCACAGATTTAATCATTAACAATTGCAAATCATCAATACATTTCCATCCAAGTCCTGAAAGTTGAAATAGGCAAAATCTCCAATACGCTCAATTTCCTTTACAATGGTGATTCCCTGATCTTTAACAAACGTGTATGCCTCATCAATATCCTGGACGAAGAAATTAAATAAAACGTGACCGGAAGGATTTAAGGTAAAGGCTGGATCAAAGGTGTGGTCATCCAGTGTAAGACCGGTTTCAGAGGTGACAGGAATGTTGTATACCGGGGATTCTACTGAACCCTTATGAAAAGGCAATCCAAGCAGTGTGCTATACCATTCAGCCGACTTTTCCAGGTCGCTGACATGAATAAAAACATTGTTCACTTTGCCTGCAATCGGGGAAGCAATTGATTTCATATACTCACCGCTTTCATTGTGATTATTTTACCAATTCTCCATACACGGGAAAACTCCTTTAATTTAAGGGTTCAGCCTGTGTATTTCCCTGGCGACAGCTTCCAAAATGTACACAACTGGAACTTGAGTCGTAATATTGGACTGCTCAAACGTTTCCTCTGTCACATAATAGGCGATATTCAAATCTGAAACTTTCGCAATTGTTGAAAGCCGGCTGTTTGTGATGCTGATGATTTTACTGCCTTCCTGCTTCAGCTGGTTAAGATGGGTGACTGTAAAAGGAGTTTCCCCTGAGACAGATAAGGCAATCGTGACACTGCTGCTGCGGATGCTGGAATGGATCGGAAAATGGGGATCCTTGATATACAGTGAAAACTTGCCAAGACTCGAGAAATATCTGGCTCCGTATTCAGCCAGTATGCCTGAGCTTCCGATCCCTATAAATATAATGTTATCTGCCGTATTTATAAGTTCTGCTGCCTCGATGATTTTTTCGTCTAAATCACCTCTTAGCGTTCGCTCGAAAAACTCGACGATGGATTGCTTGGAACCTTTTATAGAGGTCTTTTTATTTTCCTGCAAATATAATTTAAACTTTATCTTAAATTCAGTGAAACCCTCACAATTCAGCTTCCTGCAGAACCGCAGGATGGTGGCCGTCGAAACATGGGTTTCATCTGCAAGTTCACGAATCCGCATATAAGGAATCTTTTCTTTGTTTTGACAGATGTAATGATATATGGATGTTTCTAAATCATTGAAAGATGCGATGATTTCATTTGAAAACATGATTCAGTAATCCTCCGTTGAAAAAATAGATAGGCTTATTTTATCACAAGGAGAAACAATACGTTACTTTTATGTAACAAATATCAAAATGCCGTTAAACAAGACTTAATTAACTCTATTTATTTACATACCCTTCGACTCGCTTTAAGCTTCTTCTATATCCCTTTTCGGGTAACATAAAAACTCCATTTAAACAAATATTAAAAAATAGCAGGTATTGGAGGTAATGAAATGAAAAAATACGATTTTCCTAAAGGTTTTTTGTGGGGCGGCGCCACTGCAGCGAACCAAATTGAAGGCGGATATAAGGAAGGGAATAAAGGCTTGAATATTGCGGATGTCCTTCCCGGAGGAAAAGAAAGATACAATATCTTAATGAAGCCTGGGTTTGACTTCGAAATTCATGAGGATCTTTTTTTTTATCCCAATCATGAAGCAATCGATTTCTATCATCGATATGAAGAAGATATTGCCTTATTTGCCGAAATGGGCTTCAAGGCATTCCGATTGTCGATAGCCTGGACCCGCATTTTTCCTAATGGTGATGAGTCGGAGCCAAATGAAGAAGGACTTGCTTTTTATGATCGTGTTTTTGATAAATTGCAGAAATATGGAATTGAGCCGGTTGTAACGATTTCCCATTATGAAATGCCTGTTCATTTAGTAAAAGAGTATGGTGGGTGGAGAAACCGCAAAGTTGTCAGTTTCTTTGAGAGGTATGCTAAAGCGATTTTGGGCCGGTATAAAGATAAAGTAAAGTACTGGATGACTTTTAATGAAATCAATAGCGGATTGGTCATGCCGATTAATGGGCTCGGCTTTTCCTATCAAACTGAAGAAGATAAATACCAGCCGACCTTCCAGGCCTATCACCATCAATTGGTCGCAAGCGCAATCGCGGTTAAGGCATGTCATGAGCTCATTCCTGAGTCAAAAATTGGCTGCATGCTTCTATTTGCGCCTGTGTATGCTTATGACAGCAACCCGGAAAATGTCATGTATGCCCTGCAGGAAGAGCAGCTTTTCAATTACTTTTGTGGTGATGTACAGGTTCGCGGGGAATATCCGGCTTTTATTAAAAGGTACTTTAAGGAACATCATATCAGCCTGGACATACAGGAAGGCGACCTGGATTTGTTGAAGGACGGCACTGTTGATTATATTGGCTTCAGCTATTATATGTCCCGCACCGAAAAGAAGGTTAAATCAGATGCAGACTCATCGGAAGGGAACATCATTGGCGGGGTTAGAAATCCCTTTCTTGAAACAAGTGACTGGGGCTGGGAAATCGACCCTGAAGGTTTGAGGATCAGCTTGAACAAGTTATATGATCGCTATCAGAAACCGCTATTTGTCGTAGAAAACGGACTTGGGGCCTATGACAAGGAAGAAGAGGACGGCAGCATCCATGACGACTATCGGATTGACTATCTTCGCGAGCATATAAAAGCAATGGGTGAAGCTATAGAGGATGGCGTCGAGCTAATGGGCTATACAAGCTGGGGCTGCATCGATATGGTCAGCATGTCAACAGGCGAATTTTCAAAACGCTATGGCTATATTTATGTGGACAAGCATGATGATGGCAGTGGAACATTGGAACGGAAAAAGAAGAAGTCTTTTTATTGGTATAAAGATGTGATCGAGTCAAACGGAGAAAAACTATAGAATATTTAAGCGGGCTGCCTGAGGGCAGTCTTTACTTGTTTAGAAAGTTAAATGTGCAGGTGTTATTATGAGAAATTTACACATGAACTAATGAAAAAATCTTTATGGAGTAAAATATGAATTAAGTCCAGGAAAATGATATTTCAGAGGAGCTAATAAATAATCCTGGTGTTCAGGAAGTCTAATGAATAGGGAGATGAAGCAGGTGATTTATATCTACCATGATTTTGGGGGAACTCATACAACATCTCTGGCAGCGGCATACCATCTAAAAATCATTCGTCACCGCAAACTCGAAAAAGAAGAAATAAGTGAGCTGCCGTATTTTAATAAATTGACAAAGAAAGATGCAGGAAAATTTATTTTTCATGGTGAAGATGAGGAAGGAAATCCGGTGTACACCCTTGGAAGAAGATCTTCTAAGCTGGCAGTTGAAACACTGCATCATTTTTGCCATTTATTAAATAGTCATAAAGGAATTAATGATAAAATCGTCCTCTCTGATACTTCACCTGCAGTACCGCTTTCTCTGACTATAGGTGGATTCATATCCAAAGGCTTAGGACTGGACAGATTAGGGACTCCACTGGTTATTAAAGGAGCACAGAAATGCAGCGGAAATATTCTGGAGCTGGTGAACGAAACGAAAAAAATTGCCGCCGGTTCTAATTCTGCTATAATTAAAATTGATAATAAGGAGTTTCAGGCATAGACAGTAAGAACCACCCTGATATTCAGATGGTTCTTTTCTTTTGCAGGTAACTATCCGGACAGAAAAAGCCTAGTTTCTTAATATAAATATAGTATCAGTCTGTCGGTCTTAAAATTTCCAGCAGTAGCTCTAACAGCTCTTAAAAACTTATGGAATGTTAGTTTTGCAGGAGTAAGCAAATAATAAAAAGTATTATTAAACCCCCATAATATAAAGAATCTCCTTCGTATTCTTTGAATATAATCAATCAAAAGTCTCGAGGGGAAAAATATGAAATCACCAGCTAAGGGGGCCCTTGCCATGGTATTTGCAGGGGCTATAACGTTTTCTGTTGCCAATGGCATGCTGAAAGCTACTAAACTTTTTTCAGAGGAACACTCTTCTGTTTTATCAGGTATTCAACAAAAATCTGAAGTAAACAGACAAATTGATGAAAAGTCAGAAGCAAACATACTGGCTGTGCAAGAGAATGCGAAACAAAAAACGGTTACAGAAGATGCTCCTGATTTTGAAGAATCATTAAAAAAGGAAAAGAATAGCGATAAGATGATTGTTGCTGTTCATACGAATACCGAAAAATCCAATCGGAAACCTGCTGTAAATCCTGTTTCAAAAGCTGTATCTGTCTCAAACGAAAAACCTTCGGCACCGGAGCCTGCCTCTGCACCTGCGGGAAGCAAGACAACAACTGAAGCATCAAAACCTGAGACCAGCACACAAGATCCAAACACACCTGCCTCTGGCACGGGAGGAGGAAGCATAATAAATCCTGCTGCAAAAACACTTAACCATGGCCAGCAGGTTTCCCAAGCCGCAAAAGAAAAAGCTGAGAGTAATCGGGTTAGCAAAGGAAAAGAAGACAAAGAAAACAATGGGAAAAATCATTAAACCTCAGGAAGGATCATCAGGAGACGGTGGTCCTTTTTCCTTTATAGGTATTAGATTATACAGCAAAAAGGCCTTCCCCAAATGGGAAAGGCTCTTGAATTCATTTAATATTCATAATGGAATTATCCTGAGTTACATTGCCTTTTCGTTTAAGTTTATTCCAGCCAACGGCTACTCCTTTTATAGCGGAGAAGATCGATTTTACCACAACATAAGTCATCAGCTGTTTATATAAAATTCGCTGCAGAAACAATGAGACTAGTGGTTTAGGGCTTTCTTTCTCCAGCCTGAACGCATAAAGGGAGGCGAAGAAATCCATCAAGTAGAATAGGACAAATCCAATGGCTGCTTTTTCAGGGTTTGGGCTGAAAAGGGCAAAGATGAACAATATATCTGCAATAGGAGAAATGGTTTGATAAACATATTGAAAAAGCCACATGTTAGGCAAGGCTACATATCCTAATGAATGATGTTTTTTGTTAAATAATGCCGCGCGATGTTTCCAAAGGCATTGGAGAGTGCCATATACCCATCGGTAGCGCTGCTTTGCCAGGCTTTTAATATCTTCAGGCACCTCTGTATAAGCATAAGCCTTTTCTTCGAACTCAATTTTCTTACCTTTGCGCAATAGTGCAAGTGTGATATCCGTATCTTCTGCAAGGGTATCCTCTCTAAAGTAACCAGCCTCTTCAACCGCAGACTTTTTCCATGCACCGATGGCACCTGGTACTACGGTAATGCAATTAAGAGCCGCAAAGGCTCTTCTTTCCAAATTAAAGCCTGTCACATATTCAATATGCTGCCAATTCGTCAGGAGATTCCCCTTATTCCCAACCTTTACATTACCTGAAACAGCAGCCACTTGATTATCTTTAAAATGGCTAACAAGTAAAGAGATGGCGTTTTCAGCAATGAGTGTATCGGCATCTAATGCAATTACTATTTCCCCCTTAGCTTCCTTAAATCCAAGGTTTACAGCCGAGGATTTTCCGCCATTGGGTTTTTTAATTAACCGGACGCAAGGAGTGTCCGCAAAAGTTTCTTCAACTGCACGAGCAGTATGATCCTTTGAGCCATCGTCGATTATCAGTATCTCTAAATCCGGATAGTCACTGGATAAAATAGAATCTACAGTTTTGCAAATTACTTTTTCTTCATTATAAGCTGCAATTACAACACTGACATAAGGAGTAAAGCCAGGGTCAATCCGGGTCTCTTTATACCTTTTGACCTGTTTCCAGGATAGGAAAACAAGAAATAGAATGCGCAAAACACCTAAGAGGATGGCTGAGTAAAACAAAAAGCTAAGTCCAGTGTTCCAGCTTTTAATGACCTTAAATACCGCCATATCATAAACAGAATAAGGGTTTTCCTGATCAGCAAAAGGCATGATTTCGGTATCTCTTTTCCCAATTAAACCGGCAGTTGTCGTAAATGTGTAGCCTCTATTTTTAAGAGTTTCAATAATTACCGGAAGGGCTTCCACTGTTTTGGAGCGGTCACCGCCAGCATCATGAAGCAAAATGACGTTACCTTCGGCCAGCTGATCCAATGTTCGATTTACAAGGTCATCTGCTGAAGATCCTTGCCAATCACCCGAGTCAATGGATTGGCCGACCATGGTATAGCCCAGATTCTGAGCTTCCATAATAGGAAGCTGTTCGTTTCTTGTGCCCAGTTCCGTATCTGCTATGTATGGAGGGCGAAAAAGAGTCATAGAATGACCTGTTATGCCTTGAATTAAGCGCTGTGTTGCATTCAATTCCATTCGTAAACGAGATGGTGTGATGGATGTAATATCAGGGTGTGTAAAGGTATGATTTCCGATTTCATGTCCCTCATCATAAATTCTGTTAACCAGCTGGGGATGCATCAATGCATTTTCTCCAACAATAAAAAAGGTGCCTTTTACCTCATACCTCTTCAATATATCCAATATTTTTGGTGTGTAGGCTGGATCAGGACCGTCATCAAAAGTAAGGACGATTTCTTTTTTGCTGGAGTTTCCATGGCGGATTACTTCAAAAGGCTTTGGATATTTAACATAGCTTTCCTTTTTTATCATTCCATTGGAATCCATCTCAAAGGTTCTTTTTCCTTTTTCAGCTTGTGAAGCGATTTTCAATATCTCTCCGTTACCTGTATGAAGTGCTGAGGAATGACTTTCAAAGGCACTTAGCATTTGAGATGGATTAATGATTTCCTTAGGCTTGTTAATAAAACTCCAGATAGAGGGATCCTCAGAACCGAGCCGCCATATTGCTATTCCGGTAGAGCCGCCATTAATCGCAAGGTTCATCTGGTTATAAAAAGTAGCAGCATCCAAAAACCAGACAGTATGATTTTTTCCATCTTCTTTATAGCGTAAGTAGGGGTTTCCAGCATTCATACTCCAATTAATATTAAGGTTCGCCTCGCTGCCCAGCTTCATGATATCTCCAAAAGTCATGTCAGCTGCGGGCTTATCCGAACCTTCTTCCCAGTCGTAACCGTATGTTCCTAAGCCTGCTACCAATTTTCCGGATGGAATATCAGCTTGATTCAAGTTCTCCTTAACCCAATCGGTTTGAGCGACAGGGCCTGGTGTGCTCATGGAATAATGCTGGTCATAGAGCATGACAATCACTCGGTCAGCGTATTTTGCTAAAGAAGTATAATCGTAGCTTTCGTCATTGGGCGGAACATCCAATGTCACCATAAAGCCTTCTTTGTGGAAGGCTTTATAAACTTTACTCATGAACTGAGTAAAATGATCCCTGTCGGCTGGTTTAATTGCTTCAAAGTCTATATTTATACCATCAAAGCCATTTGTTATCACATAAGAAAGCATTTCTTTAATAAAGAGATCGTCAGCACCTGGGGCAGTGAATAACCGGTGAAGAACATCTGAATCCCATTTGTTGTCTATAAAATTATTCACTAATGGCAGAATCTTAATTTCATGTTTATTTGCTTCTTTTACTATGGACCGGTCAATTGAAGACTTGAGCTTTAGATCTGGAGTAACCTGCATCCACTCAGGGACTAGAGTGGTTATGGACTCTTTATTTTTCTTGAAGGATGTTTTACTATTCTTGTCCCAATTGACATAGAATCCATACACTTCTTGCTTTCGTGCAATTTGTGCCATCTTTGGCTTTTCTGAAATAGCCGCTGAAGAAGTTGTCTTTTGAATCTGTGATGCCAATTCTTCTTCATTGAAGGGCTTATTTATCGGATTGATCCCGGAACTTGATACGCTTTGATCTAGATGCAGTTCAGGAAGCTTTGGAGCTGTATTTAAACTCTGTATGAAAAATGTCGATATAACAGCAATTAATAGGATGAAGCCAGCGCTCATTCGCTTAATCAGGGACCATCGCATTTTAGCAGGATCAAGAAATATATATTCCTGCTTTCCCTCGTTTTTTTTCAGACCCAGGTTATAAAACCAGTGGAAGAAAAAATAGCAGACTAGTCCAACCAAGCCTCCGAAGACTCCTGATGCAATTGATTCCGAGGTTACTATTTTGGTTTTAAGTGATGAAATGAACCAGTACTCTTCAAATGGGCCAAAATCCATGAAAGGCAGCTCGTGTATGTAGGGTATAAAAACAGTAATCAGAGTGCCCAGGAATAAGGCAATAATATTTAGGCGCAGCAGCAGTGAACAAACAAACAATAATGGAATACTAAAACTTTCCAAAGGTAAAAATGCCAGAAAAAACCCTAGAGTGCTTGCAATCGCTCCTGCATTTCCGGAGACAGGTGCAAACAAAGATCTGACAATCCACCTGAAAAAACGATCCACATTCATTCCCCCCAAAAGTAATGTCGAATTATCTATAATAATTTAATAGCTTTTGGAGTGTATGCTCCAAACATCCAATGGGTCAATTTTTCGACAAAAAATGACCATCAACAAAAATTTAGGTTGTGGTTCTATAATTTTGGGGGTGGGATAAAAAAATGTGTTTGCTTTTTTATGGTATTTAACGCGATTTACCATGGTTTAATGTAAGTAAGTGATAATTGTTTCAATTAAGTTAATTTGAACACCTTATCACCTTGTCTGCTCTGTAAGATTTCCAGCAGCTGTTCCGACATATAATTTGAGTCATATTCAAACCCATGATTTATCCATTCCGTAATCATTCCCAGCATGGCATGTACATAGAAGCTTGCCTGCAGTTCACGATTAATTTTGGGGTTAAACTGTACACCTTTAAGGTCTCTCAAAGTTACCTCTTTCAGTACATCGCACAATTTGCTCTGCAATCCAGATAATGCATTGGATTTTACCATTAGGGAATAGAATTCTTTTTTATGACTGACATGTTCAAAGATTTTAATGGCAGAAGAGGTAAGGGTCTTTAACTCGAAGGTTTCTGTGTCCTTATATGGTTCGCGATAGGAAGAGATTAGGTCTGCTATAACATCATCGACAATTTCATCAAGGAGATCTTCTTTGTATTCATAGTGCTTATAAAAGGTCCCCCTGTTGAGATTGGCTGTCTTCACGATATCTGTTACAGTTATTTTCTTGAATTCTTTCGTCTGCATTAAGGATAATAGGGCATCCATTAAGGCTTGTTTAGATTTAGTTATTCTTCGGTCAATAGGGAGATTTTGCTTATTGGACATAAATGGCCTCCATTGTAGAAATTGGATGAAAAAATGATCAAAATACAATGAATGTGTTCAATAGTAGACAAATTGCCGTTCATTTGCTGATTGAATGGAAGGTTTTATTACCATATTATAAAGGTGTAAGAGATAATCAACAAGTGTTCACTAAAACATTCAACCGAACGGAGGAAGTCTTTATGAAGCTTCAGGATAAAGTAGCGATTGTAACAGGTGCAGCATCAGGAATGGGAAAAGCGATTGCGGAGTTGTACGCAAGGGAAGGTGCAAGTGTCATTGCAGCTGACCTGAACCTGGAAGGGGCAGAGGCTGTGGCAAAGGGAATTACTGAGAATGGCGGAAAAGCCAAAGCTGTTCAGGTTAATGTTTCAAAACAAGCAGATATTGAAGGAATGATAGATGCAGCAGTACATGAATTTGGAACGCTGGATATCCTGGTGAATAACGCAGGGATTATGGACGGATTTGAACCCGTTGGAGACATCCAGGACGAACGATGGGATTTAATATTTGATATCAATACGAAGGGCGTCATGCGCGCCATGCGAAAAGCCATCCCGCTCTTTTTAGAAAAAGGGAAAGGGGTAATCATCAATACTGCTTCTACAGGCGGATTGAATGGTGCCCATGCGGGAGCTGCTTATGGGGCTTCAAAGCATGCAGTTATAGGGCTTACGAAAAACACTGCCTATATGTACGCAAACAGCGGCATCCGCTGTAACGCCATTGCACCAGGCGGAGTGGAAACAAACATCGCTGCTTCAATGAAAAACCTGAACGAATTTGGATTTGGCCGTACAAAAGCTGTTCAGGGTGTAATGCCAAGAGTCGGAAAGCCGGAGGAAATTGCACAGGTCGCATTATTCCTGGCATCTGATGATTCCAGCTTTGTTAATGGATCCGTGATTGTTGCTGATGGCGGGTGGACTGCAGCATTCTAAAGGGTAATCATATTTATAAATGGTGAGGCATCAAATCATGATGATTTGGTGCCTTTTTTTGCATCATATAAGCCAACTGGTTTTGGCCGTGTCGTGATTCATGCATAGCTGCCAAATTCATAAAAGAATCATAATCTGAAGTTGTCCGGCAGTATGATAAAGTAATAACTTTTTGGCAGATCCCCAGGAGGAGAATAGGTATGGTCTTTTATCGGGATCCACAGGTAAATATAGAAGAAATGCTATCCATCATCAGAAACGGTCTCGGCATTTCTAAGGTCCAAAAAAAAATAATCGTTGTCGGAGCCGGTATGTCAGGTCTTGTTGCCGCTTCCCTGCTGAAGGCAGCAGGGCATGATGTGACGGTTTTAGAGGCAACACAAAGGGTTGGCGGCAGAATATTTACAATGAGAGAGCCTTTTATGGACGGCATGTATCTGGATGTGGGAGCCATGCGCATTCCTCATACCCACCCTTTAGTTTTGGAATATATAAAAAAATTCCGCTTAAAGGTAAATGAATTCCGGAACACAACTCCCCAGGATCTTATCTTTGCCAATGGCATTAAAATAAATCGCACCATATATCAGCAAAACCCTGATATCCTGCGTTATCCTGTTGCTCCGCATGAAAAGGGGAAGACGGCGGAGGAGCTGCTTACGATGGCCATTAAGCCAGTAGCAGATTTTATTAATCAAAACCCTGCTCAAAATTGGAATATTATAGTAAGGGAATTTGACCGGTATCCGATGAGCTTCTTTCTCAGATACAACCCGGTTGGACCGAGTTTATCACCTGGTGCCCTTGAAAGCATTAAAGTTTTGCTTGGTCTGGAAGGCTTCCCGGAGTTGTCGTTTCCTGCGATTCTGCGGGAACTGCTTCCTTTATTTAGCCCGGACATTCATTTTTATGAAGTAGAAGGAGGGAATGACAAGCTTCCAAATGCATTTTTGCCCCAGTTAAAAGAAGACCTTTATTTCGGTTACCAAATGACAAAAATAGAACAGGATCCTCAGCAGGTTACAATCCATGCCAGACATACCTTGAGTCAAAAACCTTTGACGGTCAGTGGTGATCTTGCCATCTTAACTATACCTTTCTCCTTGCTGTCCTTCGTTGAAATCGTTCCCCGGCAATCATTTTCCCCTAATAAATGGAAAGCCATCAGGGAACTGCATTATGTTTCCTCCACGAAAATTGGGCTGCAGTTTAAACAGCGTTTTTGGGAACGCGAAGGTTTGCAGGGAGGAAAGCTGATGACAGATCTGCCCATTCGGTTCGCTGCCTATCCGAGCCATCTGATTGGATCTTCAGGTTCCGGCATCATTATGGCAAGCTATACATGGGAAGATGATACTTTATCCTGGGATAACCTTAAAGAAGGAGATCGGATTCGGAATGCCCTTGACAACTTGGCTGTCGTTCATGGCAATCAGGTTTACGAGTATTTCTTAACAGGCGCCTCCCATAGCTGGTCACAATATCCGTTTTCTGGCGGAGCCTTCTCCATGTTCAAACCGAACCAGGAAACTGAGCTATTCCCATTTATTCCTGTTCCGGAGGGAAGAGTCCATTTCGCCGGGGATCACACGTCCCTAGCCCCGGGATGGATTGAAGGGGCAATTCAATCAGGAATAAGGGTTGCACGTGAAGTAACCGATTTGCCCCGCAGCTATTAGGGGAGGCAAAAGCTAAAATGCGACAGGAATGTCTGTTTTTGACGTTAAAATGTGCCATTGGATAGGCACTTTTTAACGATTTTCCAACAAATTGTACAAGACAGCTGTAAACGCTTTCAATATAATTGAAATAACAGATAGGAAAGGGGGATGCGTTCAAATGGAACTTTTAATGGAAAAATGTGAACATGGCCAGCAGGAAGAACCTTGTGAAAAGTGTGCCCCTAATCCAGAAGGGGAAGAGAGTTACGATACCTCTGATTATGACTATCATAAGAGACTGTGGTTCTAAGAAAAGCGAAAGCGCCTTGCCCGCCCCCGTTTTGAGACCTCGGGGGGGCAGGTGCTGAAGCTGGACAATTACAAATTGTTGTATGTTAAAAAACACTTGGAGAAAATTTTTCCCAAGTGTTTTGCTATCTATAATTTTTTTCTCCTCATCCATTGCGTAGCAGCCCATTTATCACCCATGACAACAGGTGCTCCTCCATGAAGTGTCAGGTCGTTTAAGTTCTGATCATTATAAAAGTATTCAAAATAAACAGCCATGCCTTTTTGTGGAGAAACGGAGAAGTTAAGCTTGGGAAAATACGTTTCCCCGCCCTGTTCCACATCATTCAGGTACATGACAAGCGTGCTGATTCTAGGATTGCTTGCTGCTCTGCTGGTCGAAGAGAAGAAGTCAAAATGAGCTTTATATTCCTGGCCTATTTTATAGTTAAGGATCTGCAGCCCTTCACCATGCTCAACTGGAATGTTCATGATTTGAGATATTCTTTTTTCGATTCTGGCGACAATTTCATTTTCCCCTTCATGGAAAAAAGTGCTGCTGCTGGTTCGCAGTTCATCAACTTCAAGGGAGTTGGCAACTTTTGAACGCTTCATGCGATCTTTTGATTGCTGAATCAGCTGGTCACATTCTTCATCGCTCAGCACATTTCCCAGAATCACGATCAATGGTTCTGCTAATTTGGCAATTATATGAATTTCCCGATCTTCTGTAATTATTTTATTTCCAACATGATCAAAAATCGTTAGTTCTTTATTAGATGCATCCATTGCCATGTACATCAACCTCTTTTTATTTAGTTTTCTGAAAATTCGATATATTAAGGGGCTGCTTGAAGTATTCCTATTTGTGCGTTCCTTCCTCCTAAATAAATGGATGTCTGCAGCAGTTTTTCAACTGGCTGAATTTATTTTACACTCTGATATGAAGGAATTCTATCTTTTTTTTACTGGTAAACTATTAAAATAGAAAGGAGGCTTCTGCATTTTATTGATTTTCCGGAATATATTTCAATACATAAGCCAGTCTGAACAAAAGGAGATGGCCAGTGTATAGAAATAGGGTTCAATACTATTTAAGCCAAAGACGAAAGGGCAATTTTTCCACCTTTAAAAATGGACTGATTATCATACTCGGAGCAACACTTGTGGCTGTTTCCCTGCAATTATTCCTTGTGAAAAATTATGTTATTGATGGAGGAATTGTTGGATTGAGCATCATCCTTTCACATGTCTTTCGTGTAGAGGTGGGTGCCTTGATCCTGCTGATGAATCTCCCATTTTTAGTGGCAGGCTTTTTCTTTTTAGGGGGAAGATTTTTGGTGTTAAGCCTGTTTGCCAGTTCAGTGCTGGCAGGGGAGACATACATATTGGCCCCATTTGAGGAAGTGACTAACCATCCGCTGCTGATCATAATTCTGGGAGGCCTCTTGCTCGGAATGGGAGTGGGCCTCATTATCCGGTTTGGAGCCTGCCTGGATGGAACAGAAGTTTTGGCGATTTTATTCAGCGAACGTTTGCCCTTAACCATCGGACAATGCATTCTTATAATGAATACCTTTATCTTTGGAAGTTCTGTATTTTTATTCGGCATTACTGAAGCCGCATACTCCCTTGCAACATTTTTTGTTGCTTATAAAACCATAGATACCATTATAATGAAGACTTAAACATTTTCGAATAATTTGATGGGCCAGGTGCATCCTAAGTCGTAAAAAAGCTGAAGGAGATTTCCTGTGAATCCATACGAAATTACCAGCATGATTATTGATGATGAATTTGATGGAGAAGAATATGTCACAACAGAATTTCTCCAGGAAAATAATACTTTTAGCATAACATTTAAAAAAGCAGATCTTGAGGTGATCAACGCCTGGGTATTTAATGATGGCTCATCGCTTCCCGCGAATTTGTCTGAGGAGATGATAGAGTCAATCAGAAACTCTGTGAAAAAAAGAATAGGACGAAAATAGAGGCAGGAAATTGAACCTCTATTTTTTTTGCATAAAATAAACCCTCTCTCAAACAATACTTGTAAATACAATTGTATCTGCAAGTGAGGGGGAATAGGGTGAACATTCTATTGAAACAGCAGACATTGCTTGTCATAAGGGCACTGTACTTCTGCATGGAAAAGAAGTGGGCGGAGCTTGAAAAGAAGTTTAAACTGACGCCTGCACAGCAGCATATTCTGTTTCTGCTTGGCACTCATAATCAAAAAATAACCCCGACCCAAATAAGTGTTCTGGGATGCTGGCATCCATCGACTGTAACCAGGCTTTTAAAGCCGTTAAAGGAAAAAGGGCTGGTCGAAATCACGGCCAATAAAGAGCAGCTCCGCTATAAATTTGTCGCTACTTCTAAAAGCGGAAAGGAAGTATTGGATCAGATTATGGATGAGGTAAAAGAGATGGAACAATTTCCTCTGAATTTGAGTCATTTATCCGAAAACGAGCTTATGTCTTTCCTTGAATATGGTCAGAAGATAGCAGGGGTTCAAAAAGGAGATGCCTTTAGAAAAATGCTGATTGATGCACGGGTAGAAAATTATGATTATGCATAATTCTTTTAGGCTGATGATGCATTTTGGGAGGTGATTGTATGAGTTATAGCGAATATTGGGAGCAAATATATTCACGAAGCGAAAAGATGAATGTCCTCATTTCTTCATACTGGAGAGAATATTCAGGTCTTGGAACCTGGCAGTTTTGGGCGGTTTTGGCACTAATGGTGCTGCCTCTTGTTATTGTATATCTATCAGTAGACCGGACCAGGATATTTGAGATTTTCTTTTTTGGGTATACCGTGCACATTCTATGGACGTACGCCGATAGCTTTTTGGAGAGGTACAGTTATTTTGTCCACACCTATTTTATATTGCCCATGTTTCCCTATGCCATGAATATGACAGCCTCTGCTTTGCCGGTCGGTTTCCTTCTGATCTATCAGTACTGCACGAACCGCAATAAAAGCTTTCTTCTTTACACCATTTTAGCAAGTGCGGTTTTTGCCTTTGTTTTTGCCACGGTCGAAGAATGGGCTGGTATGGTCCATTTTAACAAAGGAATGAATCAATTTTATATTTTTCTGATTGATATCGCTATTGCTTATACAGCCTATTTTTTAACGATGTTTGTAAAAAGAATGAGTGATAATATCAAAGGGTGAAAAGCAACTAGCCTCCCATCTGCTTAGAGATGGGAGGCTAGTTGTTAAACGTTCTCTTTCCAAAGCTTCATTGGATTGTCTTGATCCTCCTGCAATGGCATTTGCACCAATTTGAGTTCCCTGTCATCTCTTGCGTTTTTCAAATCCTCATAAATCATTTTAGACTTGCCTAAGCCTGCATGAAAAGCGTCGTCTACTGATTGGCAATAGTATACCTTATCGATGCCAGCGAAATACATGGCAGTTAAACACAACGGGCAAGGTTCCCCGCTTGCATACATCGTAAAGCCGGCTAAATCATTCGTTTGAAACTGCTCCTGTGCCCGCCGGATAGCAAGCAGTTCCGCATGACCGCTGACATCATGCTTTTTATGCAATTCATTCACTCCTTCAGCAATGATGTCCTGTTCTTTCACCAGAACTGCACCGAAGGGCTGGCCGCCGTCTTTTACATTATTAATGGCCAGTTCTATAGCCCGTTTCATGAAGTGATCCATTATTAATCATCCTTTTTCAATTAATTGACTCTAATTAAATTAATATCATTTTTTCGTTGGTTATCCAAATAATCTGCTGACTTTACAGCCTGGCAATAGCAAAATTTTCAAATTCGCGCATCAGCATCTGCTGTAAAAGGATGGATATTCATTCAGGTAATCTATATAATTAATTATACATTTTACAGAAAAATAATAAGGAGGCATACATTATGACAGAGTTAGATTCCAATAGTCCTATTCCGCTTCACATACAGCTAAAGAATGAGCTGCAGGAGTTAATAGACAATCGTTCTTTCAATGAAAAAATACCAAGTGAAAGAGAGTTGATGGATACCTATAAAGTGAGCAGAAGCACTGTGAGAGAAGCGGTTTCCCATTTAGTAAACGAAGGTGTGCTAAAGAAAGTCCACGGAAAAGGCACTTTTATATCAAAAAAACCGATTGAGGAGTGGCTTGGGAATATTACCAGTACAACAGAAGTGATAAAAAAAATGGGTATGAAGCCGGATGCAAAATTATTGGATAATGGCATCGTTGTTCCGGCAAAAGAAATTGTGGAAGCCAGCGGACTTACAGAGGCATACTTTATAAAGCGAATTCGCTATGCTAACGATAAGCCATTGGCCCTTGAAAGTCAGTATTACCCTATTGAAATTGGTAAAAGCCTCGCCCAATATGATATTGAAAAGGGAACACTGTATGATCTGCTTGAGCAGAGTCTGAACTTAAAGTTTGCAGAAGCCGAACAGATAATTACAAGCACTTATTTATCTAAAGAAGAAGCCGATTTGCTTGGTGTTCCATGTTCCTTAAGTGTGCTTCACATTGAACGGTTATTATCAGACATTAATGGAAACTTAATAGAATACTATTCTGCTTATTTTCGTTCGGATATGTACTCATTTAGAATAAAACTATCAAAGAATTCTAGTTAAATACAGTGTTATGCAATTTTCCAATGATACCTATTGATAATTCCGATAATATAAATTTTTTAGAAAATATTGAAAAGAAATAATGGTTGTGTTTTAATTACAACTGAGGCTAGTCATACAACAACTGGTACGGACGACATGACGTCATGATGTGATGGGTACTATTTTTAAATTGCAGGATGGAGTGATGACATGATTATAGGTGTGCCAAAGTAAGTAAAGAATAATGAAAACCGGGTTTCTGTTGTACCGGCAAGTGTTTCTGCGTTTGCAGATGCCGGCCATACAGTACTGATTGAGAAAGGTGCAGGTGCAGGATGCGGGATCTCTGACCAGGAATATGAAAAAGCAGGTGCAGCAGTTGTTTCAAGTGCAGAAGAGGCCTGGTCTGCGGATATGGTCATGAAGGTGAAGGAGCCGCAGCCTGATGAATACCAATATTTTCGAAAAGGATTGATTCTCTTTACCTATTTGCATCTGGCTGCCGAACCTGAATTGACAAAGGCTTTGCTCGAAAAAGAAGTTACCTCGGTTGCTTATGAAACCATTCAGCTGGATAACAGATCATTGCCTCTCCTTACTCCTATGAGCGAAGTTGCGGGCAGGATGTCTGTCCAGCTTGGAGCCCAATTTCTTGAAAAGATTCATGGCGGGAAAGGAGTCCTTTTAGGCGGAGTTCCCGGTGTGAAGCCAGGAAAAGTGGTGATTATCGGCGGTGGAGTGGTTGGGACGAATGCCGCAAAAATGGCAGTTGGCCTCGGTGCAGAAGTTAGCATCATTGACATAAGTGCTGAAAGACTCCGCCAGCTGGACGATCTTTTTTCCGGCAGGGTAAGGACGGTCATGTCAAATCCGTTCAATATCGCCCAGGAAGTAAAACATGCCGATTTAGTGATAGGGGCTGTTCTCATCCCCGGTGCAAAAGCACCTCAGTTAGTAACCGAAGAAATGGTTAGGCAAATGGAAAAGAATTCGGTCATTATTGATGTTGCCATTGATCAGGGCGGTTCAATTGAAACCATCGATCATATTACCTCACACGATTCTCCAACATATGTAAAGCATGGTGTTTTGCATTATGCGGTTCCAAACATTCCGGGCGCTGTAGCAAGAACTTCCACTTATGCCCTCGCTAATACTACAGCACCATATGCCTTAATGCTCGCTAATACAGGGATTGAAAATTCTATTGTTAAGTATCCTTTTCTTGAAAAAGGGGTCAATACCATGAATGGAAAGGTCACTCATCAGAGAGTTGCAGAGGCGCATAACTACCCTTATACATCCACCCATGAGTTAATAAACAAAATTCCAGCCGCAACATGATTCCCCATTAGAAGAGACACAATGCATACCTGAATCTTTACTAAATAGAAGGAGGCAAGCAATATGTCTACAGTAGAACTGAATGATAACAAAAAGTTAACTGATCAGGATCAGGAACACTTATGGCATGCGATGAGCCGGCATACAGAAGGAAGCAGTCCGATGATAGCCAAATCAGGTGAAGGCTCATGGTTTACTGATATGGATGGCAATCGATATTTGGATGGTGTTTCCGGTCTTTGGTGTCTGAATCTGGGACACGGACGGAAAGAAATTGCAGAGGCCGCAGCAGAGCAAATGATGCAGCTGTCGTATTTCCCTCTCACATTAAGTCATGCGCCAGCCATTAAGTTATCTGCCAAAATTAGTGAATTGCTGGGGGATTCCTATAAAACATTTTTCTCAAATAGCGGTTCCGAAGCAAATGAAACCGCATTCAAAATAGCGAGGCAATACCATAATCAGAATGGCCATCCGGGTAAATATAAATTTATTTCGCGCTACCGTGCCTATCATGGTTCAACTTTAGGTGCATTAAGTGCTACTGCACAGGCCAACAGGAGAGTGAAATACGATCCTGGCATGCCGGGATTCCTGCATGTTCCGCCTCCTTACAGCTATCGCTGTCCATTTGGCGAAGATGTGAAGGATTGCGATAAAGTCGCAGCTGATATGATTGACCAGGTCATCCAATGGGAAGGGTCCGAAACCGTTGCTGCGGTCATAATGGAGCCATTCATTTCAGGCGGGGGAGTTATTATCCCATCTCCTGAATATCTGCAGAGAGTGGCACAAATCTGCAAAAAACATGATGTCCTCCTGATAATGGATGAGGTTGTATCCGGATTCGGGCGAACGGGTAAAATGTTTGGATTTATGCATTCGGCGGGGGTTCAGCCTGATATCGTAACGATGGCAAAAGGGTTGACAAGCGGCTATCTCCCGCTTGGTGCTACGGCAGTGCATTCCAGAATTTATGAGAAATTTAAAGAGCAAGGTACAGATAACCATTTCCGCCATGTCTCAACATATGGCGGACATCCGGCAAGCTGTGCGGTTGCATTGAAAAATATCGAAATAATCGAAAGAGAGAATATTGTCAGCAGGGTAGAGATTCTGGGTGAAAGCATTTTAGGCAGCTTAAAAGATTTGCAGACTCATAAAAATGTAGGCGAAGTCAGAAGCGCCGGTTTCTTGTATGGAATTGAAATGGTTGAAAATAAGGAAACAAAGCAGCCGGCATCAGATCAATTAATGGCAAAGGTCATTGCACTATGTAAAGAAAAAGGCCTGATCATTGGCAGAAATGGGGATACAGTGCCTGGTTTCAATAATGTCCTTATTATAGCTCCGCCACTTTCATCTACAGAAGAAGATTTAAAATTCGTTGTCAGGACGGTCGAAAGTGCATTTAAGGAGATTTAGACAAAAAGTTGTATCTGGATGAGAGCTCTTTTTTACAGGGCTTCTATCCATTTAAATATATGGAACTTTTAAAACCGGAAAGGGAGTGCTCGTAATGGCAAAAGCAGAAAAAGAATTAGCAGAAATCAAAACAAAAAAGGTGAAAATGACACCAAGTGAGGCTATTGTAGAAACTTTGGTCAAGGAAGGTGTCACACATATTTCCGGGATTTTGGGATCGGCATTTATGGATCTATTAGACTTGCTTCCAACTGCCGGGATCCGCTTCATCGGTGTGCGGCATGAGCAAAGCGCTGCCCACATGGAAGATGCCTATACTCGAGTTAGCGGAATTGCAGGAGTAGTGATTGGCCAAAATGGGCCAGGAATCACCAATATGGTAACATCTGTTGCCGCTGCGAATCAGGCACACACCCCTATGGTCGTTATTTCTCCATCAGCGGGAACACCTACAGTCGGATGGGACGGTTTCCAGGAGTGTGATCAGGTTTCAGTTTTTAAAGCAATTACAAAGGAAACCGTTCGGGTCACACATCCGGGGCGTGTGGCAGATTGCCTGAGGACTGCCTTTAGAATCGCTTACGCAGAGAGAGGTCCAGTGCTCTTTGATATTCCGCGGGACTATTTTTATGGGGAAGTAGAAGATGTCATTCTTGAACCGCATCAATATCGTGTTGATAATAGGGGCTGCGGATCATTAGAGCAGATTGATCAGGCTGTGGATTTGATTGCTTCTGCCAAGAACCCAGTCATCATTTCCGGCAGGGGAGTAGTGGATTCAGATGGAATAGAGGCAGTGAAGGAAATTGCCGATCACTTAACGATTCCTGTAGCTGTTTCATATATGCATAATGATGCTTTCCCGGCAAATGAACCTTTAGCGGTAGGACCTATTGGATATATGGGGTCAAAAGCAGCTATGAACACATTAAAGGATGCAGATGTGGTGCTGGCTATCGGTACTAGATTATCTGTATTTGGAACATTGCCATGCTATGACATTGATTATTTTCCGAAAAACGCAAAGATTATCCAAATTGATATCAATCCACGCAATATCGCCAGGACCCATCCAGTAGAAATTGGGATCATTGGAGATGCAAAAGCAGCTTCTGTTGAAATCGCAAAACGGCTAAAAGAAAAAGTACCAAGTAAGCAATTCAATTCTGAAAGAATGGCAAGAGTCACAAATGAAAAAGAGCAATGGGAAAAAGAACTTGTGGATCTGGCCATGGTGGAAGGAAATCCAATCAATCCGCGCAGGGCGCTCCTGGAGCTTACTAAGGTCCTTCCGGAAAACGCGATTGTTACTACAGATATCGGGAATGTATCTTCTACCGCAAATGCCTATTTAAAATTCAATTCCGGCCGCCAGCATGTGGCAGCCTTAACATTTGGGAATACAGGCTTTGCCTATCCTTCAGCATTAGGCGCTAAGCTTGCAAATCCGAATAGCCCTGTAGTGGCCATCGTAGGGGATGGCGCATGGGGAATGAGCCTGCATGAAGTAAGTACGGCTGTAGAGGAAAACATTCCAGTAGTGGCATGTGTTTTTAATAACAATGCCTGGTGTGCAGAAAAGAAGAACCAAGTAGATTTCTATAATAATCGCTTTGTAGGAGCAGATATCCAGAATCCCGACTTTGCAGAGGTAGCAAGGTCCATGGGGGCACAAGGAATTAGTGTAGATAAACCTGAGGATGTAGGGCCAGCCATTCTCCAGGCTATAAAATCCAATAAACCGACAGTCATTGATATTCAGGTGGATGGCACGCAATTGGCACCTCCATTCCGCAAAGATGCGTTAAAGATGCCGACTCGCCTTCTGCCGAAATATGCTCACCTGGATCATAAAAACTGGTAGGTAAAATGGAAGGAGCTTAATAGATTTTTGATTAAGCTCCTTTTTAAAGGAAAGCTTACGAGTTTGAAGAGATCGTTATTATGCTGATGTTAGAAAGTTCCTATGACGCGGACTGACCGATATATTAGAAAAGATGGCCGATTAAAATAAAAAATGACCGATAAATCCTAAATCTGACCTATAATCATAGGGAAGTGACCAATATAGTGGAATCCAAATAAAAGATATTACTGTCAATAATTTACAGAATATTAAGAAAAAATAAAGGGGGCAGTCGATGGGCTGGTATTTTGGATACATTTTGGCGTATTTCATATTCATGTTTGCAATTGGAATCTATTATTTTACAAAAATAAAAACCTCAGACAGTTATTTAATTGCAGGCTGGAATATGGGTTTTTGGAATATTGTCGGCACAATCATCAGCACGAATTGCGGCGCTGCTGTTTTTATTGGCTGGATTGGAATGGGATTCACAATGGGCGTATCGGGATTTTTTAAATTTGCTTTACCAGCCATGCTTGTCAGTATGCTCTTGATCTTCTTCTTTAGCCGTCCATTAAGAAGACAGAGATTATATACACTGGCGGACCTATTTAGTGAAAGATTTGGATCAAAAACCGGTATCATTCCATCAGTGTTATCTGCTTTCATTTACTCAGTACCCACTACTGCCCTGCAGATTGTAGGGATGAGTACCGTATTCAGCATTGCTTTTAATATGAATGTGAAAACTGGAATTGTGCTGTCTTTTATTTTGATTCTCGGCTTTACGATTTTGGGCGGCTTAGTAGCGACAATTGTAACGGATGCCATTCAAAGCGTAATTCTGATTGCAGGGATTGTTATGCTTGCATATGCCGCCTTGCAATTTGGCGGAGGAATGGAACACATTCTCAGTAACACGCCGAGAGATTTTTTGACTCCGCTTGGTGCGAATGGCCTTGGGGATGTACTGCTTTTTGCTCTTTCTGTGGCTCCGTTCTACTTGGTCTGGCAATCTACATGGCAGCGTATCTTTGCTTCTAAGACAGAAGATATCGCCATTAAAGCAGGCTTAACCGGTTATGCCATTACTTTATGTATTTCTGTGCTTCCTTATAGTATAGGAATTATGGCAAGGCAATTTGTGCCAGCCGATATTCACCCAGATTTAATTTTCTCCTATGTAACCGTGGAAATGCTTCCTCCGTATATTGGCGGCATTATTCTGATCGGACTCCTATCAGCACTTATGACAGGTGCAGACTCCTTCATTTTACAGGGAAGCTCTAATATTACTCAGGATTTGTATCACCGGCTATTAAATCCCAATGCAACAGAAAAGCAAATGATGTTTGTTTCCCGCTTGAGTGTAGTGATTATATCGGTATTATCACTGGCAGTTGCCTTTGCATTAACAGATATAGTCAGTATGTATCAATGGGCACTCAGGCTGTCAGCAACCACTCTGGTGTTTCCGTTTCTGGCTATTATGTTTTGGAAAAGGACAACCAACACCGCTGTCATTTCCAGCATGCTTCTTGCTTGTTTCACGACCATTCTATGGCCTCTTCTCCATACAGGAATAGATCAGACCATACCTGGCTTTATCATCTCTTTTTGTTCGCTTGTCATAATTAGTCTCTGGACAAAACATTCATCATCAGAAAATGTAATAGCTGTTTACTGGGAAGACCTTCCTTCAGCAAATAGAAAGATAGACGCTATCGATTCAGCAGAAAACAAAGCTGTCTAAATAAGGAGGGATAAGGGTGAGTATCCTTATCATAAAAAATGCAAATATCATCACGCTTGATCCACATAATACTAAGGCAAAATCACTGCTTGTCAGAAATGGCATCATCGAAAAAATTTGGAATAAAACCGAGCCCGAGCGTACGGAAGTTCCAGACGGTCCTGATATTGAGATCCTGGATTTAAAAGGGGCTGCGCTGCTTCCTGGTTTTATAGACACTCATAGTCATTTATTAATGTACGGTCAAATGCTGAATTATGTTGATTGCAGATCCCCACGGAATAAAAACATTGGTGATATAAAGGGAGGAATAGCAGCAAGAGCCGGTAAAGCGAAACCTGGGGCATGGATCATGGGGTGGGGTTATGATGATACCCTCTTGGAGGACAAGAGACATCCGAACAGGTCTGATTTAGATCAGGCAGCTCCGGACAATCCCGTTTTTATCCGGCATATTTCAGGGCACTTTGGTGCTGCCAATTCCAAAGCTCTTGAATTGGCTGGAATCGACGAAAGCACATCGAATCCGCATGGCGGGTACTTTACACGGGATGATAATGGAAGGCTGGATGGTGTCATTCATGAAATACCTGCCCTGGAATTTATTTTTCCAGTCCTGCCTTCTCCGTCAAGTGATGAACAAATCAAAAATATTGGGAATGCGGCGAAGGTGTACCTGTCTCAGGGGATCACCACATGTACAGATGCCGGTGTGGGCCTTGACAGAGGAATAGAGGAATTAAATGCGCATATAGCGGCCATTAATTCAGGAAAGAATCCGATGAATATGCGGCTAATGATCTTGCATCATCTTTTAAGAGAGGGAAGTGCTTTTTCCGGTTATACTGCAGATCAGCTGGATCTTGAATTAAAAAGACGCACTAAAAACAGAGCTTCACTGGATAGTGCCAAATTATTTCAGGATGGATCCATCCAGGGACTTACAGGTGCACTCCGCAAACCCTATCATTGTGATGAATCTGTATATGGTGAGCTGCTGCATGATCAAAACAAATTTGCAGAAGAAATGCTGGATCTCCATAAGAGAGGATTTAGGATTGCGATTCATGGAAATGGAGATCGGGCAATCGGATCTATCCTTGAGGCTTTCGATTATGTTTTGTCAAAAAGTCCGATGGAAGACCACAGGCATCGGATTGAACATGTACAGACTGCCGGAAGTGAAGACCTTGATGCCATGCAAAGATTAGGTGTAGCAGCTTCGTTTTTCATCAATCATGTTTACTATTGGGGAGATCGGCACCGCAGAATATTCCTGGGTGAAAAGAGAGCGGCTAGAATTAATCCTTTGGCTGATGCGGTTGACCGCAATTTGCTGTTCACACTGCATTCTGATTGTCCTATTACCCCAATTTCGCCCCTGTTTTCCATATGGGCGGCTGTGAACCGCATCACTTTAGAAGGTGAAGTGCTTGGAGATGATCAAAAAATTGATGTTCTGGAAGCTTTAAAAGCGATGACATCTTACGGGGCAGCTCTGAACTTTGAAGAAGATTCTGCTGGCACCATTGAAGAAGGAAAAAGAGGAGATTTTGTTGTCCTGGAGGCCGATCCTCTAACTTGTCCAGCAATGGAATTAAAAGATATTCCTATCTTGGCGACGATTATTTCCGGTAAGGTTGTGTGGGAGAATACAGAAAAAGCTTATATTCATTCATAGATAACCACTATTGAAAAACTCCTTAATACTGAAGCAAAAGCCGGGGGTCAGCTTTTGCTCCGTTTAAGGATGAGGCATTAGCTCAACAAGATTAAGCAGTCCTTAATAGATTTGAGAGAAGCCTTAATAATGGAGGGGAAAACATGGAAGAAAGGGTACAGCTGGAAAAAACGTTTAAGCCGCAATGGGTGTGGGCTATCGCGCTTGGTTCTGCCATTGGATGGGGAGCATTTATTCTGCCAACTGAATGGATGGGGAAAGCAGGGCCGATCGGTGCGGTAATCGGGTTAACCATTGGTGCTTTATTAATGATGGTGATTGCTGTCAGTTATGGGGTTTTAATTGAAAAATATCCTGTTTCCGGCGGAGAATTTGCTTATGCATATATCGGGTTTGGGAGGAATCATGCTTTTATTTGCGGATGGTTTCTGACTCTTGGCTATATTTGTATTGTTGCCCTGAATGCATCTGCGTTGGCCTTGCTCGGAAAGTTTATGCTTCCCTCGCTTACAAATATCGGTTTGTTATATGAAATAGGCGGCTGGCAGGTTTATCTGGGTGAAGTAGCAATAGCGACAGCAGCACTCCTGATCTTTGCCTATTTTAATATAAAGGGTGCTTCCATATCTGGTAAACTCCAATATATATTCTGTATTATCCTTGTTGCCGGTGTGTTTCTGCTTACCTTAAGTATGTTATTAAGTCAATCTTCAGATCTGTCAAATCTTCAGCCTTTTTTTAAGCCCGAGATTCCTGCCCTAACTGGAATCATCGCAATCATCGCTATTGCTCCATGGGCATACGTTGGTTTTGATAACATTCCGCAGGCGGCTGAAGAGTTTAATTTTCCTCCTAAGAAGGCATTCATGCTTATCATATATTCGTTAATTGTAGCCTGTATCTTATACTCCTTTATGATTATTGCAACAGCAGTGGCAATGCCATGGCAAAACCTTGTTGCCGGAAAGCCGATTTGGGGGACAGGTGATGTCATCTCTGATACTTTAGGTGCCTTCGGAGTGCTTCTGCTCGCAATCTCCCTTTGTATGGGTGTATTCACAGGGCTTAACGGATTCTATGTATCTTCCAGCCGTTTATTGTTTGCGATGGGGAGAGCTAAAGTAGTTCCTAAAGTATTTTCCAGGCTTCATCCGAAGCATGGCACCCCATATGCAGGAGTTCTGTTCACATGTGCCGTGTGTCTGTTTGCCCCATGGTTTGGGCGTCCCGTCCTATTATGGATTGTTGACATGTCAGCAACAGGAGTAACCATTGCCTACTTTTATACTTGTTTCACAGCCTATAAGCTATTCAGCTGGACAGAAGCAGCCGATGGAAAAATGGTCTCACCCGGCAAAAAACTGGTTGCTCTGATAGGTGCACTAAGCGGTCTTTCATTTCTTGGATTGCTGCTCATTCCTGGGTCTCCATCAGCACTTGGAGCACCTTCACTGATCGCCTTACTGGTTTGGACAGTATTAGGATTAGCTTTCTATCTATATAAAAGGAAAGAATATAATCAAATACCTAAAAGTACACTTGATTATTATATTTTAGGGAGTACAGAGACAATTGGGAAGGAGGATAAGACTGACACTGATACCCAGGTTAGTATCAAAATAGATGCTTAAGTGCTTAAGGGGTCAGCCGCTGATAAATCTATTAAACTGCGTAAATTAGTCTGTTAATTAACGGGGGATGAAGCTTTGGGCAAAAATAGAGCTGGCTTTCCAATTCTAGTGCGAAGACGGGCGGATTAAGACAGGAGAGACCGGATATAGACTGCTTGTGTCCGAAAACGGGGCAGGTTCAGACAGGAAGAACGAGAAATAGCCTGTTTGTGTCCGAAGACGGGGCAGGTTCAGACAGGAAGAACGAGAAATAGACTGCTTTTGTCCGAAGAAGAGGCAGGTTCAGACAAGGAGAACCGGAAATAGCCTGTTTGTGTCCGAAGACGGGGCAGGTTCAGACAGGGAGAACGAGAAATAACCTGTTTGTGTCCGAAGACGGGGCGAGTTCAGACAGGAAGAACGAGAAATAATCTGTTTGTGTCCGAAGAAAGGGCAAGTTCATACAGGAATAAGTATAGCCCCAATCATTATGTGATTGGGGCAAATTGTTATTTATAAAGTTTAATCACAAAAACTTACCTACCCAGCCTGCAGCTCTACTATAATCCTGCCAATGTCTTTATTGTCTTGATGATATAAATTCCATCAGCTTCCTGCTGGTATGTTTCAGGGCTTCCTCATGATAGATCATGTAAAAGTCCCGCTGCATTGTAATTCCGTCTATATTTAATTGCTTTAAAGTACCGAGCCGAAGTTCTTTTTTTACAGCAGATTTTGAGATGATGGAAATTCCTAATCCTGCTTCTACACAGGATTTTATGGCTTCGGTGTGTTTCAGTTCCATAATGACATTCAATTTGGATGCATCTACATGGCATCTTCTAAAGGAATCCTCCATCACTTGCCTTGTTCCTGATCCTTTTTCACGGATAATAATAGGAACTGAGAGCAGCTCCTCGATGGTTAAATTGTCCGTCTTTATGAATTTATTTTCAGGAGAGGCTATGATAATCAACTCATCTTTGGCAAATGGAACTTGTTTTAAGGCTGGGTAGGAGAGCATGGATTCAATGAATCCTAAATTGATTTCATGATTTAACAGCTTCTCAACGATATGCCTGGAGTTGTATACATTTAAATGCAAGCTGACTTTTGGATAAAGACTCGAAAAATCGGCTAATAAAAAGGGGAGGACATGCTCCCCGATGGTTAAGCTGGCTCCGACCTTTAAGTCCCCATGTACACTTCCCTTTAGTTCTTCAAGTTCATTTTCAGTTTCATTCATTAAAGCTATCAGCTTTTTGACTTTATGATAAAGGATTTCGCCTGCAGGAGTCAGCGAGATTTTTTTGGTTGTCCGTTCAAAGAGCTGACAATCCCACTGTTCTTCGAGTTGTTTGATTTGAAGGCTGACACTTGATTGAGAGAGGTGAAGATCCTTCGCAGTCTGGGAAAAGCTTTTATTATTTGCGGTGACATAAAATACTTTCAAATAGTCGAGGTTCATAAGTATTCTCCTTCAATCCTGTAACTTCCCTCTCTATTGTAATCGATAGAGGGACATTTAAAAAATTTTATATAGCAGGAGCAGCAGAGGGGTTATGGCAAGAAGACCCAGAAAGCCTGCTATGGCAACAGCCACTGGTTTAAAGCCTACTTTCACGAAGTCTTTCCATTTAATATTAAGCCCAAGCCCTGCCATTCCCATTGCGAGGAGGTAGGTGCTAAGCAATAAGAAGATGCTGATGATGCTGCCGGGGATGGAGAAAAGAGTATTGATCAGGCTGGTAAGCAGAAATCCAAAAATAAACCATGGGATTGGCAGCTTCCCTATATTCCGGCTTTTGCCGGTGTTTTTTCTGCTGTAAACAAAACTGATAATAAGGGCAACTGGTATCAGCAATAAGACTCTTCCGAGTTTAACCAGTATGGCAGAGTCACTGCTGGCATCTCCGCCTGGAACACCTGCCGCCACTACATGGGCAAGTTCGTGCAGTGTTGCGCCGGCTAATACACCATATTCCTGCTCGCTAATAGGCAGCAAGGGAAATAAAACAATATACAAAATGGCCCCAATGGTTCCTAAAACCGCTATGCATGAAACTGCAACTGCGGTTTGCTCTTCCTTACTTTTGACAATAGGCGCAATCGCAATAATGGCTGCCGCTCCGCAAATAGCAGTACCTGCAGCAAGCAAAGCTGACAATTTCTTATTGATTCTGAACGCTTTGCCCAAAAGCAGGATGAAACTCATGGTAAAGACGATGACCACAACATCGATGATCATGATTGAAAAACCTGCTGATATAATTTCCTGCAAATTCAGCCTAAAGCCCAGTAAAATAATCCCTGCACGAAGCAGTACCTTGCTTGAAAACTGAATACCTGAATGAGCGTCCGCAGGTACAGATAGCGTATTTCCCCAAATGCCTCCCATCAGAATGGAGAGGATCATGATTCCGAGAATGGAGAAAAAGGGAAGATTGGCAATTTGGCCAGCCAGAACCGCAAGGATGAGGGTCAGCAATAATCCTTTCGCAAACCCGATAGCCTTTTGTTTTTTTTTAGGTTCTTCTATTACATATTCTTGAATTTTTTGTGCTTCCACAGAAAGTTCCCCTTTCGTTCATTTGATACCTTAACCGTATCATAGGAAAGGAAAACCGCTTCACCGATTGTTTAATAAGGCTTATTGGATTTCTTAATGATTCAAAATGGTATCGCTTAAGCCCCTTTTTGCTGCAAAATCATGACTTCCTCTTCTTTTTCTTTCATTGATAGGAAAAGTACTCCAGCAATGATGAAAACACCGCCGAGCAGTTGATAGCTTCCGAAGGTTTCTTTTAGCCACAGGAAGGATATCAAAGCTGCCACAAGCGGCTCAATACTGGATAAAAGACTGGTTTCTGTGGGGGAAAGATACTTCAGACTTCCTATATAGAACAAAAAGGAGAGGGTGCTGATCACAATAATGGCAATTAACATAGATAATGTACCAATATTAAGGGCAACTGCCATGCTGGCAAAGCTGAATGATGGCATCAGTAAATATAGGACGATTCCGCCAAGCAGCATTCCCCAGCCTATGATTGTCATCGTTCCCCAGGTCTTAATGAGGGAAACAGGCTGCAATGTATAAAAGGCAAATCCCAGCGCAGTTAAAAATCCGATCCATAAAGCCTTATCTGTCAAGAGAATTTGGTCCAGAGATCCATTGGTAATAAGCAGAAAAATTCCTGATAAAGCGGTGACAATGGCCAGCAAATGGGTCTTGGATGGCCATCTTCTGGACTCGATTGCCACATAAATCGTGATCAGCACCGGACCAGCAAATTGAAACAGGGTGGCTGTAACGGCATTGCTCACCTGAATGGTTTCAATAAAAGCATATTGCCCTCCAAGCATCCCCAAAACAGCAAAAAGAAGTAGCTGTATCCAGTGGCGGGGATGTTTCCATATCGCAAATACATTTACTTTTCGGCATGATAAGAAAATGAGCGTGAAAATGCCTGCCGCAATCAATCTGATAACTAAATAATCGCTTGATGATAAGTGGGTCTCCTGAAAAAACCACTGGAGCATTGGACCAGATAATCCCCACAAAGAAGCACCGCTTATAATCATGGCCAGTCCCAGCCTGCGTGAATTGCTCATGTTGTATGTCTCCTTACTATATATGTAATTATCATGTATTATAGATAATAACTGGTGTTGTTAGAAGGGTCAGATTTTTATTATAGAAGGGGGCCAGATTAATGTCCGAGTTAACGCCAAATCTAAACTTTACAAGCGGTGAGCCACTATATGTGCAATTATATAAATATATTAAAAACGAAATTAAGACAGGCAATCTGGCGGTAAATGCAAAGCTCCCATCCAAAAGGAAATTTGCCCGTTATCTTCAGGTTAGTGAGAATACAATTGAATCTGCATATGAACAGCTTATGGCTGAAGGATACATCGAATCGAAGGCACGCAAAGGATATTTTGTGTGTGAAGTTGAACAATATCATTTTGCTTCAGAAAATGAAGAGCCTCTCGCTGAAGAAAAGCAGCATATAGAGGGTAAGTTCATGTATCATTTTACTCATTCCGGGGTGGATATCAGGACGTTCCCATTTTCTGTGTTCCGGAAATTAACAAATCAAGTCCTGACAAGGGATAATGGCGAGGTTCTAATGCTTGGCCATCCTCAAGGCGAGCAGGAGCTGCGGAACCAGATCGCGAAGTATCTCTATAAATCCAGGGGTGTAAATTGTTCCCCAAGCCAAATCATTCTTGGATCTGGAACACAATATTTAATGAAAACGTTATTACAGCTGCTGGATGGAAGTACTTTTGCTGTTGAAAATCCGGGATATCACCGCAAGCTCATCATCTTTGAAAAAGGAATGGACAATGTGAGGGACATTCCTCTCGATCAAGATGGACTTGTTTTATCAAAGCTGAAAAAGTCAGGAGCAAACATCGTCTTTGTCACTCCATCTCACCAATTCCCTTGCGGAATGATTATGCCTATTGCCAGAAGGATGCAGCTTTTAAAATGGGCAAAGGAAAAACCTGGACGTTATATCATTGAAGATGACTATGACAGTGAATTCCGCTACACGGGCAAGCCGATTCCTGCCCTGCAGGGATTGGATAAGGATGAAAAAGTAATTTATATGGGCACATTCTCGAAAGCCCTGCTTCCCTCTCTAAGGATTAGTTATATGGTCCTTCCAAGACCTTTGCTGAAGATTTATCAGGAAGATTATTTCTTTTATGCGCAAACTGTTTCCCGGACAGATCAGGAGATTTTAATAAAATTTCTTCAGGAGGACTACTGGGATAAGCATATCCAGAAAATGAGGGTCGTTTATCGAAAGAAAAGAGATATCCTAATTGCTGCCATATCGAAGTATTTTCCACCAGGTTCTGAAGTAATCGGACAGGACTCAGGTTTGCACATATTACTTCGGCCGAATAATGAAATGAATGAACAACAGCTGATCAGGAAAGCCTTAGAGGCAGGAATAAAAATTTATCCTGTATCTCAATTTGGAGAAAATGACGGTCACACTGTATTGCTTGGTTTTGCCTTACTATCTGAAGAAGAGTTATTTGAAGCTATAAGGGTATTGGCCAGGGCATGGTTTGAATTGTAAAACCTGAAAAATGGTGATTTAGCATTCGTAGATTATCAAAACCCATAATGTGGAGAACAGTTGCAGGATTTTTAAAGTAGTTATTAATGCTCATTTTACCAAGTAAAGCGAACTGTTTGTCCATTCAGTACGTTTCCATTTATAACAGGCTTAGCCTGAAAAATTAGATGGAGGTTTTCTTGAATGAAAAAGTTTTCTTTCCTGATGGTTTGTCTATTTGTTATGGCAGGTGCAGCGGGTTTTACGGCATTTTCGAATTCCGCAGAGCCGGCAAATTCTTCAGTTGAAGCCGCACAGACTGAAGCTGTTCAAGTTTATGGTCCAGGCGGTCCTTTCTGCCCGATAAAGGAGGCTGCAGAAAAGTTTTCAGCTGAAACAGGTATCAGGGTGAACGTAACGGCTGGACCGGAATCCAATTGGATTCAGCAGGCAAAGGAGGATGCTGACCTGATTTACGGAGGTTCAGAGTATATGATGCAAAGCTTTGTTTTTAACCACCCTAGAATGATAGACGAAAAATCACGAACAGAGCTGTATACTCGTGCTGCTGGTATTCTGGTGAGAAAAGGAAATCCCAAAAAAATAGAATCCCTAGAGGATTTAACAAAGCCAGGAGTTAAAATAGTGGATGTTAACGGTGCAGGCCAGCTTGGTCTTTGGGAAGACCTGGCAGGAAGAAAGGGCCTGATCGCTGGTTTAAATCAAAACATGGATATTTCAGTCAAAACCAGTGCTGAAGCCATTGATCTTTGGAAGACTAATTCAAAGCTGGATGCATGGATCACATATGAGTCCTGGCATTATCGCTTGAAAGAGGAAACAGAATTAATCCAAATGCCGGAAGATGAAAAGATTTACAGAGGAACACCTATTGCTATTGCCAAAGCTTCGCAGCATAAAAAAGAGGCTAAAAAATTCATAGAGTATCTGCAAACGGAATCAGCCCATAAGATTTTTCAAAAATGGGGATGGAACTAAGTGAGTAAGCTGCTATTAAACATGCCTATTTTTCTATCGAAAAACAACAGGCTGTGACCTCTTATCAAGTTTGATATGAATACAAGAGGGAATGAAATGGGCGAGGAGGGATCAAATGAAAAAAATACTTTCATTTATATCCATTTTGGTGATTATTATATTGGGAGCGGGCTGCAGTTCCAATGGAGAGAATGAGAAGCAGGAAAATGCAAACAGCGAAAAAGCAAACAACGCAGACGGACAAATGGCTGATGAGCTTTTAAATGGCAGTGATGAGGTAATGGCGGTTCTGGATGATTTACAAGCTGATTTGGAAAATAAGGCGGAAAACTCGGAACTGATACAAAAAAAGGGCAAAGACCTTGAGGAAAACTGGGATGAGATTGAGAAGAAAGTGGAGGAGAATTTTCCAGAAGACTACGAAAGTATTGAAAAGAGCTTATATCCGCTAATTAGTGAATCTCAGAAAGATCAGGGTGACTCAGCAAAAATGAAAGATCTGGTTACCGAAACAAAGGAAAAATTAGAGTCATTTAATGAGAAATTAGCTGAAAAATAATGAGTTTAAACCTGCCCTAAATTTTATTGGGCAGGTTTATTTCATTATATTAGGTCCCCAGCACTTTTTGTCCTTGCGGCTGAGTGTTAAACGGATTAGGTTCCAATGTAATCCCAATATCTTCAAACGAATATTCTGGAGGCAGGCGGTAGGTGATAAGTCCGCTGCCGTTTTGATCAGGTATCAAAGTGCCAGCACTTTGCCGGTTTCCGTTTTTTAACAGCCATACTTGGTAAACCTCATTACCCTTCGTAATAGGCATATTATTCAAGGCAATGACAAGACTTGTTTCCGTACCTTCCTGAAGAAGGTATGCGCTGCCGGTTGCAGAAGCAGCTAAGCTTTGCCCTGTTAAGGAATAAGTCGTAACAATTTGTGTCGGATCAGCAGCTTTATTCTCTAATGACTTAATAGTATCTTTCAATTGAAGGCTGTTCCAATAAAACCCAATTAAACAAATGATTAAAATAGCTGTTACAGCAGTGGATAGGGGTGAGAAATGCCTTTTGGTAACTGATAAAATTCGTTCTTTAAAGCTAATCGGTTCGGCTTCTATTTTTTCTTCGTGTTTAAGAAATTTATTTTCTTCAAAGACAAAATCCATCACTTGTGACTTCAATGATTCCGGTACCTCTGTTTCTTCTACATCATAAGAAAGCATTTGCCATGTTTCTTGTATAGATTTCAGTTCCTGCTGGCATTTTGCGCATTTTAGCAGATGGTCTTCGAACTGTTTTTTATCTTGGTTATTAAGTTCATTTATAATATATAAAGATAAATTATCACATTTATTCTCCATGCCGAACACCTCCTATTTTCCCGCTGAAATTATTCCGCAGTTTCTTTAAGGCCTGATGCAGGCGGCTTTTAATCGTACCCAGCGGCTTTTGTTCAAGTTCTGCAATTTCACTTAAGGAGTACCCTTCCCAATATAATAAGTTGATCAGGCGCTGCTGAGGTTCAGAGAGATGTCGTTTTGCTTCTTGAATCTGCTGTTTTAGCTGATTTCTGGTAACTTGCTGCTGTACATCATCAGCTGGTAGACCTTGCATTTGCTGCCAGTCCTCAAGCTCCAATTGGACCGTTCCTTTATATTTTTGTTCTTTACGGATGAGATCTATGGAAATGTTTCGAGTTATGGTGAGAAGCCAGTTCACAAACTGTCCTTGGGATGCATTATAGGTGCTTTTTGTCGTCCAAAGCCGAAGGAACACCTGCTGAACAATTTCTTTCGTTTTTTCCGTATCGCCTTTGGTTATTTTTATGGAGAAGCTATAAATAAGCTTTACATATCGGTCATATAGCTCTTCAAGTGCTGGCCGATGATTTTGAACAATTAATTCTATTAGTTCTTCATCTGACTTAGACTTCATTGACGGAAATCGCTCCCTTGTTAAACGAAATTATTTAGTATAGATGTTAACATAGATTGACGGGAAAATTTGATGGGGGAGGAAAAAAAGAACTGCCGATAAACCAGGCAGTTCCTTCGGCAGTATCCATTATTGTGCAAATGATGTTTCGCTGTTAACAATAAACCAAACATCTTTGACGCCTTGTCCCTTTACATCACCAGATGCTCCGTCCTTTACGAAGTAGTAAAGCGGATAGCCCTTGTAGGTCGTTTGTTTCTCACCAGTGTCAGCGCGAGTAATCGTTCCGAAGTCTTCTTTATTAAATCCTTCCGGAACGGCAAAATCTTCAGAGTAGAAAGCAGGCCAGTTTTCAAGGCAATCTCCACTGCAATTTGATGTATTTGGCTGATCTTTTGCAAAGAAATAAAGTGCCATACCTTTAGCATCTGTAAGATATTTACCAATTTTTTTGTTTTCCATCAGTTGAAGTTTCGCATCCGATTCTGCAAGATCTTTTTCTGACTCGTTGTTAACCGCTGTTGTTGTTTCTTGTGCTTGTTCTTTTGTACCTGTGCTTTCTGGTTTTTCCTGAGAGCTGCATCCTGCAAAAAGTATGCAAGCTAAAAGAATTGTCCAAAAATAAATTTTTGTTTTCATGTTTAATCCCTCCGTTATTTTTTCTTATCAAATACAGGTAACGCAGGGGAGGGGTAAACGGTTTTAAACAAATTTAAAATTTTTTAAGATTCCTTAAGACAGGGCGGAATCAACAACGCGTATTGTGGCATTGATAAATTTAACAATTCTATATTTGTATATAACTTTCTAATCTGACTAGCCTGATTTGAGTGCGCTGATGAGTCAGGGGAAATAATACTAATGAAACAGCAGCCGGTCTTATGTGAACCGGCTGCTGTTTTTTTGCATTATGCAATAGTTGAAGCAGTTTTATCCTGTTTATTGTGCTTATCCTGCAAAACAAATTGATTACGCCCTGCCCCAATTCCGGAAATAGTAAAGATGGCAGTAATGGCCATAAGGAAGATAAGTGGAACGGTCCAGGAGTGAAATAGGTCATACAGTGAGCCGATGAGTATCGGTCCTGCCGCGGCAAGCAGGTAGCCGACCGATTGTGCCATTCCTGAAAGACTGGCTGCCTGTTTGGCATTTTCAGCACGAAGCCCGATCAGGGTTAAGGAATGACTGATTGCAGCCCCAAGACCAATCCCGAGGAGAACAATACTGATGTTAGAGATGATGGCATTGATATTCATCAGGAGTCCCGTTATGCCGGCAAAAGTGAAAATGCCGATGCCAAGAGCAATCCCCTTTTGGTTAGGCAGCCGATCGGCAAGAACCGGAATAATAAAATTAACAGGGAGTCCTGAAAACTGGAAAACTGTTACCATCCATCCAGCAGCAGCGATTTCCCGCCCCTGGCTATGAAGAATTTCGGGGAGCCAGGTGGTGGTGCTGAAATAGACCATTGATTGCAATCCCATAAACAGTGTGACCTGCCAGGCGATGGGTGAGGACCAGATAGAACCCTTTGTTGCAGAACCTTTAGGTGCTTCCGTTTTTTTCTTTCGCAATCTGATCTGAGGAAGCCAGACAATAATGGCGATAAGGATTAAGATGGTCCATACACCAAGTGAAAGCCTCCATCCCAGGCCAAGATCTTCTGCAATCGGGATACTGAATCCTGGCGCAAGCCCTGCACAAATCCCCATTGAAAATGTATAAATGCCTGTAAGCAGGCCAACCTTCTGCGGAAACTTTTCCTTGACCATTCCAGGAAGAAGCACATTGCAAAGACCTACGCCTAAACCTATTAAAATAGTTCCTATGTACAGAGGCGGAAGCATCCCTACAGAACGTGCAGCAATGCCGGATCCCAAAATAGTCAAACCCAATAGAATGCTCCATTCACTTCCAAGCTTTTGGGCAATCCTCGGAACAAAAGGAGAGAGCAGGGCGAAGGCAACGAGCGGAAGGGTAGTCAGAAGGCCTGCTGCACCATTGGAAATTCCCGTTTCATCCCGGATTGCTCCGATCAATGGCCCAACTGATGTAATCGCAGGGCGTAAATTAAAAGCAACAAAAATAATGCCGGCCATCAGGAAAAAGGTTTTTGAATCAAATTTTGCTGAACTTCTCAACTAAAGACACTCCTTAAAGGTATTTCGAAAATCCTTCGCGTAACGAAAAGACAATATTCAGAATAGTATAATTGCTTTTGAGCTAAAAGTACATAGCTTTTAAGCAAAATGGCAATATTTTTACAGTTTATTAGATGGGGATAAATCTGAGGAAACAGCCGGATATATAAAAAGCAAGGGGAGGTACCCCTTACTTCTATTTTTATACTGATTCTAATGCATCAAGAATTTTAGAAAGCCAATTCATATAAAACTCATTTAACCCTTTATAATGCTCCTGGATCAGGTTCGGAATGACGTCTTGGTAATCATGCTTCACTTCACTTTCTGTCTTCAGATCGGAGATCCAGGATTTAATATGCTCTGCTGCTGCAGGGACTTCGGGTGATTCGATAAATAATAGGGCTGGATAAAGGGAACGAGGTTCAGGCATCCGTTTTTTAAACACCTCAATGATCTCTTCTGAAAGCTGATTTTTTCCTTCTTCAGTAATTTGATAGACAGTGCGGTTTGGCCGGTTATTCACCTGTTCCCGCTTTTCCGCCTGGATCCACTTATGTTTTTCGAGTTTGCGGATGGCATGATATAAATTGCCGTCCGTAACGGGGAATAGCTGATCCCATTTGTGTTCTAAAATAACTTTTTTCATTTCATATGGATGATATTCTTTCTCTTTTAAAAGACCGAGAATCACGATTTGCATGGACATAATAGCAGCTCCTTTTAAATAATTACTTTGTGCAAAGTAGTGAATGATTTATAATAAAGGTGAGGAGGAGATCATATGAATCTAAAGGACAAAGTTGCATTAATTACAGGCGGTGCCGGCGGAATTGGCAAGGGAATAGCTACAGCCATGCTGAAACATGGCGCTAACGTTGTGATTGCAGATATCAACCGGGAAGCCGGAGAAGCGGCTGTAAAGCAATTACGCCAGTTTGGATCGATTCTTTTTATTGAAAAAGACATATCCCGGAAGGAAAATGCCGTAGAGCTTGTGCAGGAGACTATCTCACAGTATGGAAAATTGGATATCCTTGTCAACAACGCGCATGTTTCCAGACAGATGCCATTTGTGAATACAACACTGGAAGACTTTGAATTATCTTTTAATACAGGATTTTACCCTACTGTCCATTTAATGCAAGCCTCATACGAACAGCTTAAGAAAAATAAAGGATTCGTGATTAACTTTGCTTCAGGTGCCGGTATTTCGGGCCAGGTTAACCAGGCTTCCTATGGATCTGCAAAAGAAGCGATTCGCGGTTTGACGCGAACCGTTGCAAATGAGTGGGCTAAGGATCAGATTAATGTGAATTTAATCTCACCAATCGCTTATACTGAAGGCGTGAAAAATTGGAGCGAGAACTTCCCTGATCAATATGAGCAGGTACTCAATGGAATTCCGCTTGGCCGCATGGGGGATCCGGAAAAGGATATTGGGGAAGCGGCTGTATTCTTAAGCAGCGAAAGCAGCTCTTATATTACCGGACAGACAATAATGGTAGACGGCGGAACGCAAAAGTTAACATAAACAAAGAAACTGTCTCCTTGGACAGTTTCTTTGTTTGAGATAGGCTTACCTGCTCTGAAGTTAGTTAATTGTCTGGCTTAAAGACCCTTCCGCTTTTCTATTGTGCAGAAAAGCCGCCGTCAATAACTAATTCTGCTCCTGTAATATATGAAGAATCATCTGAAGCAAGGAACAATACAGCGCGTGCCACGTCATCCGCTTCACCAAGTCTTTGGAGCGGAGTGGCCTGAATTAATCTTTGCAGCACTTCACTGGATTCTGACAGGTTTTCTGTCATTGGCGTTTTAATGACGCCAGGGAAGACGGCGTTAACCCTGATACCGAAACGGCCATACTGTGTGCTTGCCGCTCTGGAGATGGCTCTGACAGCACCTTTTGAAGCAGTGTACGTGTTTGTCCCCATCCCCACCATGGCTGTGTAGCTTGAAATATTCACAACTGCACCGCTTTGCTGTTTGACCATCTGCGGCAATACATGCTTCATTCCTGCAAATGGCCCGAAACCATTTATGCGCATCATAAGATCCCAATCTTCAATGGTCACATCATCCATATGCTTCTCGCTTGAAATGCCGGCATTATTAATAAGAACATCGATTCTTCCATGATCGGCAACGATTTCTTCCACTGCCTTTTTCCAATCATCCTCTGACATGACATTCAGCAATTTGCCTTCCACTGAAACATTTTGGCTGACAGCGTTCAAGAGCTCTTTATTAATGTCCGCTGCAATAACATAAGCGCCTTCTTCGACTAAAAGCTCAGTCATTCGTTTTCCCATTCCAGATGCTCCGCCAGTAACCAATACAATTTTATTATCAAATTTTCCCATTCCAGATGCTCCGCCAGTAACCAATACAATTTTATTATCAAATTTACCCATTACAATTCCCCCTTGATGTATCTTTTTAAAATGCGTTTGCAAATTAAGTATAATCGAAAATATACTTTGCGCAAAGTAATTAGTTCTGGGAAAATAACAAGTTTTAAGGGACATTTCATTATTCTTGATAGAAAGGGAAAGGATTGGTATAATGAATGACAGTCAGTCACTTTAACAAGGAGGATATATACATGCAGGATCGGCCGGATGATAAATACAGTAGAATACTGAACGCTTCTATTGAGGTTATTTCTGAAAAAGGCCTTGAAAAATCCTCGGTATCAGAGATCGTTAAGAAAGCAGGCATTGCTCAGGGAACGTTCTATTTATATTTTTCTTCAAAAAGTGATTTGGTTCCTGCGATCGCCAATTCACTTCTCACCAAAATACTGAATCGGATGAAGAGGAAGGTGCAGGGAGCAGAAAGCTTCTGGAGCACTTTAGATGCCGTCATTGATGAGACCTTTAAGGTTACAGATGAACATAAAGATATCATCGTACTTGTATACTCAGGGCTTGCTGTCAACCATTCCCTGGAAAAATGGGAAGAGGTATACCGGCCATATTACGAATGGCTTGAGGTTGAAATCAGCAAGGCGGTTCAAAAAGAAGAAATTTTACCAGACATTAATGTGAAGTGGACCTCAAAGACCATCATTAACCTTATCGAAAATGCTGCTGAAAGATATTATATTGGCGGCGAGCGGGATGAGTCCCTGACTGTTTATAAGGAAGAGCTTTTTAAATTTATCAGGAAATCATTAATCACGGACTAAAATTATTGGACTGCTTCCAATAATTTTTCTTTAAAGAAAAATGACTGACTGTCATTCATAAGGAGTTGAGAGCAAATGAAATGGATGTTAGTATTTACAGCCGGCATCCTTGAAGTGATGTGGGCTTCAGGTTTAAAATATGCAGATTCATTTCTGGAATGGACGATTACCACTGTACTGATAGCAGCAAGCTTTATACTATTGATTCGCTCATATAAAGTAATTCCTGTTGCGGCAGCTTATACCGTATTTGTCGGGATTGGAACTGTAGGCACTTATATTTTAGGTGTGATCATGGGGGAGCCTTTTTCGGTAACTCAAGTATTTTTTCTGGTGATATTATTGGCAGGGATCATTGGCATGAAGACTTTTACGAAACAGGAAAACACTGAAGTGAGAGGTGAATTATAATGGCTTGGGGATTATTGATTCTGGCGGGCATAGAAGAAGTGGTCGCTACAATTGCCATGAAATACATGGATGGAACGAGAAAGAAATGGCCGATCGTTATAATGGCAGTTGGTTTTATTTTCTCTTTCTTCTGTTTATCTATGGCCATGCAAAGGATTCCAGCCGGTGTGGCCTATGCTATTTGGACAGGAGTGGGGAGCATTGGCATTACGCTGGCTGGTTTGTTTTGGTTTAAAGAAAAATTTGGTTATAAGCAATATTTATCCCTGGCATTCATCTTAGTTGGTGTTATTGGACTGGGGATGACATCTTAAGAACTCCTTAGGCTATTAATATCAGAAGCAGACCTTAAAAGTGATGGTCTGTTTTTTTGAAAAAGAAATTAGTTGCAAAATACAACTAAAAGAACTATACTGTAACCAAGAGGTGAAAATAATGGAAAATCTTCGCAGTTTGTTTCAAGTAATGACGCGCCGTTTTGGCTTACTCAATAAAAATTGCTGCAATGTCGGCGGTTGCGATATTTCCCTCATTCAAAGCCATATTCTTTATGAGATTGACAATCAGCATAACCCCTCCATGCAGCAGATTGCAGATACGTTAGGGACGGATATTACTACTTTCAGCAGGCAGGTTCAATCTTTAGTCAAGATGAACTTAGTTAAGAAAACACCGGATCCTGCTGATAAGAGAATCAGTATTCTTTCGCTGACTGCAGAAGGCAAATATATTGCAGGTTCAATAGATCAGCAGATGAATTCATTTTTACATGAGGTTTTTTCACAAATGAATGAGTTTGAAAAAGAAACAGTCATCCGCTCGATTCATTTGTTAAATAATGCAATGGCAAAGTCCAGTGCATGCTGTAAGCCAATACAGGGGTGAATCCCCTGGGTATAATACTTGTATATTGCAAGTAAAAGCAATCAATCCTAATTTGGAGAAAGAGGAGAGAGCATGACGAATCAGAATGATCTTTTTGTTGTCAAAGGGTGCTGCACGTCTAAGAAAGATGTATCAGAAAAGGCGTCGCTAAATAGGGATGATGGAAGAGAGTTGCCTGTGGCTATAATTGGCGCGGGGCCGGTTGGGCTTGCAGCAGCTGCACATCTGGCAAGCAGGGGGCAATCATTTATTTTGCTGGAGTCAGGGAAGCAAGCAGGAGCCAATATTAAAAGCTGGGGTCATATTCGGTTATTCTCACCATGGCGGTACAATATTGATAAAGCGGCTGCCAGGTTATTAAGCGCCAATGGCTGGGTACAGCCGCAGCTGGAAGCTTTGCCTACAGGGGAAGAGCTTGTTGAACACTATCTCAAGCCGCTGTCCAGGTTACCTGAAATAAAGCCTTTCATTCACCTAAATACGAAAGTTTTGTCAGTTGGCAGAAAAGACACCGATAAAATGAAAACCGCAAACCGGGAAAATATTCCCTTTGTTATCCATGCTGAGGAGAATGGAGAGTACAAAACATACGAATCAAAAGCAGTAATAGATGCTGCAGGCACCTGGGGAAATCCTAATCCAGCTTCGTCAAGCGGAATTTGGCTGGCAGAAGAACAGCAGCTGAAGGAGAAAATATATTATGGAATACCCGATATATTAGGGAGTGAGCAGCAGCGCTATAGGAATAAACGGATAGCAGTTGTCGGGGGTGGCCATTCAGCCATTAATGCCTTGCTGGATTTAGCCGAATTGAAAGAGACCTATCCTGAAACAGAGATTCTATGGATTATGAGAAGGAATCAGGTTGAGGATTCCTACGGAGGAGAAGAAAAAGATGCACTTGAAGCACGCGGCCGCCTCGGAAGCAGAATCCGCCAATTGGTTGATAACGGCCAAGTGGAGGCCATTACTCCATTTCGCATCCAGCTGGTCAAAAAGTCAGAAACGGGAATCGAGTTAATAGGCAGCCAAAACGGCAAGCCGGGCAGCCTGGAAGGAATCGATGAAATGATTGTCAATACAGGAAGCCGTCCGGATTTTGCAATGATAAACGAACTCCGTACTTCTATAGATTCTGCAACTGAAAGTGTAGAAGCTTTGGCACCATTAATTGATCCTAATATTCATAGCTGCGGTACAGTTCGCCCCCATGGAGAAAAGGAGTTAAGACAGCCTGAGAAGAATTTTTATATCGTGGGTTCAAAAAGCTATGGCCGTGCTCCAACCTTCTTGATGGCGACAGGCTATGAGCAGGTTAGGTCAGTGGCAGCTTATCTAAGCGGTGATTTCGCCGCTGCTGAAAAAGTGGAACTCGATTTGCCGGAAACGGGTGTTTGCAGCGTTAATCTAAAAAGTTCCTGTGATGAACCTGCTTCTACTTGCTGCAATTAAATAAAGGGGAGAATTAGTTCCCTAATAAAGGTGATGCCAATGACCATCAATCATGCTGGATCGCTCAAAAAAGAATATTTTATTTCATATATGAAATTACTCATGAATGCATTTGGATGTTCTGTTGAGGAAGCCAAAGATAGAACCTTTGAAAGGCTGTTTCGATTGCGCGAAAGTGAAATGGGGCAGGAAACGTATACACAATTTCTTTTGGCTTATCGGGATTTAATGAAACATCCCAATGATTAAGAAAACTCCGGAGAGGATGAATCATGGTGACTATTAAAGATCAATTATCTTCAAAGCCTATTATAATAGTCGCCGTCGTCACAGCTTTAAGTCTATTAGGAGATTCCATGCTTTATATTGCCTTGCCTGTCTATTGGGAAACTGCAGGCCTTGATTCAATTTGGCAAGTGGGTGTGCTCCTATCCATAAACCGTTTCATACGATTGCCTTTTAATCCAATTGCAGGCTGGATATATAAACATATTTCATTAAAGGCTGGCCTGATCGTTGCTGTTCTGTTAGGCGGATTCACAACGATTTGTTATGGTGTTTTCGAAGGATTTGCGGCATGGGTGATCCTCCGTGCATTATGGGGGATTGCCTGGTCATTTTTTCGAATAGGCGGATTATCAGCTGTTGCCGTATATGCGGATAACAATAAGCGGGGAAGTTCCATGGGGTTATATAACGGGCTTTACCGTACTGGAAGCCTGGTTGGAATGCTGATTGGGGGCTTGTTCGTTCCGGTTATAGGTTTGAGCACGGTTTCAATTGCATTTGGGTTTTTGTCCCTATTGGGGCTGCCTTTAATGCTGATTTCTAAAATAAATCAGGATGTGAAAACTCCTGAAAAGAAAGATAGAATGGCTAAAGAGACGCCTTTCATTGGAAAGGCCGGATATAAAGCATCGATAATTGTTTCAGGCTTTCTAATTGCCATGTTATATCAAGGAATAGTGACATCCACACTTAGTTCCTTGATTGAACATTTTTACGGAGAGAATATATCAATATGGAATGTGGTTGTCAGTGTTACATTATTATCAGGCATCATTCAAGCGGTAAGGTGGACATGGGAACCTTTTCTGGGAAGGACAGTGGGGCATTGGTCTGATGGAGCGCGTGGGAGGCTGCCGATTTTTATTGTGTCCCTGATTTTTGCAGGGGTTGTCTTTGGCATGGTATCCATTAGACTTCCATTAGAGCTGTGGATAGCCGTTACTCTTTTAGTAATGGCCGGTGCTACAATTTTATCTACCATTCTGGACACGATTGCACTGGACACAGCAAAGACTGCAAACATTGTATCTTTCCTTACGATATACTCAATCTCTCAAGATATGGGGGCAGCTTTAGGCCCGGCGCTTAGTTACATATTAATACAGTTAGAGGCGGGTTTTACATTTTTATATTGGGGCGGTTCGATCATACTGATTATTTTAGCAGCGATTTGGATGTTGTTAGCAAAGAGGTTAAACACATGTATAAAAAAAGAGATCTATGAATCTTATTAGCGGGGGACCAGAAATGATAAGTGAAACTGTTATTCGTGAAGCCAGAATGACAGATTTAGAGGATATTCTGGAGATTTATAATCAGGGAATAGAAGATCGCATCGCTACATTGGAAACAGAGGCAAAAGATCTTTCCTATATGACAAACTGGTTTGAACAGCATCAAGGCCGATATAGTGTGCTTGCCGCTGAAGAAGGGGATCAAGTGATTGGCTGGGCTTCCTTGAATCCGTATAGCAGCCGCTGTGCTTATGATGGAGTTGCAGATCTATCAGTCTATATCTCCAGAGCATTCAGGGGCAAGGGAGCAGGCGGGAAGCTGCTTTCTGCTCTCGAAATGAAAGCAAGAGAAAACAAGTTTCATAAGCTGGTCTTGTTTACTTTTCCATTTAATGGACTTGGACAGGGACTGTACAAGAAAATGGGGTATCGTGAAGTAGGCATATTTCAAAACCAGGGTGTTTTGGATGGAGAGTTTGTCGATGTGATGGCTATGGAAAAACTGCTTTAATTAAAGGTGCGGCTATTGGTTTAGCCGTTTTTTTGTTGGCTTTTTCTTAAAAGTTCGGAGGGGGAAGAGGTTCAGACAGGGTTTCCCGGATTTCCTGTTTATCTGTCCGAAGTTGGATAAGGTTCGGACAAAATCAGCCGGAATTCCTGTTAATCAGTCCGAAGTTGGGACAAGGTTCAGACATGATCTCTCAGATTTCTTCCTCGCCTGTCCGAAGGAACGGAGTGCTATCTATAGTCAGTTTCTTCATAGTAAAATCCCCTTGTTCGAAAAAGCCTTAAGTAAGGCAACCGCACAAAAAAACGGCTCTGTTCCAATAAGCTCATTTGTCAAAACCAGCAAACCAAAATGAATGCAGCTGAAGTAAAAAAAGCAAACTATATGTGTAAAGTTTTTGTAAATAAGAAAAAAAGCATTTACTTATATAAGTAAATCATTATATATTAATATGTGCAAAGCGGGGGTGAAAAGATCATGGAAGTGTCCACAGTTGAAATCGACAAAGCATCATCCATTTTAAAATTATTAGGCGATAAAACACGGCTCACAATGGTCAAACTTTTAAATAACCATGAATGTTGTGTGTGTGAGTTTGTGGAAATTTTTAAAATGAGCCAGCCGGCCATTAGCCAGCATCTCAGGAAACTAAAAGATGCAGGAGTGGTAAGGGAAACCAGAAGAGGTCAGTGGATTATTTATTCATTGAATCAGGATAGTGAATACTACCCATTGGTTCAGACTGTGCTCGATCACCTTCCAAGCCAAGATTATTTATTAGAAAAATTGAAAGAACAGGGTTTGCGAATTTCCTGTGAGTAAGAGGGGAGAACACATTGACTCAAATAATTTTAGCATCGGTGATTTTCTTGGTCACCCTCATATTAGTCATTTGGCAGCCAAAAGGGCTATCCATCGGCTGGTCAGCATGCGGTGGAGCCATCCTGGCCTTAATTGCCGGTGTGGTTGACTTCCATGATGTTATAGATGTTACTTCAATTGTCTGGAATGCGACATTAACTTTTATTGCCATCATCATTATATCTCTTATTTTAGATGAAATCGGGTTTTTCGAATGGGCCGCTTTACATATGGCGAGAGCGGCAAAGGGCAGCGGAGTGAAGATGTTCATTTACGTGTCCGTTTTGGGAGCGGTTGTCGCAGCATTCTTTGCGAATGATGGAGCGGCACTCATTCTCACACCAATCGTCCTCGCAATGGTCCGGAACCTTCAATTTGAAGAAAAATTGGTTTTTCCGTTTATCATTGCGAGCGGATTTATTGCGGATACAACGTCCCTGCCATTGGTTGTCAGCAACCTTGTCAATATCGTCTCAGCTGACTTTTTTGGCATCGGCTTTGTGGAATATGCGTCCCGCATGATTATTCCGAACTTCTTTTCGCTGGCAGCCAGCATTTTAGTCTTATTCCTATACTTTAGAAAAAGCATACCAAAAAATTATGATTTATCTCATTTGAAGGAACCGGCGGAAGCAGTTCGGGACAGCAAAATGTTCCGATTGTCCTGGCTTGTTTTAGGCATCTTATTAATTGGTTATTTTGCAAGTGAATGGATTGGTGTCCCCGTTTCATTCATTGCAGGCATTATAACCATTTTCTTCCTGATTATGGCGCGAAGAAGCCCGGCTGTGAATACGCGTACTGTCATCAAGGGTGCTCCATGGGCGATCGTTTTCTTTTCAATTGGCATGTATGTTGTGGTTTACGGATTAAGAAATGCGGGTCTTACAAATGTATTGGCAGACTTAATTCAAATGACAGCGGACCAGGGACTATTTGCAGCCACGATCGGAATGGGATTCATTGCGGCCATCCTTTCATCTGTCATGAACAATATGCCAACCGTTATGATTGATGCCCTGGCCATTGCTGATACGAATACAAGCGGAATCATGCGTGAAGCCCTTATTTATGCGAACGTGATTGGATCTGATTTAGGCCCGAAAATCACGCCGATTGGTTCCCTGGCAACCTTGCTATGGCTTCATGTATTGTCCCTAAAGGGAGTAAAGATCTCATGGGGAACGTATTTTAAAACAGGGATTGTATTAACCATTCCAACATTATTTATAACATTAGCCGGTCTATATATTTGGCTGCAGATCCTTTAAAAAACTTACCTAAAAGGAGAAATTCAACATGACTAAAAAAACAATTTACTTCCTATGCACAGGCAACTCATGCCGCAGCCAGATGGCAGAAGGATGGGCCAAGCAGCATCTAGGTGATGAATGGAAGGTTTATAGTGCAGGGATCGAAGCACATGGTTTGAATCCTAACGCTGTAAAAGCAATGAAAGAAGCAGGAATTGATATTTCCAATCAGACTTCTGATATCATAGATCCTGAGATTCTGAATCATGCTGATTTGGTTGTAACGCTTTGCGGAGACGCAGCTGATAAATGCCCGATGACACCTCCTCATGTGAAGCGGGAGCACTGGGGATTTGATGACCCTGCAAAAGCAGAAGGAACAGAAGCAGAAAAATGGGCTTTTTTCCAGCGTGTCCGTGATGAAATTGGCAGCCGCATAAAAACATTTGCCGAAACAGGAAAGTAAATAATATACTAAAAAACATTCAAGGGAGGGAACAAACATGATAATCACAGACAATGCGCGTGATGAATTAAGAAAAATGCTGGAAGAACAAAATGCCAGCAGCATTCGCATCTTTTTTGATGGCTATGGCTGAGGACAGCCAAGAATAGGACTGGCTCTGGATGAGCCGGCAGCAGATGATATTATTGTCACAATCAATGAAATCAAAGTAGCAATTGACCCTATTATTGAACCAAACACCGAAGACCTTGTTTTAGAGCGAAGCGGAAACGGAAGCGGGATATCGATGATCGGGAATACGGGAAGATGCTGTTAGAAATAGGACCTTTAGGGTCCTTTATTATTTTCTTTAAGAGATAGGTGAAATCGGATCAAAAACCTAAGCTGCAGGAGGAATTTAGCACATTCTTGCGGAATAGTCATAGCATCGAAGTAAAAGAAGGAGCAAATAAACCCATGAATGAAAATGAAATAAAGGCTATTGTTGACTGCATGGCTGCGGGCAAAATGGCATATGAAGTACAGATGGTTCAGACGAGGCATCGCATAAAGCTTGTGGATTTCTGGGGTATAAAAGCTGAAAGCCAAATTCTTGAAATTGGATGCGGACAGGGAGATACAACCGCGGTGCTGGCTGCCTATGCTGGTGAAAAGGGATTTGTACATGGGATTGATTCGGCTTCACCTGAATACGGGAGTCCGGTTTCACTCGGTGAATCGGCTGAATACCTGAACCAATCCAAAGTCGGCAAGCAGATCAAAATAGATTTTAATTTAGATATTTTAGCTGAGATTGTGGAATTTCAGGAAAACTTCTATGATTATATCGTATTCTCCCACTGTTCATGGTACACGAAATCTTCTGCCGAGCTTTTAAGGATCCTCGAAAAGGTAAAAAAATGGGGAAAGCAGCTTTGTTTTGCAGAATGGAACACCGAAATAAACACAATCGAACAATATCCGCATTTATTATCGATCCTCATTCAGGCACAATATGAAGCCTTTAAACAAGAAAGTGATTCTAATGTGAGAACCCTGCTGACTCCTGGCGATTTGAGGGATATTGCGGAACAAGCAGGATGGCGAATCATTAAAGATTCTAACATAGATTCCCCTGATTTGCAGGACGGCCTTTGGGAAATAGATAAGGTGCTGACGGACTTTAACGATGAAATAAAGGGGATAAAGAATTTGCCTGAGAAATTAACAGATCTCCTGCAATCCGAGGTTTCGATGCTGAAAACGGTAGCAGAATCAACAGAAGTTAAGCCTCTATCTGTATATAGCTTTATAGCTGAATAGCTGACTAAAAAAGCCATGCAGCCCCCAAAGAGGACTGCATGGCTCTTTTAACTCAGCGTTCCGAAGTTTTTTCAGTCAAAAAGGTAATCGCCACAAACAGTGCAAAGGCCAGCAGCAGCAAGGTTCCGCCAACGATGAAGAAGACCAGAACAAAGGTATCCCCTAAATTAAAAGGATTTAATGTGTACATCCACATTCCGATTGTCAATCCGAGTGCTCCTGCCATTCCAAGTATGCTGTGAATGACAACGAGCTTTTTATATTTTACTCGGTATACCTTATAAAAGATTCCCCATGCAAATACGGAAAGCCATCCTACGAGCAGGATGTGGGCATGAATAGGCCTTAAAGAATAATCCATTTGCCCGGACATATGCGATCCAAGGTAGGTCCCGATAATGCCAAAGATGGCTGCAAATCTTATTAATCTGATGCTCCATTTTTGTTCCATAGTTTTTTATTCCTCCCGATGTTTCTCCCTGAAAAATGTAATGGTAAAGGTGGTTCCTTTGCCAGCCTGGCTGACTGCCCTGATTTCCCCAGTATGCAGTTCAATAATCTGTTTCACAATCGAAAGCCCGAGTCCTGTGCCATCTTTTTTTCTTGCTGAGTCCACCCGGTAAAATCGGTCGAAAATCTGGCTGATCGCATCCTCGGATATTCCGGTCCCGGTGTCTTTAAAAACAACTTCAATCGATGATTCAGTTTGAGACTGGCTGATTAAAATACTTCCGCCATGAGAGTTATATTTTATCGCATTCGTCAGCAGGTTGTCCCAGATATTCACCAAGAGCTCCGGATCTCCCTTGAAAATGACAGGCGCAAGCTTGTAGGAAACCTCAATCTCTTTTTCTTCCAGCCGCCATTGATGTCTGCGGATGGTTTCCTTGATCTGATCGTCCAATTTCACATCCGAAAGCTTCATCGGATACGATTTCTGGTCAAGAGAAGTCAAAAGCAAAAGCTGTTTGGTCAGATTGGAGAGCCGCTTCGACTCCTGATCGATAATCTGTACATATTCGAAGTGTTCTTCTGCAGACAATTTCTGTGTCTGCAGAAGTTCTGCATACCCTTGAATATTCATAAGAGGGGACTGAAAGTCATGAGATACATTGTTGATGAATGACTTGCGGGCCTCGTCATTGTGCTGCAGCTGTTCCTGCATGCGGCTGAAGCTTTCTGCCAGCTGTCCGATTTCATCCCTGCGGGCAATATTCAGCGGGAAGTTAAAATTCTCCCGTGTGATTTCCCTGGTGGCTTCCGTCAGTTTTGTTATCGGCTTAATGAGATGCTTGGCGAACCAAATTACTCCGGTGATGCTGACAACGGCAATGGCGACAAAGAACCATGCGAAAATCATATGAATGTCCGAGAAAAGAAGCTTATTATTCGGGCGAAGGAATAGCCCGTAATTCTGATCGTTCATGGTAAAGGGGACACCGACGGTATTTTCAAGATCGTTTGAAAAATGCCCCATCAGCAGAAATTGGCCTGCAAAACTATCCATCCCATGATAAACTTCCTGATCGGTCAGCACTTTGGCAGCTTCCTCAGGCAATTCGGTCTTATTAAACGGCTGCCCGAAGAATTCCCCTTCACCCGATTCCGTCACGATATAGAGCTGATAGCCGAGCTTGCTCATGGAATTTAAGTAAGTTTCATAAGCAGGACCAGAGGAATGCATATTTTCCAGGCCATGAGCAATTTCCTCTGCAATCACAACATTTTGTCGGTCGATTTTCCCCTTTGTCGAAGTCATATAGACCCAATTGGTTAAAATGAAGGAAAGCACGATGCTTATGGCTAGAATCACAATTGTGGCTACAATGAATTTCCGGTATAGGGTTTTCATTTTATTTCCTCAAGCTTATAACCGATACCGCGAACAGTCTGGATTTCAACGGTTGCGCCATATTTTTTCAAACGATCGCGAATTCGGTTGATATGGGTATTTAAAGTTTGTTCGCTGCCCTCGTAATCCGATCCCCAAGCCTGTTCGATCAATGCAGCCCGCTGTGTGATTTTACTTTTTCGTGCCGAAAGTAAGCTCAGCAGCTCAAATTCCTTTAATGGAAAAAGGATGGTCTCCTGATTGATTTCCACTTCAAAGCTTTTTCTGTCCATTAACAGGTTTCCGGCTTTGATGACTGTTTCCATTGCCCGCTCAGCCCTTCTTAACACCACGGCTACCCGGAAAAGGAGCTCCCTCACTTCAAACGGCTTTACAATATAATCTTCAGATCCGGATAAGAAGCCTTGTTCCTTATCACCCAGCTGCCCCTTCGCCGTTAAGAGTATAACAGGGATTCCGAAGTCATTAGTCAGAAGCCTGGTGAGTTCGAAACCGTCCATACCAGGCATCATGACATCGACAACTGCTAAATCTGCGGTTTGTTCTTCTAAAAGTGCTAGTGCTTCTTGTGCATTGTTTGCGCGCAGGACTTGATAGCCTTCACGATTTAGATGGATTGTGACGAGTTTCTGTATATTCACATCATCGTCTACGACAAGTATCTTCATATCAGGGCCACCTCACAGAGGAATAGGGAGGGGACCCTCTCTCTATTCCGATATTTTTTGCCGGGAAGTCTCCTTGTCTTTTTCAAAAAACAGAATTAATGCTGGAAGCAGCATCCCCCTAACAAGGAAGGTATCAATCAATATTCCCATGGCAACAATGAATCCAAAAACGAATAAGTCCGCTATCGGCATGGTCATCAGGGCCGCAAATGTAGCAGCCAGAATGAGGCCGGCAGAAGAAATGACGCCTCCGGTATTCCGGATGGCAATTTCAAGAGCGTTCTTGACTCTATGTGTCTTCCTTTCCTCGATAAACCTTGAAACAAGAATGATGTTATAGTCAATCCCCAATGCTACAAGGAAAATGAATGAATAGACAGGAACACGGGAACTGATGGATTCAAAGCCGAATAATACATCAACAAGGAATATCCCCAGTCCTAAAGCTGAGACAAATGAGAGCAGAATGGTTGCCATCATGTAGATCGGCATCTTTACAGATTTCGTAAGCGCAAATAACAGCGCAAGAATCAGAACCGTCTCAAGCAGAACAATTTTTATTATATCACCGTTGTTGATATCCTGTTCGTCCACTATTTTCGCAGTGACCCCGCTGTAGTAAGATTCAGCTTCCAAACCGGCTTCTTGCAGCAGCTCCGGTGTGTCGTCACGCAAATTTTCCATAAAGGCTATGGCTTCAGTCGAATAGGGATTAATGGATAAAGCGACACTCATTTTAGCTGCCTTGCCGTCTTCAGAAAGTGCTGACAGGCGGACAGAAGCAATTTCATCAAATCCCTGCAGCTTCTCAGTTATCGCACTGGCATCTGTTTCATCCAATTTTTGATTACTGACAACCAGAAGTGTCGAAGGAGCCAGTTCTCCTTTGTCAAATCTGGATTCTACTATTTCATAGCCGACACGGGATGGCAGGTCATCCGGAAATTTTTTAACCATATCGAATTCATAATCAAGGTTAAAGATATTAAGCGCTGTGATGAGCATAAAAATGCCGACCATTCCGCCTGAGAGGCCAGGCTTGTTCACTACGAATCTGGCAAGCGGTCCCCAGACTTTATGTTTAACTTCCGTTTCCGTTCCGTACTGAGGAACTTTCGGCCAAAAAGCCTTACGCCCGAACAGGGTGAATAAAGCAGGAACCAGCGTTACGGACGCGAGCATGATAAAAAACATGGCTGTTCCAAAAATAGGAGCAAAGTTCTGATAATCCCGGAAATCCGCGAAGAACAGAACCAGCATGGCAGCAAGAACGGTTCCGCCCGCAAAGAACACAGGCTCGCCTGTTGCGCGCATCGCATGCTTCATCGCTATATATTTGTTTTCGTAATGGTTGAGCTCCTCCCGATAACGGGAGAATACAAATAATGAATAATCAATGACAGCAGCAAACAGCAAAATACTCATAATCGAGGTTGTCTGGTTATTAACCTCAAGTCCGCCAGCACCCATCAAAGCTATACTCTGGTTTACGACCTGGTAGACAATCGCCGTTGCCAGAAGCGGCATGACTGCAAGCAATGGTGAGCGGTAAATCGCTATAAGCAAAACAAGAATGATAAGAACGGTGGCAATTAGGAGAACAAAGTCCGCCTGTTCAAAAAGTTTAACCGTGTCTCCCGCTATACCCGCTGGTCCGGTGATATAAAATGCAGTACTCTCGAGATCCTCTGCAATGTTATTGCCAGCTTCAGAAGCAAGGTCGTTAATTTCGGCATACTGGTCATTGCCAAGCCCGTTCTCAAGCTCCATCGGCACAATCATCGTGGACTTATCTTTAGAAATGAAAGAACCTAAGGCTTGAGGGGGAAGCTTGCTGATATCGATAATCGTCTTGATTCCATCGATGTCCTCAAGCGTGATCCCTTCTAATATCTGTTTAGCTTCTTCGATATCAACCTCGCCATTTTCATTATGGAAAACCAGGATGCCCGGAGTTCCTTGTTTGTTTGGAAAATATTCCTCGGTTTTATTTTCGGCAATAATGGATTTCGCCTCATCAGGAAGTGACTGGAAATTATTTGTTTTATAATCGCCAAGCTTTGGACCTGCACTTAAGCCAATCATCAGCACAAGCCAGGCAATAATGGTAATCCACATCCCCCGTTTGGTGGAAACCCAATCTGTAATCGAATGCAGCAGTTTTTTCACATGAATGCCTCCTTAACTTATTTCAATGCCTATCTTACAAAAGGAAAATAAACTTAAGATCAACTTTTGTTTACAGTTGAATGGTGAAGGCACAAGGTGATGATTTAGCATTAACAAGCATATTGGATAAAGTATGAAAAAAATCTTTTTGCAGAAAATAGCCATAATGATTTTCGCTGTCTTGGGAGGAGAATTATGGCTCTTGTATTCAGGAAACAGAAAGAGGCTTCAAAGCTTTCCCATTTAAGTATCTTTGGCACAACACAAATCCATCTGCGGAATCCATATATTATAGCCATGTGGTCTGTGATGTTCCCAGGCTACGGGCATCTCCTGTTAAATAAATATTTAAGAGGGTTTTCATTGGTTATATGGGAATTGTTCATAAACCAATCGATCCATTTAAATTCGGCCATGGTTTACTCTTTTATTGGTGAAATTGAAAAAGCAAAGGAAGTATTGGATGTCAGGTATATGCACCTGTATATCCCTGTTTATATATTCGCAATCTGGGATAGTTACCGGACAACCGTGGATATGAATAAAATATATTTGCTTAATGAAAAGGACGCTGCTGCTGTGGAACGTTTAGTGATAAAGCCTTTTGAAATAAATTATCTTGATAAGAGAAATCCTTTATCCGCCATCATGTGGTCAGTGACTATCCCAAGCCTTGGCCAATTGTACATTCACCGAATATTTGCAGCTTTATTTACTTTGGTCATGACTGTCATACTTGTTCACTTTTCTCACTTTATCGAAGCCTTTCATTACCTCTTGGTGGGTGAACTTAAAAAATCCACTCAGGTATTGAATGCTCAGTGGTTAATGTATTTGCCCTCTTTCTACTTTTTTACGATTTATGATTCCTATATGAATGTGGTTGAAAATAATAAATTATATGATTCAGAGCAGAAAAGGCTATTAAGAAAGTTCTATCAATCCAAATCATTTATAGTAAAGAAAGGCATTAAGGTGAAGTAAATGCAGGTATTTGCAACATTTGATCATTCATCCTATCTGGAACTGGCAATTAAAAAGCTGGAGCAGCATGGAATAAAGGACATATACTCAGTTCCATTGGATAACCGGGCGGAGGATCCCGCGTTGTTTGACACCATTCACCAATCGGATGGAACATCTCTCATAAATAAAGGGATGATTCTGGCAGTAATGTTCTCGGTTGTTGGAGCCAGCAGAGGATTTATATTGAAATGGGGTCCAATTTATTGGGGCCTAATTGGAGCTGTTGCTGGTTTTCTGCTTGGATTTGCGATTGATTTCACTCTTTTAAAGCTAAGGTCCAGAAATAAGCGCCTGTTAAAAGGAGTAAAGTCAGAGGTTATTCTTATTATTGACTGCCAGGAGGAAGAAGGAAAAAAGGTTGAGGCAATCCTCTGGGAGCATCTTGCAAACGGAGTCGCCAGAGTAAATTAAATATCCTTTTTGGAGGACGAGTGATGAATTAATTTCCTAATGCACCAGCATTAATGGTATTAGATATGCAAAAAGGCTTTGATGATCCGTATTGGGGGAAGCGAAATAATCCCCGGGCTGAAAAATGATTTAAGGAGCTGGCAGCTGTTCTGAAGGCGCAGGCCCATAATGTGTAGGGGGAATTTTAATGACGGTAAACGAGACGATCCTTCGTGTAACTATCTCGTTTCTAGTACTTTTCTTATTAGCCAGACTGATGGGACGCAAGGAAATTGGACAAATGACCTTTTTCAACTGGGCTTCAGCCATTGGAATCGGGTCTATCGCCGGTAACCTTGCTGTGAATGAGAGTACCCTCATCAAAGATGGAGTTATATCACTGGTTGTTTGGACACTTTTTACCATACTGATGGACATGCTTGACCTCAAGTCGAAACAGGGAAGGACAGTCACAACTGGTGAACCATTAATAGTCATAAAAGCTGGCAGGATAATGGAAAGGGCACTCAAGATATCGAGGGTGGATCTGGATGAGCTGCAGGCATTATTAAGGCAAAAGGACATATTTTCGCTTAACGATGTCGATTACGCAATCCTGGAAACAAACGGAGATCTGTCCGTTTTGAAAAAGGAAAGTCAACAGCCTGTTACGAAAAATGATTTAAATATTATGAGTCCAAAAAATGATCTCATTCCTTTACCAACAGAAGTCATTGCAGATGGAAAGGTCAATTCAAAAAATCTTTCTAAATTAAAATTAGACAACAACTGGCTTTACAGGGAACTGCAAAAAGCGAAGATCCACTCAGCCGAAGATGTATTTTTTGCTCAAGTCCAGCAGGATGGCACTCTTTATATCGATAGAAAAAACAAATAGAGAACAGAAGCTGCTTCTGTCCTCCTTATTTATTCTTGAAAGTTCCCAGCAGACGATGAAAGGGGCATTTAGAGATCGTGGTGTCATCATCCCGCAGAAAATATTGTTTCCATTCGAAGTTATCATCGGCTCCATAACTGTTCAAATCAGGGTGTATCGCTATGCTGTCATATTTTTGAAGCCGTTTGCGGACCTGACTTTTAATTCGTGATGCTAAAGGTACTTTTTTCATAAACTCTTGCAAAACCCACCTCGGTGTGATGGCGAGCATCATCGTATCAAAATGCCGGCTCTGCCGATTTTTATGCGCAGGGGTGGCACAATAGACAAAATACTTTTCTCCGTTAAAGCAAAACTCCCAAAGTGGATCATGCGGGTCCTTTGGGATTTCGTTTGGCCACTCAGCATTATCCATCTCAGATAACTCTGTGAGCTGCTCCCAAAAAAGCTGCTCATATTCCTCCACACTCAAATCATCCCTTGTTTTGTAAAAAATGATCAGCGAAGTGTAGCTTCCGAACTCTCTTGAATGTAGAGAGAATTCCCTCAGCATGACTGCGGTTTGCTGAATGGCGGCCGGATCCATTGGGTCGTCAGCAAACCCATAACGGAGCTGATTTTTGGCAAACCCTATAGTTGCTGGTATGCAGGGGAAAGGCCTTTCTTTATCGGTCATCTTTGTCTGGAATCTATCAAAAGCAATCTGCTGCCAATCTTCTAAACTATGCATGCCGGAGGAGTTCGCAGTATATAGACTGTTGATCTTAGTCACCCCCTTCAGACTCCTACACTATATTCAAAATGGGATAAGGCAGGTGAGTGTCCATGGTGAAAATGGGCTGACAGAGGAGGTGTCGTTGTGGGGTTTGCAGGGGATGGCGACTAGAAATAGGAGAGTGGGCTGGGAAATGGTACCCATGGTGGGGACAAGGCGACGAAAAGGGGTGGAGAGGTGGGAGAGTGGCAGTCATGGACACAGCGATAAAGACGAAAAATCCAGGGATCAGGAAAAATGGTAGTTAATCAGAGTGAATAACGACGAAAAAGCGGAATGGTCAAGGGAACTGGTAGTTAATCAGAGCGAATAACGACGAAAAAGCGGATGGTCAACGAAACTGGTAGTTAATCAGAGCGAATAACGACGAAAAACGGAATGCTCAAGGAAACTGGTAGTTAATCAGAGCGAATAACGACGAAAAAGCGGAATGCTCAAGGAAACTGGTAGTTAATCAGAGCGAA
>NZ_JALJRC010000017.1:0-110999 GCF_024519925.1 Cytobacillus sp. Bac17 | reverse complement strand
TTCGCCCTGCAGAGGGTACAACAACAACTGACGTAAAATTGTTTGTAGAAGGATATATTCATAAAAATATCCAATATGTTGAAGACTGTGACGGATATGTTAAAGACTATATGGTAAATGTTCCATTCAAGTGTTTCACTCGTGTAACTTTGCCTGTTGCTATTCCGATTCCTGCTTTAAGTTCAAAGAATAGTGATGCCAGAGAAATTAGAGAATTGGCCAAAGACGGTATGGGCGCTAACCGCTGTACTTTTGGTTCCAATACTTTTGAATTCTTGAATGAGCCTATTCGCTGTAAATTGGTAAGCTGGAATTTAACTGAAGCTAACTTTTTAAGTAACTTTGATAAATGGGGAAGATTCAACAAAATTACTGAAAAAGATGATATTAATCTTGTACTCAGATTATCGCAGACTCAATTTACTGCAAATGGGGCTTAATTGCAGAGGTTGGTCATAAACTTATAAAGAAAAAGGCACCGATTTCCGGTGTCTTTTTTCTTTGAAGGACTGCGGGATATATCTGGTAATTGCTAACTAATGATTAGCTAAAAAAAGGGAAACGGTCTTTTTTGGAGTTACCCCCATTTTAAATAGCTTCCGGTGATAATCAACTGTTAAGTCAGCTTTCCACAATTATTCTCAAGCCCTCATCTTTCGATAAATCTCCATACCTGAGTAACCAGGATCGTTTTCAATTTACAAGTAATATCATACAAAGGTTGCTGATAGTATTCTATACCTAATCGAGTTATTTTCACATAATGGAAGCGGCAATTCAGGGTCACAAATCGCATCCAGCTTGATGGACTCTCTATTTAAGATTGCTCTTCTAATGCTTTACGCCGTTTATCCTCATGGAACATAATATTAATAGAGAAGGGAAGGAGAAAGATATGGCGGCGTGTGTGGAAATGGACATATGTTTGACGCTCGATTGTTAGGAGTGAAATAAGATGTGAAAAATCAGCCTTCTCCGCATATGCTGTTTTTATTGCAAAAATGATAAATTGATTATTTGACCTAATGAACTTGTCCATTCAAATCCATTACTCCTTACATATATAAGTAGTAAGTCAGAAGATATTAAGCTTTCTGAAACAGAACAGAGCTTAATTGAATTTGACTAAATAAAATGATAAGGAGTTTATAATATGAAAAAAAATAATAGTTGCGGCTGTGGCAAAGGGCATTCTCATGGTAAATGTCCAGATATGCCAGTTTGCGATACAGCTAAATCACATGATCACTTTTGCGAAGTTTCAGGTGCGGTAGTAGCAGGTACAGAAGTAGATGTTGTAATCGGACAAGTCCCTATTCAAGCTCTTACTGAATCCGATATTCATCTTCCGGATTATGCATCAGAGATTAAAGTGATCAGAAAAAATATTTTCCTTACTCAATGTGAAGCCATTCCTCTTCGCCCTGCAGAGGGTACAACAACAACTGACGTAAAATTGTTTATAGAAGGATATATTCATAAAAATATCCAATATGTTGAAGACTGTGACGGATATGTTAAAGACTATATGGTAAATGTTCCATTCAAGTGTTTCACTCGTGTAACTTTGCCTGTTGCTATTCCGATTCCTGCTTTAAGTTCAAAGAATAGTGATGCCAGAGAAATCAGGGAACTTGCAAAAGATGGTATGGGAGCTGACAGATGCACCTTTGGTTCCAATACGTTTGAGTTCCTGAATGAACCAATTCGCTGCAAATTAGTCAGCTGGAATTTAACAGAAGGCAACTTCTTAGCGAACTTTGATAAATGGGGTAAATTTAACAAATTTACTGAAAAAGATGACATTAACCTTGTAATCAGATTATCGCAGACTCAATTCACTGCAGCTCCCGCCCCAGTTACAGAGGAAGAGTAATAACTTAAAAGGAGAAAAGGTACCGATTACAGGTGCCTTTTTTCTATGAAAAGCAGACAGGGTAATCAGTTAACATGAATTGCTAAGAATGAGGCTGAAAAAAGGAAAGGGTCTCTTTTGAGATACCCTCTTTTAAATTTGTATAAATTGCTTCTGAAAAAAATCGACTGATAAAATAGCTTTACCCAGTATTTCTATACCCGCATCTCCCGATATATCTCCGTGCCAGAGAATATGGATTTTATTCAGGTTACATGTGATTTCCTCGGAAAATTGCTGAAAGTACTCTATATGGTAATCGTGTGCATTTCCATGTTGAAATATGAACTCATTTATACGCGAAGGAAGCGGTAATTCCGGAGTGCAAATCCAATCCAGCTTGATGGATTCATCTATTGAGAGTGGTATCCTGATGCTTTTCACCTGTTTATCAGCAGCGAACATAATATCAGCTATGAGTATCCCTTTAACAAAAACCGTTTGTGAGGGAAGAAGAACCTTACAGCTCAATGATTCTACTGACCATTCCATTTTAGTTATATGCTTTGCATGTATGTTCATTGGAAAGCAATCAAAGATTTGAACCTCCATATCTGTTTTGCCAATTAAAACAGGAAGTTTAACAATAACCCCTTTCCGGAAAGATTCTTTAGTAGATCGCGTGTTTTCTTCTATAATGCTGCTGGAAGAGGACTCCTCCAAATGATCATAGAGCGCATCACTGAGTCGATTTGTACTTTCGCATTCGGCTGAAAATTCATTTTTGCTTACTTCTTCACTCCCAGATTCTGATGGGAGTGAAGTGGGTTCGGCCTTTTCAGAATTGGGAATTTCATTTGAAATAACATCTTGAAGCATAGCCGAAAAGTGTTCAAGCAAAGATGATACTTTATTATATTTCACTTCCTCTCTGTCATAAGGTGATTCGGATTCTCCGCATTCACTGGATGAGAAAAACTCCTCATTTAATAATTCAAGAAACTTATGATTACTATCAGATGACTCCTCCAATAAAGCCAAAAACCTCTCCTGTAGTGGTATTGTGTCTGCGCACTTCTCATCAAGTAAGCTACAGGCTTTTTTCAGAAGGAGGGAGAATTCTCCTTCATAACTGGATGACTCTTCACTGAAATTTCCTTGCCATTTAGGGTTAAGTGAATCTTCTAAAGTTGGATGTGAATCATCTGGTTCAAGTGAATCAACTTCAATTTTATGGCGGTCATAGTCCATGTTTTTATGATTATAGGAGGAAGATTCGCTATGGTTATAAGAGGCATCTAAAAGCAGCGCAAATGCTTCATCTTGACGGTAAGGAATGTTAACTGACTCATTATCCGAAGAAGAAGACTCTTCCAGCATCGCTGCAAAGTCCTCCTCAAAGAAATTCGCGGGTTCTGATAAAATATTGCCGTTTTTAGCAAGAGTACTTACTTCAAGTTTCCCATCTTCTGATTTAAATTTTTCCATTTCAAAGCCGAATGAGAGATCATCCGTGGATTCAGCTTTCTGGAGAGTCTCTGAGGATTCTAGCATACTGATAAATTCCTGAGTCAGGTCCGTGTCTTCTATTAGAGCATTCTCATTTGTTAAATTTTCATGGTTTAATGATGATTTGCTTTCGTTTTCAGATTGTATCAATTCCTGATGAAAACGCATGATTGTTTCTTCAGCTTGAACTGCCTCAGCAGATGATATATTACCTTTTCTTTGAGTGGATTTTGTATCGTTAAGAAAAATATTATGGTTAGTATACGTACTTGGTAAAGAAGGGGTCCAGCTCAGCATAGGTGAAAAGGGCGTCAGCATTTCATTTAGGTATTTAGGCAGTTTTAATTTTTTTTTCTTGGCCATCCTTGCTTCTTCTTTAGCAGGTACAATATTCTTCCCTACATTACCCTTATCGGATGTTTTTTCAGGCAGTATATTAGTTTGGCTTATTTGGCGGGCTTCCACTGCAGGAGGCGGTAAAATTAATGGAAATGATTTTGGTTTTTTTTCGGAAATAGACGTACCATATCCTTTTTGGTTTTCTTCAAAGTCCATTTCTTTTATAGGTTTTTCTAAATTTGGGCTTTTTGATTTATTCCTTGAAAGAAAGATTAACTGCTGATCCGACAAATTTTCTGATTCTGTATCAATACGAAAAATTCGGTTATATGCACTTCTCATATCACTCATCTTCTTAGGAAGGTGCTGCAAATTAAGAGCATCCTCACCAGTCCCCTCCTTACCATGAATCTAGAAAGCTTTATCAATTTTAATTAGGTTTATCAGTATACACTTATGGGCAGATGTCCGGGAGTCTTGTTAACACTGAGAGATTGTGGTTCTCCCGCGACGTTTTTAGAAATTAATGGCTGCTTCATGGGATTAACCGTACTAATATATTTTTAATCGCAGTCGTAACAGTCATCGTGATCATTCGTAGTTGAAGAAACTCGTATTTGCTGTTTTTGAAGGACTTTTATGACTAATTCTAAAACCATTTTTTCTTCCAATTTTGTGAAGACACCTTCACCAATCGGTGAGCAGTTAGGCAGAGGACGGCGATCTATCGCCTCATCCCATTCAATTATTCTGCTTGAAATCAGTTCACAGAAGGGCAATTTGTTGTAGTGCTGCATGCTCTCCTGATGAAATTTGGAAAGGTCATTCGATTGAAGCTCATCTTTTTCAGGAAACCCGCAGTGCATTGGCTTTGATACATGAAAATCGAAATTGTATCGCTTGTTTATTTCCGGCATGATTGGGCAGGTAAGGAATTTCTTTATTTCAGTAACGCATTGAAAAGGCACATCGACTGTATAAGAATGTATATCAGATGCTACACTTTTATCAGAATGCATTTCAATTTCTGGACAAGGGGCAGCATATTGAATATTTTTTCGAACGAATCCTTTGACAAATAACTGGTTTGCAGGGAGTAATAGCCTGCATTGTGTCAACTTTACTGATTTTTTTATATCTTTAATTTCTAATACAGGTTCCGGAAACTTTATAATGGCATTTACGTTTAGGTGGAGTGAAAGTTCAGCTAGCACTACAGGAACCTCAGCTGTGATTTTTCCAATACTTACATGAGGATGATGGAAGGTACTCTCACACTCACAGTTTTGAGCAGAAATCTGGCATTCCGCTATATCTCGATCTTTTTGTTCTTCTGACATTTGGGCTCCTCCTGAAATCATGATAATCCCATCCTATGCATGATAATCGTCTATGTTTGGGCGTTTACCTATAAAAATCGGAAGAACTGAAAATACGAAAAATGGGTATTTAGATTTTGTTATATATGGATGAGGCAAATGAGGATAAAGTGAAATCTTTTTCAGCGTTTTTTTCACACTGCTATTTAGTTCAACTCAGGTATTTGAGTCCTTCAAATCCTCTGTTCCCTGCAATAAAGCTCTTACTGACTTGTAAAACGAGATAAAAACTAAATAGTACGGGCACAATTGGACTTCTATCACGCATAAGATTCAAAAGGAGGAGTGAGGAGAAATGGATAGACACAATTTTCTTGCTGTAGATATCGGAAACAGCTGGTATAAGGCATTAGCTTCTGAAAATGGTATTCTGTCAGAATATCAAATTCCAAATGCTATTGCTCTTTTTGATGAAGAATTTTACGAAAAGCCATACGATGATGATGATATAGTGTTTGAAGATAATTTAATTGTGGAGGTAAAGAGCCAGGCCGTTGTGGATAGAAGGGAAATTTTCTATATCGGAAAAGCAGCGGCTAAACAGCGGGACGTGAGCCTGACTGCATTCAATAACCAGAAAGTTGATGAAGACAGAACCTATTTGCTGCTGTTCGGCCTGGCAGGCTATCATGCAGTTCTTCAGCATCCGGAAGAAACAGAAATCACTTATTCTATTGATCAATTAGCTGTTTCTCTTCCGACAACACAGTATAAAGAAAGAAAAACCCGCCTAAAAGACAAACTGGCTGGAACACATACGATCATCTTTCATAAAGTTCCCGGGCTTTCTGAGCCTAAGGAGTTAACCGTTAAAGTTATAATCAATGATGTCATTGTCGGTGCAGAAGGTGCTTGTGCCTATTTGGGATTAACAAGAGATCAGGAAACTTTGGGAATCAAGGATGAAGAACTTGTTAAAGAATCACAAAAAGGGATTATCATCGGAGACCTTGGGGGAGACTCTGTCGACTTTGTCGGAATAAAAAATAATAAGCCTGTCGCATCTGTAGAGGGCGAGCCTTTCGGGATCAATCAGTTTCTTGATCACATCATTCAAAGGGTGAGTAAAAAGGAAATGTACCGATTTGACTCCCGTGCCGAACTGGAGGAAAAGTTGGCAGAAGGACCCGCAGGGTGGTATGTCGAGCCTTTTGCAGGGGTCAGAAAGGATATCAGCAAATACATTTTGCCGCAGCTGAAGTCAATGGCAATTAAATACCTGGAGCATTTTGATCGGGTGAGGAGCAGTTCATCAGAGATTAAAGGAGCTGTCCGTTATATTGCTGTTGGAGGAGCAGCCAAACTCGCCCAAAAGCAAATTCAGGAAGCTGCAGCAAAATGGTCGGATAGAGGAAGGCCAATTGAATTAACGTTTCCTGAAAATATGGAGAAATTAAATGTCCTTGGTCTTATGATTCTGGCAAAAATGAATCAGCTAAAAAGAGATAAAGGAAGTAATCATATTATGACAACCAAAGGTTAAGGATGATGGAAATGTTCAGAACCTATACCGACTATGTTAATAAGACCGCATTAACAATCCCAGATCAGTTCATTGATGTCAAAACTGGGGCATCTGTAAAAGTCTCAAAGAAGATACAGGATCAAGTCGACTATCATTCCAATAATAATACGCTGATCCATTTAGTTTTATCAGCTTTAAACAGCTATCTCCATCCCAAAAATATGAACAGCGACATCATACTCGCAGAAATTAATGAAATTAAGAAAATGATGCAATCAGGCTATGTTCCAGTCCAGACGCCAGCATATAAAGAGAAGAAGGCTCTTCATGAGTCAATTTCAGATGAGGTTGATATAAAAGAAGTAGAGGATGTGCTGGAGGCTTTTGGAGGCTAATCTGCTTAATGCAAAAAAGGTGCGCCATGCCAGAATGGTGCACCTTTTTTACTGGGCTATTCATAGTGTTAGGAATCGGCGAATCATTTAGCAAAGCCCATAATACAAGCAGGAATAGTAAAGTTCTATAAGCGGATGGCAGGCAGACAGGTTACAGCACAAAAACAGGAAAGATCCACATTTATGCATATACCTGTAGGAATGAGATCTTCTACGTTTTCACAATCGATTTGGCTGCAAGGTGAACAAAAATCTTTTGTATGTGATTTAAACGGGTCTTTAGAAGTTTTACATTGCTTGAAAGTCAACAATTCCAATACAGCACATTTGCCATCAAATTCTTTAATTCTAAAAATGAATGATGTTATACAAGCAAATTTCTTTTCCTTGGAATGATGAGTGAATGTGGTCACACCTGTAGCTTTAAATGGTTCACAGCTCCCGCAATATAAAAGGAATGGAATTGTATTCTTTTTTGGTTTCTTTTGTCCTCCCATGAGGTCATCAATGGATTCCCGGCAGGAACTTCTGCATTCATCATCTAACCCTGCTTTTTTCTGGGCTTTAAAAATGGCCTCCAAAACCTCTTCAACACAATTTTCATAGAAATTTTTCCGGTGTTTACCTTCGTCCCAGTCTGGTTTTATATGACATTCACAGTCGCAATCATGCTCATGGCAAAAATCATGCCTCTCAAACTCTTTATTGTTTTTCTTCCCGCACAAACCCATGATTTTTCACTCCCCGAAAAATTAGTTCCACCATTAGCATACGGCTGCACCTAAGTTTTTGAATGAGAATGTCGCCTATTAAAAGACAATTTTTTATGATTCCTGCTATGGAAATCAATATTGCCTGGTCATGCGTACAAGCCATTTCTGCTTTTAAACATACACTATTACATGCAAGTACTTGCTGTGTTAAATTGATTTATAATGAACTGGGAAGCTCCAAACTTTGAAATATAAGACTTCAATAATAAAGGAGTGAGGACCATGAAGCTTTATTTAGACCCTGGACACGGAGGTACTGATCCAGGAGCACAGGGAAACGGAATAAGAGAGAAAGATATTGCGCTTGATATCGCAAAAAATATAAAAAATATCTTATTGGCCGGCTATCAGAATATAGAAGTTAGAATGAGCCGTGAAAATGATACGACTAAGAGTTTGAGCCAAAGGACATCTGAAGCTAATAGCTGGGGGGCTGATTTTTACCTCTCCATACACTGTAATGCCGCGAATGGTGCAGCGAGGGGCTATGAAGATTTTATTCATAACAGCCTTGGCAGCACTTCCCAGACAGCCAGCTATCAGAATATTATCCATGCTGAAGTCACTAAACTGAATAAGCTCATCGATAGAGGTAAGAAGAAAGCTGACTTTCATGTACTGCGTGAATCAGCCATGCCAGCCCTTTTAACAGAAAATGGGTTTATTGATAATTCTGCAGATGCCGCTTTAATGAAAGATCCGCTGTGGAGACAAAGGGTGGCACAGGGACATGTTAATGGAATTGCAAAAGCCTTTAGCCTTAAAGCGAAACCGGCAGTCCCGCCGCAGCCGCCAAAGCCAGTCGATCCCAGTAATCTATACAGAGTGATTGCCGGTTCATTTACAAATAGAAAAAATGCTGAGGAAAGGTCTGCCGCTCTAAAAAATAAAAGCATTGAATCGGTTATAGCCACTGCTGAAATTTCAGGCACGGTCTGGTACAGGGTACAGGCCGGTGCTTTCAGTACGAAGGAAAATGCAGAAAAACAACTGGAAACAGTAAAAAAAGCGGGAATAACAGATGCCTATATACTGTCAGACGCTCCGCCGGCAGTGCCTTCTGAACCCAAAGGCTATTCCATTCTGGGAGTAACGCATTTGTCACCAGAGCATATGAATCAATATGCAAAACAGGTAAACCCGAATGCTGCCAATTTAGATTCATTCTATTCGGCTATTGGAGAATATTATGGTATCAGAGGGGATATAGCTTTTGCACAGGCCATGCATGAAACCAACTTTCTCCGATTCACTGGTGATGTTAAACCTGGCCAGAATAATTTTGCAGGAATCGGCGCAACAGGGAATGGTGCGGCAGGAGCAAGCTTTTCCACACAGGAAGAAGGCGTTTTGGCACATATTCAGCATTTATATGCCTATGCTTCTACACAGCCCCTGCCTCCTAAATATCCACTGGCGGATCCGCGTTTCAGCCTTGTGAAAAGAGGTTCGGCAAAGCTATGGCAGGAACTGAATGGCAAATGGGCTGTGCCTGGAACCAATTATGCTGAATCTATCCTGAACATCTACAAAAACATGGTCAGATTTTCTGATCAGAAATTAGAAGCCGTTTTGAAGGATGTAGAAGGCAGCTAATCAAAAAAAGCGGACATGAGGGTGTCCGCTTTTTTAACTATCTGTCAGATCACATACATGAACACACAAAGAAAGTGTGCCATGCTTCCCATCATAATGAAAATATGAAAAATCTCATGAAAACCCAAATGTTTGAACTCCAGGAACTTTGGTTTAATCGCATAAATCACTCCGCCGACCGTGTATAGGATGCCTCCCAGCAGAAGAAGCATTACACCAGTACTGCTTAAAGACTCGGAAAGCGGCGAAAAAGCAAAAACAATAATCCATCCCATTGCAATGTATAAGGCTGTTGATAGCCACCGGGGACAGCTGAACCAGATCATCTTAAACAGAATCCCCGATAAAGCAACAGCAGAAACAATGGAAAACAGAACCCAGCCGGTCACACCATTTAAAGTAATAAGGCAAAAAGGTGTATAGGAACCTGCAATCAATACATAAATCATGGAATGATCAAGCTTTCTTAAAAAGGCAATGACTTTATCTTTAGCTATCACCATATGATAGGTAGCTGAAGCTGAATAGAGCAGCATCAAACTGATTCCAAAAATAGCAACAGCAGTAATGGCAAGCGGTGAAGATGTCGTCAGTGAGGCTTTGATAACCATGGCAAGCAATCCGGCAAAGGATAAAATGGCTCCTGCTAAATGGGTCAGTCCATTTATGGGCTCCCGGATGTATGAATTCATAATATCTCCTCCTAATGTTATTTTATGTAGTTTTAATAACTACTTAATATAATATATACAAAACGTCATCTAGTCAATATTTACAACTTATGCTTTTTTAAGTAGAATTTATATAATAACAGGTGAGGATTTGAGGGATAAATATGGAAATGGGAAAACTCATTGCGGATAATCAAATTCAATTGGAAGATATCCCGCAGATAGATTTATATATGGATCAGGTAATCCAGCTATTTGAAAATACTTTTGGCAGCACGACGAGAAACGAAGAGGAAAAAGTGCTAACTAAGACAATGATAAATAACTATGCAAAAGGGAAATTGTTTTTTCCTGTCAAAAATAAAAAATATTCAAAGGAGCATCTTATTTTAATTGCTTTCATTTATCAGCTTAAAGGGGCTCTATCCATAAACGATATTAAAAGCCTATTAAATGGCGTCAACACCCGAACTGCAGAAGGAAAGATGGATCTGGACCATTTTTATCAGCTATATCTCGATTTAACTAAACTTAATGTTGATGCATTTGTGAACGATCTGGAAAATCAGGCATCCAGGGCAGCAGAGGAAGCAAAAGAGCTTAATGAAGATCAGCCAGCTGAGCTTGAAAAAGTCCTGCTGGCAACATCACTGGTTCACATGAGCAACTTGTACCGAAAAGCAGCTGAACGCATTGTAGACGATGTAAAAAATGAAGCGGATCAAAAATAGGAAGGCGGGAAACTCCATTAAGAAAAGCGAAAAACGAAAACCAGGGCTGCTGCGTGAGATTTTGAATGAATTCCTGGATTCCATTGTGATCTCAATATTTATTCGGATCGTACTGTGGATTCCGAGGGTAATTTTCAACTTCCTTAAAAATTTGTTTTAAAGATAAGCAATTGGTTCGGACAGGAGAAAACGACATGACGCTCATAGAGTCCGTACCTGCCACAACTTCGGATAGAAAAAGGTGTAACTCACGTGCCAGAGTCCGAACCCGCTACGACTTCGGACAGAAAAAGGAAAAATCCCTGTGCCAGAGTCCGAACCTGCCACGACTTCGGACAGAAAAAGGGAAAATCCCTGTGCCAGAGTCCGAACCTGCCACGACTTCGACAGAAAAAGGGAAAATCCCTGTGCCAGAGTCCGAACCTGCCACGACTTCGGACAGTAAAAGGAGAAATCCCGTACCAGAGTCCGAACCTGCCACGACTTCGGACAGTAAAAGGAGAAATCCCCGGGCCAGAGTCCAAACCACTCCCGTCTTCGGACAATAAACCAAAACAAAACCCGGGCTGTAAAGGCCCGGGTTCATTTTTTAAAGGAATATGAAATATATAACCCCTGCCAGTACAATTCTGTAAATGGCAAAAGGAATAAGTTTAACTTTATTGATCATTTTCAAAAAGAAGCGGATTGAAATCAAGGCAAAAACAAATGCACTGATGAAGCCTGCAATAAAGAAAGGAAGCGCATCGACTGAAAAGTACTCAAGATTTTTTATTAAGGATAGAAAGCTCGCGCCAGCCATGATGGGCACAGCCATGATAAAAGTAAAATCAGCTGCAGCACGGTGTGACAGGCCGAGCAGCACGCCGCCTGAAATGGTTGAACCTGAACGTGAGAACCCGGGCCAAAGTGAGAAGCACTGAATCAATCCAATAGATAGAGCCTGTTTATAGGTGATTTGATCAACTGAAACTGTTTTCGGGTCTTTGCCTCCAAAAATATCAGCAAAAATCATCAGAAATGCACCAATTACCAAGCCAATCAGTACTGTCTCAGTTGAAAACAGGTGTTCATCAATATAATCCTCAAATAAAACGCCAAGAATCCCGGCAGGAATTAATCCGACAATCACTTGAGACAATTTCAGACGGCTCTGTTTTTCTTCAGAGTTTTTGCTCTTTCCCCCAAGACCGAGCATTTCCATGAACCGTTCCTTAAAAATAATTACAACCGCTAAAATGGAACCGAGCTGAATGACAACTTTAAAAGTATTAGCTTCATATTTTGACAAAAACTCTTTTGTATTGAGCCACATATCATCCACAATAATCATATGTCCAGTAGATGACACTGGAGCAAACTCCGTCATTCCTTCAACAAATCCCAAAATAATCGCTTTTAAAATCATAATAAAATCCATCTTTTAATTAATTCTCCTTTTATTCTATCTGATTCAACTAAACTCCATTTAATGATTATAAACCATTTAAGATAGATAGGAACAATTTTTTACAAAGTAATATAGATGTAAAGTGTCCATTAATTAGCTGAGACGCACTTATGGAGCCGGCATGATTGAAACACCTGGCGATTAAAGTAATAACTCTTCTATCCTTTTAAACAATAGAAAAGTGATCACTAATTCACAAACTCTTCACAGAATTTCAAAGTCTTGTGAGAAAAATCACCAAAATCGGTCCATATTTACCATATGATAAAAGCAGATAAACCAATCAATTATAAGGAGGAAATCAAGATGAAAAAAGGAGTAAAATATCTGCTTACTTCGGCTATAGGCATAGGGTTAATATCGGGATGCAGCCAGGGGGCATCACAGGAAAGTTCCCTTCAGCCTGAAGAAAAGGTTCTGGCAGCAGAAACAGCTCAGCCCGAGGCAATCGCACCGCATAAAGACTTAAATCAGGAGCCCATTCCATTGAAAATTGATAGAGTCGGGCCAAAAGAAGTAAATGTAGAAATGACTTCCCAAATCACGGATATTGAAATCGACAAAGGAAAATTCTATAAAGCATGGACGTTTAATGGTGAAGCGCCAGGTCCTGTAGTTGTCGTTAATGAAGGGGACACAATCAATTTCACCTTAAAAAACATGGATCCGGCAATACCGCACAGCATGGACTTTCACGCTGTACACGCAGCTCCTTCAAAAGACTTCTCCAACGTTCAGCCAGATGAGACGGGAACATTCAGTTATCCTGCAAATAAACCAGGAGTGTTTATGTATCATTGCGGAACTTCACCGGTATTATCACATATAGCAAATGGAATGCACGGAACTATAATTGTAAAGCCTAAAGACGGCTATCCGACTGATAAAGAGATTGATAGAGAATATACAATTATTCAAAACGAGTGGTATAAGTACAACGATCTGGAGGATTTTACAAACGGCGTTCCCAGTCATGTGGTTTTCTCCACAAAAGCTTTAAAAAAAGGAGACCCTAATACTAATGGGGATACGTTCACACTTAAGGATAATCCGCTTCTGGCTAAAGTAGGGGATAAGGTGAGGATATATATAAATAATGTAGGGCCAAATGAAGTTAGCTCTTTCCATGTGGTGGGTACTGTGTTCGATGATGTTTACATTGATGGCAACCCTTATAACCGCTATAAAGGTCTCCAAACGGTCATGCTCCCGGCAAGCGGCGGTGCAGTAGTGGAATTTACAGTTACCAAGGCAGGCAGCTATCCAATTGTTACTCATCAGTTTAACCATGCACAAAAAGGAGCCGTCGCCATCCTGAAGGTAACTGAGACCGGAGAAGACGACGGTAAGGCTACAATGAGCCATTAAATATAAATAAAAACTCAACTTAAAATAAATTATACAAGATACAAATTAAAAATGGAATCCTTTTTCCGGCGGTCTATTTAGAATTAATAGGCGGCGGCCAGAAATCATATTTCCGGGCAGGTGAGCGCTGAGTGTATAAAAAAATCGGATGGTTCCTATTATTTTTAAGTTTGATCCTTGCCGGAAAAGCTTCCGCTCAGGAAATGACAGCAGCTTCATCAAAAGAGCTGAAAGCGGCCTTGTCAGACCCACAGGTATCAGTCATAAAATTACAATCCGGAATATATGAAGGAAACATACTTATAGAGAGAAAGGTTCACATAATTGGGGATAAAGGAACAAGAATATTGGGAACAGAAAAAGGCCATGTGCTGACGATTGCAGCAGATGATGTCATTGTGGAAAATCTGGAAGTGGAGGGAAGCGGATCACAGAATGCTGGAATATATGTGAAAGGAGACCGTGCCTATCTCCATCATATTGCCCTAAGAAATGTATTTCACGGCATCTATGCAAGGAATTCCTATGGACACAGGTTTGAAAATAACCTCATTACCAGCTTCCATGGCAGGAATCGGCACAGCGGCTTTGGCATTTATTTAGTTGAAGCACCCAATACTGCAGTAAAGGAGAATTACTTCTATCACACACAGGATGGTGTTTATGTGTCCTATTCAGATTTTTGTGAAGTCACAGGGAACATCATGTTTAAAGCACGGTATGGTGTTCACACGATGGATTCGCGAAATATATTAATAGCTGACAATCAGGTAACCGAAAGTATCAACGGCCTTATGATCATGCAAAGCTATGAAGTTTTTATACTTGAAAACTACTTCTTTAAAAATACAGAGATTGACGGAGCAGGAATTTTTATTTATGACACATTCGATTCCAAAATATCCTCCAATATTGTAAAAGGCAATTTCAGAGGGATTATTCTTGAACATGCAAAAAGAAACAGACTTGAATTTAACAATGTTCTGAGAAATGATACCGGACTTGAAATTGGGAAGAATTCAAATGATAATACCATTTATTTAAATAATTTTTCAGGGAATACAAGACAAGTCATCTCGGAAAAAGATAACAGGAATCTATTCAGTAAAGACAATTATGGAAACTATTTTGATGATCATCATTTATTAAATTTGGATAATGACCATAAAGTGGACTTTGCCTATAAAAGCGGAGATGTATTTTATCAGATGGCAGATGATGAGCCTTTATTGCAGGTCTTTTATCAAAGTCCATCCGTAGAGCTATGGAATATGATTGAACAATACACCCCAATTCCATCACAAGCATTTATCATAGATGAATCGCCGCTTGCTGAACCTGTGCCTGTGAAACAGAAAAAATTCATTTCAGAAAAAAATCATATCAATCATAGCCGTGAATTTCCTATAATCCTATTCTTTTTCCTGATCACTTTGGCAAGTTTGCTTATATTTAATTTTGGGAGGAAGCACAATGAAATATAGAACTATTCTCCTAATGGCGATTCTGGTGATATTGTTAAGTGCCTGCTCATCATCAGCGACGGAACCGACAGAAATTAAACACAATCGTGATAGCTGCGATAACTGCAATATGGGTATTGCAGAGCTGGAGTCAGCAGCACAGCTCATTTTGAAAAGCGGGGAGCCTGTTTTGTTCGATGACATTGGCTGCATGACTCAATATATACAGACTGAGAATCCTGAATATGATGCTGCCTTTGTGCATGATTATCTCAGCAGGGAATGGATATCGTTTGAAACAAGCTCTTTTATACAGAACGGCCATATAGAAAGTCCCATGAGCTATGGAATTGCAGCCTTTGAATCATTAGAAAAAGCCGAGGAATTTCAGAAAAAAAACGGAGGTACAGCGTATTCGAAAGATGAGCTTCTAAAAGCAGATATTAAGAGCTTTAAAGGAGAAGGAATGAAACACAGCCATTAAAGCTTAATTTTCCCTCAGCATGAGGAGGAAACGATATGAATCCCAAACTATTGTATTCTATGACTAAATATGAGCTTCGGCTGCTGTTAAGAAGCAGGTGGCTTTTAAATTTTATGATTCATTTTTTCTTTCTGGCAGGCCTTCTTTACTTGTATGGTCTTCAATCTGTCAAATCAGAACCAGCTGAAGTTTCCTATGGACTGGAAGGTGTGAATGCCAATATCGAAACCATGGGTGTTAACCCGGAATATTACGGCCTCAAAGAAATAAAGCCGGAAGAGGGGGATACGGCCGATTTTAGCCAGTCTGCCTACAATCGTTCAATTGCCATGCTGATGAATCTTTCTCTTTGGATGCTGCCCATCATATGTATGATCCTTGGCGGCAGTTCCATTATTGCCGATAAAGAAAATGGAAGATTATCCTTATACAGAACCTATCATGAATCTTCAGGATATTACCTGATCAGCAAATTCCTTTCTTTGGTTCTCTCATTATTCTTTGTGATAGGCCTATCATATGGTCTCTTCGGCTTCATTTTCTCTTTGGCGGGCAGTTCCATTGTAGCACATATTTTTCAAGTATTTTTATTGGTTAATATGTTTTTAATCCTTGTATTCTCAGCAGTATCTTTACTGATAGGAGCAATTTCCAAATCAAGGATGCAAGGACTGTCAGCAGCAATCATTTTATGGATCCTTATGGTGTTTGTATATGAATTCATCATCTTTTCAGTCACCGGGTGGATTCCTTATTCATTGAAGCAAATCAGTCTATTCTTTTTAATCCTTCTAAACCCTGTGGAATCCGTTCGCGTCTGGTCGATTTCAAAACTGAATTCCGAATATGTATTTGGTCCGGAATACTTAATGATCGAGAAGTGGGGGGCAAATGGATCTCTCACACTTGCCCTGACATTATCCATTATCCTCATTATTTTTATAACTTTCATAACATCAGCCCGGCTTTTAACGAAGAGAGGTGTGTAAAATGATTTTGGAATTGAAGGATTTATCCAAATCATATAAAAAAAAGACAGCATTGGCACCGTTGAATCTCCACATTGAAAAGGGGGAATGTATTGTTTTGTGCGGAGGGAATGGAGCCGGAAAAAGTACGATGATTAAAATGCTTACAGGCGTTGATAGTCCTTCCAAAGGAAGTGTCGTATTCCATTCGAAACAGCAAAAAACATTTGCTTACATGCCTGACCAATTGATTTTCCCATCTGAACTTACACCTTACGAAATCCTTGATTATTACAGGCGATTTCTAAATAAAAACAAGGAATCCATCAAATGGGTATTACAAAAAACAGGCCTTTGGAGCGAACGGAACCAAAAAGCTGGAGGATTCTCAAAAGGGATGTCCCAGCGGCTTAATCTTGCTCAGTGTCTGCTTGCGGAAACGGACATTTATATTCTCGATGAACCGACAGACGGATTGGACCCCTATTGGGTAATTCAGCTAAAAAAAATAATAAAGGAACTGAAAGAGCAGAATAAAACAATCATTGTCAGCAGTCATATTATGAGAGACGCCATTGAGATCGCAGACAAGGTAATCATTTTATTTAATGGGAAGTTAAAATTCTATGGAGCACTTAAACAGGTGTATAAGGAATACGGATGCACATCATTGGAGGAAATATTCCTTTTCATTCACAAGAATGAACAGCTATCAGGATAAGTCCAAAAGGCGATTCCAATTAGGAACCGCTTTTTGGCCAGCTTTTTATTTTACATAAAACGAATATTGTTCAACATCCTTTGCCCACACCTTCGCATTTTTACCGTTGAGATCTGCAATCCATAAATCTCCTTTTTGCTGGGCAAGCTTTTTTCGGACCCATATTAATTTACGGGCATCCTTAATATAAAGAGGTTCATAATCCCCAATTGTTTTTTTGGGATAGGTGATTCTGGTTTGCTGGGTCTTGTTTAGCTGAATCAAACAAAGTGTTGGTTCGGGCCGCCTCTGAGGATCATTGGACCATTCACTTTCATCCACCCGTGATGCAACCAGCCTCTCATTATCCACCCAGGTAAAGCCCATTTCCGCAGATTTTGCTGGTGTAAGGTTCATAGTTTTAAAAGCAGGCAATTCAGTCACCTTCAATTTTTTGTTTTTAAAGCCCATCACAATTCTGCCCCCGCCAGCAATATAGCCCAATAAATTTCTGCCGGGTGCCCATTTAGGGACGTCCAAATGAAGGATCATCTCATCAAGAACTTCAAAATTTTTTCCATTTGCAGAGATGACACAGACCATATCACTGTCCATGGACCATGATGCAGTTGGATTAACAATGAATGAGATCCATTTTCCATCTGGTGAAAATTTAAATGTGGTTGCATTAATGGACATAATGGAAGCTTTGCCGTTGCCAATTTCCTTAGGAATCGTGAAAAGAGGTTCAACGTAATCGGTCAAATTTAGCTTTTCAAGATCGTTGGGCAGCTGAACCTTATATAGGATAGGACTTGTCCAGCCATCAGGCCTTAAGACAGCGCTTGAAGACACAATAAAGCCTTTTCCGTCAGGATACCAATTAAAATCATCTACTCCTAAAGCTACGTTATGGAATTCTTTCAAATCTGAAATATTTAAAACACTGTTGCTGGTAAAAGCAATCTTATTATCGGACGGTGCCCATTTAGCATTCCCGCCACCTTGAAAGATCTTTATATGCTTTTTTACCTTTACATTGTATACCCATATCTCTGTGCTTTTTTCAATCGAAGGCAGTTCTTTCGCTTCCTTTTCATATAAAAGCCATTGGCCGTCATAGGACCACTTTGGCGTATGATTGAACTTAGCAGGGTCAGCTGTAATCTGTTCTTCGATATTTCCTGTTTTTAACCACAAATAGCCATTGCGTATAAAAGCTGCCTGCACATTATTTTCTCCCGTATCTCCCCATGCAGCTGACGGAATAATAAACAGGAAGCACCAAAGAATCAAAAAAACCTTGCGCATATCTTATCCTTCTTCCTTTAGGTAATTTGCTCAAAGTATATTATGGGCAACGAGACTTATTTTATTGAAATAGGTTCAGCCTATTCGAAAATGCTTATTATTTTCGATAAGCTTTCATTTACCTTATAATGAATGGATAATTATTCAATTTTGCAAGGCACAGTTTTTGCGTGTGCAAATTGGGTAAAAACAATTACAAATGAATGTATATAAAAAATGGAGGAAACCAAATTTGTTTATTGCTATTATGTTTTTTATGTTTATGTCTTTTTTCCTGTCGGGAAGTGAAACGGCACTGACTGCCGTTAACAAAATGAAATTAAAATCCAGAGCTGATAACAACGATAAGAAATCGCAAAGAATATTAGAGGTTGTCTCGAAACCTGATGAGATGATTACTTCAATTTTAATCGGCAATAATATTGCAAATATCATGCTGCCTACACTGGTTACCATCATTGCGCTTGATTACGGATTTAACGTGGGTGTGGCAACAGGTATTTTGACTGTAGCACTTATCTTATTTGCAGAAGTTCTGCCAAAATCAGTTGCTGCAAGCTTTGCCGATAAAATTGCCTATCTAGTGTTTCCTGTAATTCGAGTCCTCATGATTATCTTAAAGCCGGTCACTTTTTTAATATCCAAATTCACTAGAGGCATCATTAAATTCCTTTCTAAAAATCAGGCAGATTCTGTTTCTGTATCAAAAGAAGAGCTCATTACCATGGTTGATATCGCTACAAGCGAAGGGACCTTCCATGAAGAAGAAACACAACGAATTAAAGGGATCATTGATTTTTATAACTTAGATGTCAGCGACGCACTGAAAACCCCTCGAATGGAAATTGAAGGAATTCCTTATGACGCGACAATAGAAGAGGCAAAAGATATTGTAATGAATAACCGTTTTACAAGGTATCCAGTATATAAAGACAATATGGATAATATTGTCGGAGTATTTCATTCAAAAATATTGCTCGCCTGGTCCAGTCAGCCTGAAAAAACATTGAAAGATTTTACTGACCTGGAGCCCTTGTTTGTATATGAATTTCATAGCATAGACAAGGTCTTCAAAATGATGATGAAAGAAAGGAAGCACCTCGCAATCGTTCTTGATGAATATGGCGGAACAAAAGGGATCATCTCACATGAAGATATTCTTGAAGCCATGCTGGGGCAGGAAATAGAGGATGAAACGGATGAAGGCAGCGAAATCCTTATTGATGAATTAACTGAAAACCATATTATTGTACACGCAAAACTCTCAATCCGCAGAATTAATGAAGCTTTTAAAACAAAAATCCCTGAAGATGAGGATATCCTTGCCGGATTCTTATTGAAAGAAATAGGTCATTTTCCTGCAGAAGGGGAAACACTGGATTATCATCACCTGCATTTTGAAATAAAATCAATTGAAGACAACAGGCTTAAACTGGTGGAAATCAAGAAAAAGACGCCCTGATGAAATTTGAGCATTATTTCCTATTGGAAATAATGCTTTTTTATTTTTTAAGAAATCAGAATAAAAATGGATGTTCAATAGGGACAATAGAACCAGGAAAATAAAGATATAATTTTTATATTTTTCTGACAAAATAGGTCCTTTTCAGTATATAATAAATTAAAACAAACTATTAGGAGTGATCTTCGCATGGAAAATAAGCCATTCCATTATGATGGAAGTGTGCAAATCAATTATGAAAAAGATGATAAAGCAAGTTTAAGCATTCCTTTTGAACTGACAGACGAAATGAGAAAAAATATCGGAACCAATCCATACTCAACTGAAGAACAAGAATAATGGGAGGACCCGTAGTGGGTCTTTTTTATTTTTGATGGATAAGCATGAGCAGATAATTTGAATTTCTTTTTTATTTTGAATATGATTATCTCGGATTAAGAATAAAAATGTTCATACTGCAGATGAATACATACTTTATTTCTGATTCAAACTAAAATGTCAACTCAAAATGGAAAGGTGATTGAATTATGGCTCAAGTTTTGTATATTACAGCACACCCTCATGACGATAAGGTGTCATATAGTATGGCAGCAGGAAAGGCTTTTATTGATTCCTACAAGGAAGCCAATCCAAATGATGAAGTAGTTCATATTGATTTATACAAGGAAAATATCCCGCAAATTGATGTGGATGTATTCAGCGGATGGGGTAAACTTCAGTCCGGCAAAGGTTTTGAGGAACTATCAGAAGATGAAAAGGCGAAAGTAGGCCGCTTATCCGAATTAAGCGAACAATTCGTTGCAGCCGATAAATATGTTTTCGTTACACCGCTTTGGAACTTCTCGTTCCCTCCAGTAATGAAAGCGTATCTTGATTCTGTGGCAGTAGCCGGCAAAGCTTTTAAGTATACGGCAGAAGGTCCAATTGGATTATTGTCTGATAAAAAAGCGATTCACATCCAGGCTCGCGGAGGCATTTATTCCGAAGGACCTGCAGCAGAGATGGAAATGGGTCACCGCTATTTGACAGTATTAATGCAATTCTTCGGTGTCCCTTCATTCGAAGGACTTTTTGTGGAAGGGCACAACGCAATGCCTGATAAAGCCGAAGAAATCAAAGCAGATGCTATTGCACGTGCAAAAGACAAAGCGAAAACATTCTAAACTAAAAGCAGCGGATTCCGCTGCTTTTTATTTTTTTCTAGGCATGTGTATGAAGAGCTCTTGTCCGTGATGAATAGTATAATAAAGGTAAATATTAGCTAGGGTGAAAGGGGGGGAGATGTGTGAAAATCTCAGAATTCAGCCCCAGTCATTTAAGTGAAGATGATATATCCAGGCTTCTGTACTATGGCATTGAGGATAATCTTCAAAAAGGGGATTTGATCTTTGTGCCAGGAAGCAGCAAGGCAGCAGAATATCGTCTTCCTGAGGCCATCAGACTTTATCAAAAAGGCAGGGCAAATAAATTACTTTTCTCCGGCGGTGTAAAGTGGTCTGGACATGAATTGACTGAAGCAGAAATGCTAATGAAAAAAGCAATAGGGTTCGGAATTCCTCCAAAAGACCTTTTCATTGAAAATATCTCTCTTCATACGAAAGAAAATGTACTTGCCTCGATGCTGGTTATGGATCGGATGTGCGGGCTGGAGAATATCTCCAATATCATCATTGTGACTGCTCCTTTTCATATGAGAAGGCTGCACATGACATTGTTGACGTATATGCCGAAGTGGATTCACTATTCTCTTGTATGTTCTGATGATGGTGCAACAGGGAAGGAACAATGGATGCAGGATCCTTATGGGAGAAAAAGAGCATTTGATGAAGCCCGGAAAATAATTGACTACGTGAAAAAGGGCATTCTAATGGATTTGGAAATCTAATCTCCCGGACTAACCCCCGCCAAAATCAAGTAGCAGTGATAATTTTTAAACGTCGATAACTTACTAGCACCTTGCCCCCCCTTGAGGAGGCCCCCAGGATGGGGGTCATGCAGATGTTGCCACAGGACGTGGCGTTCTTAGTCTGCGATCCTTTAGTGGGCAAGGCGCTTCCGCTTTTCTTAAAAAGTATTGTAAATGTTCTCGCATTCTTCCGCTGTTGGCTCATAAAAGCAATGAAGCTTGAATCTTCCTACTAAAGGCTGATTATACCATGTAGCTGGACAATCCCCAGGAGGCCTGAAATACCATAGAGCAAATTTGGCCGGCCAAATCCGTTCCCCTCTTACAGCCCTCCTTGCGAGTCTTCTTTCCACTTCTCTTGGCCTCTGATAAAAATAGCCTTTCTGGACAGCTTCAAAAGCATGCGGCTGATAAATCATTTCAGGTATAGTACGAATTCCAATGAAATCCGAACAATTGCCCCTGACTCTGTTAATTCCCACATTACCCACCATTAACATGCCCTGCTGGCCTTCCCCTTCTGCTTCAGCCCGAAGGAGGCGGGCCAGCAAATCTATATCTTGTTCACGTGCCTTCACAACTGCCATCTGTATCACCCTCGTCTCCCTAATTTTATATAGGCTGATATATGGTATGCACTGAAGGGGGGAAAGGTTAAATGCGGGATTTTGCCATAAGGCTGAGGAATATAATAATTTAGAGGGGAACAACTATAACAGCCACGAAAAAAAGCTCCTGCAGAAGCGGGAGCTTTTATTTGGCATAAAAGTTTTCTGTATAATAAGGCTGTGACTTTGAATTAAAAGCAACGCCAACACCTAAAAATTCATAATCGGCACGCAGAATATTTTTGCGGTGGCCAAGTGAGTTCATTAATCCTTCATGAGCAAAGATACTGCTGAATTGACCGGAAGCAAGGTTTTCCCCGGCGACCATAAATGAAACTTCATCCGCCTGCATTCTGTCAAAAGGGGATAGGCCCTGCAGGTTGGTATGATCAAAATAATTGTTCTGCGCCATGTCGCTGCTGTGCTTTCGCGCCGTTTCCTTAACAGTATCATCCCATTCCATAACTGGAACTCCGTGATTTACTCTCTCGGCATTTGTAATATCGAAAAGCTGATATTCAAATCCTTCCTTTAGAGAGCTGCTGGCATTGGCATAAAAGGAATCTTTTTGCTCTTCAAGTGATTGACTGATTATTTGTATTGAAGTTACCGTATTGTCACGATGCTTATCATAGAATATGGTTACATAATTCCCATCCAATTCGTATAGATCATAATCCCGATTCTCTTCGAGCTGATAGATAACAAATCCCTTTCTCATTTTGTCCAGCGGTTCTCCAAGCTGCTCCCTAACTGAAGACTTTGGCGTTCCATAGGCAATCTCTTTTGATGAAGAAATCAAATCCTGATTTGTATAGATGCCGGCAGCTTTCTCTTGCTTGTCATAAGCGACCATTACAAAATTTTGATATTGATCATGATAAGCATGCCAGTCTGTTCCAAATTCATTTGCGGAGGAACGTTTCGAGGAGCCAAGCTTGCTCTCGATTTCAGACTTGTCATCGCCTATTTCTATATTATGAATAGAAAAGGTTTGCTCTTCTGGGGCTTCTAAAACCGGCTTTTCGGCTTTATCCTCTGGTGTATGATTTTTATCGCCGGTATATTGCCTGATTGTAAGAAGGAATTCATCTGCCCAGTTTTGTGCCTCTTCCATCACACCGTTTATTATAGCCAGCACTTCTTCATTGTCTTTAAAAAGCTGAATATCAGATTTTATGTTATCAATTACAGTTCCTGAACTAGATTCATCTGCCAATTTCCCTTCAGGCTGTGAAAAGGCGAAACCGATAAATAACAGGATAAAAATAAATAAAAACTTCCTCAATAAATCTCCTCCCATATACCTTTCAACCCCTATCAAAGGTATGCCCATTCATTATAAGATTTAAAAATGCGGAATTGCAAAATATTGATGCCTTCCTTATTTTTCTACCCTGTTTACCATATTCTCTAACTCTTTTGGCTGCGTGATTAGATATTTTCCGTTTTTAAAAGGATAGTTTGGGTAACATAATTATAAAAATGAACAGATGCATAGCTGCTGCAAAGGGGGAAGCATGTTGAAATTAACACCGGAACAAAGAATTGAACTCCATGGTTTTAATAATTTGACGAAATCACTAAGCTTTAATATGTATGATGTCTGTTATACAAAGACGAGGGAAGAGCGTGAAGCCTATATAGATTATATTGATGAGCAATACAGTGCGGAGCGGCTTACAAAAATATTAAAGAATGTTTCCGACATCATTGGTGCCCATGTCTTAAATGTGGCACAGCAGGATTATGTCCCACAAGGTGCAAGTGTGACCGTCCTGGTATCTGAAGGACCGGTAGTGGAAGTCCCGGATGAATCCTATGATGAATCTCCTGGCCCGCTGCCTGATAATGTAGTCATGCAGCTGGATAAAAGCCATATTACCGTCCATACCTATCCTGAATATCATCCGGACGAAGGAATCAGCACATTCAGGGCCGATATTGATGTATCCACATGCGGTGAAATCTCCCCGCTAAAAGCCCTTAATTACCTCATCCATTCCTTTGATACGGACATCATGACAATCGACTACAGAGTCAGGGGATTTACACGGGACACGGACGGAAGAAAACTTTATATCGACCATGACATCAGTTCAATCCAAAATTATATTCCTGAAGAAGTAAAAGAAGATTTTGATATGATCGATGTGAATATTTATCAGGCACATACCTTTCACACCAAATGTAAAATAAGGGATTTTGACTTAGATAATTATTTATTCGGATACACGAAGGAAAAGCTGGATCCTAAGGAAGCTGAAGAGATCACTGAGCGGCTTACAACGGAGATGGACGAAATTTTTTACGGAAAAAATATTAACCCCGGATCTTTATCAGAGTGATCCTGAAGGCTCTCAGTTAATCGGCCTCTATTAAACCAAAACCAAATAGTACCAGATGGCGGGGAACATTAAAAGAACCAGGAGAAGTTTATATTCTCCTGGTTCTTTTAATAAATGTACATACATTAACGGCACAAACTTAAAAATAATTACATAATCTATTTCCAGAACTCCCACCATTTTTTCTCGGGTTCCTGTGCTGCAGCCGCGCTTCGGAAGGAGACGATCATATCCTGAAAAATCTCTTCCCGCTGCTTTACTTCATGCCAGTATTGTTCACGTTCTTTATTAATGGTATCGATATAAATTTCTCTGTCTGTGTTTAACGTTTCTATCAGCGAGCTGATTTCGGTGCTGGTCACCTCAGCTGAAGATGAAATGTAATGAATCATGGTTTTGAACTCTTCAGAAGACGCTTCCGAGGATTCTGCCAGCTTGTTTGTCAAATGGTGAATTTGATCAGAAGTACGCTTCGTACTTTTCGCCACCCTTTTTGAAAGGGTTCCGAACGCTTCGGAAGTATTCTCAGAAGACTGCTCAATCCTTGCGCCAAGTGATTCAATTTCCGCTTTGGTTTTTTCTCCTGATTTATAGATCGAATCCGACAGGCTTTTAACAGTATGCAATGATCCTTTGCTAATTTCTTTCTTCACTTCGTCTAAAACTTCCTTTCGAACACCGCTGCGAATTTCATTTCTGACATCTGCAATTAAACTGTCCCTGAAACCATCCATCAATGCCATGAACTGTTCGGCGTTCATGACAGCCTGTTGCTCTGTATGTAATGCTGTTTCCTGATTGACTGCCGCCAAGGATGTTTCATTTGCTTCAATACCAGTTTCAGAAGCAAAGTCCATATGTTTTTGCATTAATTCGCGGATCATATCCTTGCTTAAATTTTTATCGCGCATCTGCTTTACCTTTTCAAGCAATGCGATTTCATGGTCTGTATAAAAGCGGGCTCCCTGTTTTGAACGGGGAATTAGCAGAAGTCCGTTTAAATCCTTTTCCCATTGCCTTAATGTTCCAGGAGGCACATTCAGCATTTTCGAAACCTCTTTGATTGTATAAGCTTTCATATATTGCGTATCCATTTTACTCAGCCCTTTCATATAAAATAGATTCTGAAACTTTCGGATGCCAGTTCCGAAACAACTTCTAACTAACTATTCAGCATGATATCCCGTGTTTTCCTGCCGCTTGACAAAAGCTATCAAAAGAAGACGATATTCATCAGAAAAAAGCAAAAAGGAGCCATTCTGACAAAAAACATGAAGAATTTGACAGCCAGCAAGTTATTTGTCATATACGGACGTGTATGTCACAATGAAAGCTGTGTTTAGCAAACTAGAATATTGAAAAACTGCAAGTATTTAAAGGGAGTAGGTAAAGTGGCTAATAGAATTATTGCTTTGTCTGTTGCTGCAGGGGTTGGATTGACGCTGACCTTTGGAAGCATAAAGATGGGGAGCAGTGAACCTTCAAAAAAAAATGAAATACACTATAGTGCAATTCCGCATGCGGAGGCAAACCATGTACCGATTGTGAAGCAGGAAATTCAAAAGAAATCCGTTCTCCTGGATGTGCCATTGTACAATCAAATGGATAGTCCCCGTCTGTATAATGGATGTGAGATTACTAGTTTAGCAATGATTATAAATTATGAAGGCATTCAAGTATCTAAAAATAAATTAGCACAGGAAATTAACCGGGTGCCGCTTAGATATAGCGGAGGTGAATACGGGAATCCAAATGAAGGCTTTGTCGGCAACATGGAGGATGGACCAGGATTAGGCGTTTATCAGGGGCCAATTTTCGAACTCGCGAAAAAGTATTTTCCTGAACGTGCAGAGAATCTGACTGGCAAGCCCTTTCAAGTGCTCCTTGAAAAAATTGCAGAAGGTTCGCCGGTCTGGATTATAACAACTGCAAGCCTATCACCCGCAGCATCCTTCGAAACCTGGAATACACCGGGCGGACCAGTTGATGTGACATTCCAGATGCATAGTGTTGCAATTACCGGATATGACGAGGACTATATCTATATTAACGACCCGTATGGCACAAAAAATAAAAAGGTGCCCAAACAGCAGTTTATTGAAGCCTGGGAGCTGATGGGTTCACAGGCCATTGTCATTAACTAGAATAATAGCAAAAGAAGGGGCTGCCGCTTGCAGTCCCTTCTTTTTAGCTTGAGGATGCTAATTTCTTAAACTTTACAAAGATCCATTTTAAAAATGGAGGTACTACAAAGAATATAAAAAACAGCCGAAATAGTTGATAGCCTGTTACTATGGCTAAGTCTGCGCCGGTTTCATGGGCGATTATGGCCATTTGGTCCATGCCTCCGGGTGCAAGACTCAAAAAGCTGGTGGCAGGGGAAAGGTGAAAAAAGTGCATAATCATAAAACTAAGCAGCACCGAACCCGTAATGAGAAGCAGGCCGCTTAAGGCAGCCAGTGAAATGGTTTTAAATTTATTTGCCAGCTTTTCAGGCTTCATCATCATGCCGATGTGAGCCCCGATTAATAGCTGTGATAAATCCAAAACAGGTGGCGGGAGTTCGGGTCCGTTTATACCGGAAATGACAAGGGCCGCTGTTCCCATAATCGGACCAAGAAGGTACGGGGTAGGGAGCTTCAGGCGTTTGCTTAGGATAATGCCGGTAAAAGAAACGAAGACAAAGAGTAAAATACCAGGGAATAAATCACCCCATAAAGGTTCTGCAGCTTCAAAACCGGGACCGACAGAGACATTCAGCCAAGGTCCGAATACTAGGATAGGGACGATGAAGATAATCATGGTCAGCCGTGCGACCTGCATAAAGGTAACAACCGTGATATCGATTCCTTTGACTTCCTCTGCCAGAAGAATCATTTGGGACAGACCTCCGGGAATACTGCCGATCAAAACTGTGGGATAGTCGATGCCCATTAATTTCGCAATAAGAAGTGCAGATATGGCGCTAAAGAGAACCATGCAAACGGTAATGAGCAAAATAAAAGGGAGCTTCTGCAGGATAAGCAGGACCGCTTCCTGTGTAAAAGAAAGGCCGATGCTGTATCCGACGATGATAATCCCGGCATCGCGAAATCCTGCTGGCCAATAAAACGGAATCCTGCTGAGCCGGCTCCCAATCATAACGGCAGTCAATGCACCAAGCAAAAAGGCGACCGGAATATGCAATAAAGAAAATAATACTGCACCAAATACAGCAGATAGAAAGGTGATCAATAAATTCTTATTCACAAAACAACCTTCTTTTTATTTAGTATACCTAAAGATATTTATACCATATAAAAACAATGAATGAATTACAAGTTTTATATAATCAAATGTTTTCATACAATTTATTAAAGAGAAGATCATTTTAGAGAAGGGGGACTAACCATGCCGGAAAAATTAAGCCATTTTGTTTTCATCTTATCGTTTATATGTCTCGGGTTATTTTTGATGCTGGGTTTTTCGCCTCTGTATGATATTTATCTGAATAAAATAGGTCATCGTCCATTTACGCTCCTCCTGCTCCTGACAGTCCTTGTCTTCTTCGTGAGTGTTTTTGTCTTAAAGAAAGTCCAAAACTGGCAGGCGGGCTTTCATGTATTATTTTCCATTATCCTCACCCTGTTTCTTTCATCCGTATTAGCCATCATCGTATTCTTTGGAGGCCTATTTAGGTAAATGTAAAGAGCCTGCACCATCAGAGGTACAAGCTCAGCCAATTTATTGGATTGGCATCCAGTTTACTTTCCATATTCCTTCACTGTTTTTGCTTAGGCCGAAGCCAAACCCATCCTCTTCAGATATGGAAATATAAGCTGAAGAGTCATCGATAATGACTTCTTCTAAACGGGCGTTCTTCACTCGATGCAATAATGTCTGTTTTTCTGGGATAGATGAAGACTCGTTTATAGCATCAAGGTAATGATTCAGGGAAGGAAACGGTTTTCCGATATCCTGATCATGGTTAAACAATGCATATTGAGTATAATAATCCTCAATTTCCTCTGCAAACAGATAGAGCTGGAATACTTCTGCCGGGCTTAAACCTCTTAAGATTTCATCCGTTCCTCTTAAAGAAAATTCTTTAAACACATGGTTTAATGGCTCCCGAAGGACCAGTTCCGTATTATTATTTAGGGCCAGCTGAAATGGAACAGCTTCCACTTGAGGATCTTTTGGAGTTGCCACCTCTAAGACTTCAGCCTGATGTACAGAGCCTTCCCCAGCGCGATATCCACCTATAATTAAAGAAGCATTCTCTTCTGTAATTGGTTCGGTTACACCGAACACCTTTTTTAGCTTCTCCTGATCCGTCTCATTAAAAGTTATTTTTATGTTCTTGCCATCCATGAGCGGCAGTACTTTTAAGGAATCATGATCAGGCAGAAAGTATACAATTTCTTCCTGGAAATCCAGAGTGCCTGTGACCTCTGCCTTCCCAGTAAAAGCTGCAGAAAGGTGCCCGTATGAGTCCTTCTCGAAACTGTTCAATTTCCAGTTGTTTAGCATAGCGCCATCTGCAAGGCCGGGATAAAAACCTTTATCTGCAATGGCGGTCTCCTGTCCATTTTGCTTGTTCAATACATCTGTCTGAATCCCGGCAATCCCGCCTATCAGTATGACAAACCCGGCAGCTGCAGCTGCAGAAAGAAGTTTTGGAACATAGTCTTTTTTTCTGGTTCTAACAGCAGAAGTGCCGATCCGGTTTCTAACTCTCTGTTTTTCCTCTTCTGTGAAAACAGATTCTTTCGTCCATGCAGCCTTCAATACTTTCTTCACTTCCTGATTCAGTTCAGCCATGCTGTTCACCTCTTTCTGAAGCAGATAGTATCTTCTTCACTTTTTCCTGTCCTCTGTACAGCCTTGTTTTAACAGTAGAAATAGGGATATTAAGGGTCTCACTTATTTCTGCCAGACTGAGATCCTGGTAATAATGGAGAAGGAAGACTTCCCGGTATTTTACTGTGAGGGATTCAATCGTTTTCAGCAATTCTTGATGTTCATCCCGTTCAAGAAATGATGCTTCCGGATCTTTTTCTCTAGCCTTTTTCAGGAAAAAAACCTTTTCATTCATGACCATATTGCGGTAATGCCAGCTTTTCAGATAGTCTTTGCTTTTATTAATAGCAATTGTGAAAATCCATGTTTTAAAGGAGGATCTTTGCTGGAAACTTTCCAGCTTTTCATAAACAGTAATAAAGGTATCCTGTGTTAAATCACTGGCCGCATTCCAATCATTCACATAGCTGTATATCAATCTTTTCAAAACGGTACCATACTCATCCATGATCATTTCAAGAACGAGAGCACGGTCTACTTGATCAGCAATTGACCGCTTTACATACTCATCAGAGCTCACATGACTGCCTCCTTGCTAAAATGCCAGCTGCCTATTCCGGCTGCCTTTTGTTTGACTGACAGTTAGACGACAGATGCAAGAAAATCGCTTCAACTTTTTGGCATTTATTAAGCTTATACAAAAAAAGCGGAAACCATTAAGTAGGCTCCTATATAAATAAATCTACATCAATGCATAGGTTAAGAACAGTAGGAGCAAAAATAGTATGGGAGGCATTCATCATCACCTCATTTATTGAGTAATTCCAGCCTTTACATTTAGATTGGGAATAATAATCCCTATATTGAAAAAATGATTCTGCTCAAGTGCTTTGTTTTTGATGGAAGGATTGTTTATTTATATAATGGCTATATTGTGCAAGAAAGAAGGGAGATTATTATGTCACAATTAAATATTACTCCACAGATCAAATTAATCGCTCTTGATATGGATGGAACCTTGTTGAATTCCAGAGGGGAAATTCCTGATGAAAACCGTAAGGCCATACGAGAGGCAAAGGAAAAAGGAATTGAAGTTATTTTGAGCACTGGAAGATCCAGGCTTACGGCAGGCGACCATTCCGATTCTTTGGAATTGAACTCCTACTTGATCACAGTCAACGGCAGTGAAATATTTGGCCCTGATGGTGAATCAATCTCAAGGACTCCAGTTGATTCAAAAATAATGGAGTGGATGTGGAACCTATCCCAGTCACATAAGACTAATTTCTGGGCAACAAGCTGCGAACGGGTTTGGACGAATGAAATGCCTGAAAATATTCATGACCATGAATGGCTTAAATTTGGATTTGATATATCAGATGATGAAATCAGGGAACTCATTCATAAAGAGCTTCAAACAAAAGGGGATCTGGAGATTACAAATTCCAGCTTAACTAATATTGAGGTAAATGCTCTTGGAATCAATAAAGCCAAAGGTATCCAGAAGGTAACAGAGCTTCTTGGCATTTCGATGGAAAATGTAATGGCGATGGGTGACAGCTTAAATGATATTGCCATGATCGAGGAATCAGGCTGGGGTGTAGCAATGGGAAATGCGCAGGATATTGTGAAAGAAACAGCGAATGCTATTACGGGAACTAATGATGAAGCTGGTGTTGCACAGGCAATCCGGAAGTGGGCTCTTTAAAGAATAAAAACCGGCAATCATGCCGGTTTTTGGTTATTTCGAAGGATTTTTGGCAGTTAGAATCGTTTCTTCCAATTCTACCTCTACATTACCTTTAATCGCCCTGGAAATCATACAGGATGCTTCAGCTTTTTGCGCCAGCTTGCGCGCAAGTGAATGATCCTTTTCAGTCGCATCCCCCTGTAACAAGATAACAGGGCGATGAATAATTTTCTTGTATGTAATCACACCTTTAGTTACATCTACAATACCGGTTGATTCCATCGTAAGGTTTTCTTTCTCGAGTTTACTTCGTTCCATCATAGCTGCCAGGGTAATAATATAACAAGTTGCCGCTGCCCCCAGCAGCATTTCATCCGGATTTGTTCCGATTCCGGGTCCTTCCATTTCTGGCGGAATGGAAACCTTTGTTTTAAGCCCGCCTGTTTCAATTTCTCCAACATCATTCCGAAGTCCTGGCCAATATGCTTTTAATTGGAATTGGTGTTCAGCCATTCTTTAATTCCTCCAAGTTATGTATTTCTATTTACACCTTAAAGAGGAACAGGCAGAATTGCAAGACTTTACAGATTTAACGTTTCAGGCTAAGATGAAAACAGCCAACTTAATAGTTTTACTGCTAGGGGTGCCCGATGCGCGGGCTGAGAAAGAAACCGGACTGTTTTTTACCCTTCGGACCTGATCTGGATCATACCAGCGTAGGAAAGTAGTAATTGCGGGGAACGACTAATTCTCTTAGATTATTCAGCCAGGTCCAATTGCGGATCTGGTTTTTATTTTGTTCTCTAAAACAGATGAATTGGCTATCAATAAGGGGGATTTTCTATGAATCTTAACGATCAGATTGTCATTATTACAGGCAGCAGCAGAGGGCTGGGCAAAGAAACCGCAAAAGCATTCGCGAGAGAAGGAGCGAAAGTTGTCATTAACTATTTCCATAGCGAGGAAAAAGCCCATGCTTTGCAGAAGGAAATTGGCGAAAAAGCCATTGCCATTCGTGCTGATATTCGGGACAGTGTTCAAGTGAACTCCATGTTTCAAGAGACGAAGGAACACTTTGGAGCTCCCATTACAACCATAGTCAATAATGCACTGGTAAACTTTCAATTTGACCCTATTTCGAAAAAAGATGCAGAAACAATTAAATGGGACGATTACAAAAGCCAGCTGGAAGGTGCAATTCTGGGAGCATTGAACACAGTTCAGGCAGGTCTTGAAGATATGAAAAAACTGGAGTTTGGCAGGGTAATCTCGGTCGGCACCAATCTATTCCAGCATCCAGTTGTACCCTATCATGACTATACGACCAGCAAAGCTGCTTTATTAGGCTTCACCAGAAATATGGCGAATGAGCTGGGCCAATATGGAATTACGGCAAATATGGTATCGGGAGGTTTGTTAAAAACGACAGATGCCAGTGCTTCGACCTCTAAGGAAGTCTTTAAAATTATCGAAAACTCGACTCCATTAAGAAAAGTCACAGATCCTCAAGAAGTGGCTGATGCGATAGTCTTCTTCGCTTCTCCATGGGCAAGGGCAGTTACTGGACAAAATCTGGTTGTAGATGGCGGATTAGTTATGAATTAAAGGAGGATTTTAGATGAACATTCAGGAGTTTAGCAGTCTATTGGAAAAAGTAAGAGTGTCAAACCCTCTTGTACATAACATTACAAATGTGGTGGTAACAAACTTTACTGCAAATGGCCTGCTGGCAATTGGGGCATCACCAGTAATGGCATATGCACATGAAGAGGCAGCTGAAATGGCTAAAATAGCTGGTGCATTGGTTCTCAATATGGGAACACTGACAGAAAAAGAAGTAAAAAGTATGCTCATAGCGGGTAAATCAGCAAATCAGCATGGGGTTCCAGTCATTTTTGACCCGGTTGGTGTCGGGGCCACGGCTTATCGCACAGATACAGCTAAAAGAATATTAGAAGAGTTAGATATTACCATCATAAGAGGGAATGCTGCAGAAATTGCCAACGCGGCAGGACAGAAATGGAGTATAAAGGGCGTAGATGCAGTTGAAGCAGCAGGTAACACTTCAGAGCTTGCTAAGTCGGCAGCAAAAGAACTTGGTGCAGTAACCGTTATTACAGGAAAACAGGATATCGTTTCAGATGGAAGATCCACTTTTGCCATTAACAATGGCCATCCTCTTCTAACGAAAGTAACGGGTGCCGGATGTCTTCTTACTTCAATAATAGGAGCTTTCGCTGCTATTGAAAAGGATCCTGTAAAAGCGGCAGTAACTTCATTGGTCGTTTATGGCTCTGCAGCCGAAATCGCAGCAGAAAAATCGGATGGCAAAGGACCAGGCACTTTCCAAATAGAGTTTTTGAATAGCTTATATAACATTTCAGCTGCAGATGTTGAATCATATGGCTCTTTTGAAAAACACCAGTTAGGAGGCAATATAAATGAAAGTGAACAAAGCTTTAACCATAGCGGGTTCTGATAGCGGCGGCGGCGCGGGCATTCAAGCTGACTTAAAAACATTTCAGGAACTCGGTGTTTTCGGCATGTCTGCTTTAACTGCGGTAACGGCTCAAAACACCAAGGGTGTTCAAGGAGTTTATCCAATGACAGCAGAGGCAGTTTCTGCTCAAATTCAGTCGATAGGAGAAGACCTCAGACCTGACGCTGTGAAGACAGGAATGCTTTTTAGTGCAGTTATAATCGAGAGTGTTTCCAATGAAATTGTGAGATACGGCTGGAAAAATGTCGTCATAGATCCAGTAATGATTGCAAAGGGAGGAGCAAGTCTTCTTCAGAATGAAGCGATATTAGCGATGAAAAAGCATCTTATACCTCTCTCTCTGGTGATTACCCCGAATATTCCAGAAGCAGAGGTTTTAACGGACATAAGAATTCGTTCACTAGAGGATAAAAGAGAAGCAGCAAAAAAACTGCATCACCTTGGAGCGAAAAATGTCATCATAAAAGGCGGCCATGATGAAGCAAAAGACATAGCAGCAGACCTTCTTTTTGACGGAGAAAGGTTTTCGGAATTTAAAAGCAGCAGAATACAAACAGCCAACACACATGGAACAGGCTGCACTTACTCGGCTGCCATAACCGCTGGCCTCGCTGACGGTCTTACCGTGCCAGAGGCTGTTGATCGGGCAAAAAAATTCATCCAGGCAGCAATTGAAAATGATTTAGGAATTGGCAGCGGTCATGGACCTACCAATCACTGGGCGTTCAATAAAAGGAAGAAGGAGGCTGAAGGATATGGCTGTTAATCCGCAGGCAATGAGAAGCTTATTAAAAGTATACTTCATAATGGGCAGCACAAATTGCTGCCAGAATCCTGAAAATGTCCTTCAAGCAGCCATCAAGGGAGGCATTACGTTATTTCAATTCCGTGAAAAAGGAGCAGGATGCCTTCATGGTAAAGAAAAGGAATCGCTCGCAAAAAAGCTTCAAGCAATCTGCAAACAGAGCAATATCCCTTTTATTGTCAATGATGATATTGAATTGGCAGTTAAAATAAATGCAGATGGTGTCCATATAGGCCAGGACGATGAAGCAGCCGATGTGGTCCGCAGGAAAATTGGCAGCAAAATCCTGGGAGTCTCAGTGCACAGCATGCAGGAAGCGGAAACAGCGATCCGTCAAGGCGCAGATTACATTGGCATAGGGCCTATTTATCCGACATCCACAAAGGCAGATGCCAAAGCAGTACAGGGACTTACTTTTTTGACAGAATTAAGATCTGCCGACATCCAAATTCCTGTTGTAGGAATAGGCGGAATTACTTCTGAAAATGCATCTCCCCTAATTGAGGCAGGAGCAGACGGTGTTTCTGTCATTTCTGCAATCAGCCAGGCGGATTCACCAGAAAAAGCAGCCGCCAAGTTATATGATTCAGTAAATAGAATAATGAGAAATGCCCATTGATTTGGGCATTTTTTATTGTATGCATGTTTGAAATTCTAAGGTTTATCCCAATCTATTGAGGATAGCTCACTAACAAACAATAGAAACAGAGGGATGAACAATTGAAAAAGTGGATGGAATCAGGCCTCTATGTTCAAGTGGCAGCTTTCATGCTGGTCGTCTATTATGGCTTCATTTCAGGTCTTGTGGCTGAGGAAACTCATATCGCAGAATTCGAAGGTAGAATAGAGGAAAAATATCGGCAGACCTCGGTTGATAATTACTTGAGCAACTTCAGCACGCATGAAGAATATTGGATTCGGCTGGATAATGGCAAAGCCTTTGAGCTGACGGCATCATTATATGAAAGTATTAAGCGGGGTGAAAAGGTCAAATTAGTGCAAATGAATGCCGGTACCATGATATTCAGGCAATAGAGCACCGCTAATTAAAGTATGCTGCATTTGCCAGTAATTTTTGTTGTTTGCCATTCCCGTTACAGTACTTTAACTGTGCAAGTATTGAATATCCGTGGTAATGTTGTATTCAGACAGAGTTTTTAACATAAGGAGATATAATAGCAATGAAACTCGTTTCATGGAATGTGAATGGCATAAGGGCATGTGTGAAAAAAGGATTCATGGATTACTTCAAAGAAGTGGATGCAGACATATTTTGCATTCAGGAATCCAAACTGCAGGAAGGACAGATCGAGCTCATACTGGAAGGCTATCACCAATACTGGAATTATGCGATAAAAAAAGGATATTCCGGTACAGCTGTATTTACAAAAAAAGAGCCGCTCTCTGTTCGCTATGGATTGGGCGATGACGAAACAGAACCTGAAGGCAGGATTCTCACGCTTGAGTATGAAGGCTTTTATCTTGTTAATGTCTATACTCCGAATTCACAGCGTGACCTGGCCCGGCTTCCATACCGTCTTGAGTGGGAAGAGCGGATCCGGGAGTATTTACTCGGCCTGGATCAGATTAAGCCTGTGATCATGTGCGGGGACTTAAACGTGGCTCATTTCGAAATAGATTTAAAAAATGCTAAATCCAACAGGGGCAACTCAGGCTTTACTGATGAAGAACGTGGAAAAATGACCAGACTGCTTGGATCCGGGTTTGTTGATGCATTCCGCTATAAATATCCCGAAGCGGAAGGAGCATATACCTGGTGGTCCTACATGGCCAAGGTAAGAGAGCGGAATATCGGCTGGCGGATTGATTATTTTATTGTGTCCGAAAAGCTAAAAGAAAGAATACTAGATTCACAGATCCACTGCGACATTATGGGCAGCGATCATTGCCCGGTAGCTCTTGAATTGGAAATATAAAGCGAAACCCCTGCCAGTTGCAGGGGTATTGTTTTAGTAAAAAAGGCAATAATTGAATTAACGTTATCATAAAGGATGGGGTAAATGAACAAAACAGAGATGCTGAAGCTTTTTGTTCTTATTGAAAGAATATATCCGCCTTTTCGGATCAAAAACGAAATCGTTAATTATTATTTTAATTATTGCCAGCAATTCGACTATGAGATGGCTCTGAGCTGCATAATAGGTCATATAAGAAAAAGCCCCTATCCGCCATCACTCAGTCATATTGCATCGAGATGCTCATTGCATTCTTTATCAGCTGAAATATCAGACAGCCGGAATTGGGAAAAAGAATATGTCCTTGCTAATCATGTGTCTTGATATCTATTTCCATTCATTATTATGGAAAAGGGGCTTTTATTTTGTTATAATGCCAGTAAATCTAATAAAAAGGTTTTCTAGGGTTCCGCAGCAGCTGCTGGCCTGGTCCGAGAGAAAACTCATAGCTATAAAAGCTATGCCACGGAAGGATAAAAGCCTGGGAGATACTGTTCATCAGATATCTTCCGGGCTTTTTTCTTTTTTCCGGGAATAATATTCGTAAAAAAGGGGCTGATTTCATGCAGTGGCTGAAGGTATTTATAGCCGCATTTTTTGAAGTGTTTTGGGTGATTGGGTTAAAGCATGCGGATGATCCATTATCATGGGCAGGGACCATCCTATGCATAGCAGTCAGTTTTTATTTGATGATAATGGCTGGCAAAGTCCTGCCTGTGGGAACGGTATATGCGGTCTTTGTGGGCTTGGGCACTGCTGGTACAGTTTTATCTGAAATTGTATTTTTCGGAGAGCCTTTGAAATTATCTAAAATAATTCTTGTTCTTATTTTGTTATTAGGTGTTTTAGGCTTAAAGCTGGTGACAAACGAAGATAAAGGAGCTGAAGCTTCATGAGCTGGGTGTTTCTTATTCTGGCTGGGCTTTTTGAAATGACAGGTGTCACCATGATTAACAGCTGGCACAAAAAAAGGAATTGGCAATCATTTTTCCTGCTGATTGGCGGTTTTGGCGCCAGCTTCATATTTCTTGCGCTGGCCATGAAAGAACTGCCGATGGGGACAGCCTATGCGGTCTGGACTGGAATTGGTGCCGCTGGAGGAGCCATTCTTGGCATGATTCTGTACGGAGAGCCCAAAGATGTAAAACGGATATTTTTTATTGCAATGGTATTAAGTGCTGCAATCGGACTTAAACTTGTATCTTAGATGTATAATGTAATTAAAATTGGTTTAGGCAGGTAGGAAATGAAAAAAAATACAATTGTTTTTACAGGGGGCGGCTCTGCCGGCCATGTGACTCCAAATATCGCCATAATAAATGAACTTTCCCAAGGAGAATGGGATATTCACTATATCGGCTCAATAAAGGGAATCGAAAAAGAATTGATTTCTGAAATGAACATACCTTATTACGGAATTAACAGCGGAAAACTCCGCCGCTACATGGATAAAGAAAATATAAAAGATCTTTTTCGTGTATTAAAAGGGATTATCGAAGCACGAAAGCTGCTTAAAAAGCTGAAGCCAAAGCTTGTATTTTCAAAAGGCGGATTTGTATCGGTCCCTGTTATAATTGCGGCAAGCTCATTAAAAATACCAATATATATTCATGAAAGTGACCTGACTCCAGGACTTGCAAACAAAATTTCTCAGCGGTTTGCAGACAGGATTTTTACTTCATTCGATGAAGCTGCGTCGCATTTTCCTGCAAGAAAGACTACGGCTATAGGATCTCCGATCAGAAGGGAAATCTTCTCCGGTGAAAAGGAGAGGGGAAGGGCGCTTCTAGGGTTCACGGATGAAAGGCCAATCTTGACTGTAATGGGCGGCAGTCTGGGGGCTAAGAAAATGAATGAAACGATCCGGGAATCCCTTCAGGAGCTGACTTCTATATACCAAATTGTTCATCTATGCGGCAAAGGTCAAAAGGATGAGAGTTTAATAAACATTAAAGGCTACAGACAATTTGAGTACATCAGCAACGAGCTTGCTGATATCCTCGCTGCTACAGATACAGTCGTCACCAGAGGAGGATCCAATGCCATTTTTGAATTTCTTGCTTTGAAGCTTCCTATGCTCATCATCCCGCTAACCAAAAAACAAAGCAGGGGGGACCAAATACAAAATGCAGAATCCTTCTTAAAAAAAGGATTCTCCCTTACATTGGAAGAGGAGAAATTAACAAAAGAAAGCCTTCTTGAATCCCTGGATAAACTTGAAAAAAGACGAGGACAAATCATCAATAACATGCAAGCCTCGCCAATGAGCGATGCACTAACGGTTTTGATAAAGGAAATTAACAAACACCGCAGATAATTTTGAGTGCAGGCTTTTATATGATCTTGGCGACGAAAATTCAGTGGCTTATTACTGAATGGGCGACATAGAACCTTCATGAAGACGAAAATTCAGTGACGCACCTTAAAATGGTTCACATAGAGCGTTTATGAAGACGAAAATTCAGTGGCTCATTAAAAAATGGGCGACATAGAACCTTCATGAAGACGAAAATTCAATGGCTTATCAAAAAATGGTCGACATGGACCATTCATAAAGACGAAAATTCAATGGCTCACCAACAAATGGGACCATAGAGCCTTTATGAAGACGAAAATTCAGTGGCTCACCAACAAATGGTCGCCATAGAGCTTTCATGAAGACGAAAATTTAATGCTTCACCAACAAATGGTCGCCATAGAACCTTCATGAAGACGAAAATTTCAGTGGCTCACCTTAAAAAGGTCTCAATGAAGTGTTCATAAAAAAACAAAATTTAGTGCCACACAAAAAAAGGTCGACATAGTCCGTTTATGGCGACAAAAACTGGTGGGCTCACCAAAAAGCTATTAATATCCAAGACAATTTCCCATAAAAAAATTCAGCAATAAAATAAACCTCTTCCAAACGACAAACAGTTAATAATGCTGTTTGTTTTTCTTTTTATGCATTACAATAGAATGCGAATTCTAAATATTGTGAAGGTGATTCGATGGATACAAAATTAATTTTAATCGAGGGTCTGCCTGGTTCAGGCAAATCTACTACTGCAAGATTGGTTCATGAAATTTTGATGCAAAACGGTATTGAGTCAGAGCTGTACTGCGAAGGGGATCTGAATCATCCGGCAGATTATGAGAGCGTCGCCTATTTTGAAAATGACCAGTGGCATCGATTACTGGAAGAATATAGTGCATTCAGAGACCAAATTATCGAAAATTGCATTCCGGAAGATAATGGCTATTTATTGCCTTATAAAAAGCTTGTACCTGACATTCCAGACACATTTTATGAGAAAGTATCTAAAAAGGATATCTATGAGCTTCCTTTGGATCAAAATATGAAACTTATAATCAATAATTGGGAACGATTTTCAACGCGAGCTGCCAGCGGCAAAAAAGTACATATTTTTGAATGCTGTTTTATACAGAATCCTGTTACAGTCGGTATGATTAAATATGGAGCTCCGCTTACAAAGGTTCGGAATTATGTATTGGCATTGGAAAATTCCGTGAAAAAGCTGAATCCGATATTAATTTATATCAGTCAGGATAACCTTGACTACTCTTTCAGGAAAGCGATAAAAGAACGGCCGCAATCCTGGTCTGAAGGTTTTATCCATTATTATACCGATCAAGGATATGGAAAGAAAAATCATTTAAGCGGGGAAGATGGCACTTTAAAGGTTCTTAAAGCCAGGAGGCAGGCAGAAGAGGAAATCTTGAAGAAGCTGTCCATTCGAAAGGCTGTAATCAATAACTCTGCATTTGATGAGCATTCACATAAAGCCGCTTTGGAGAAGTTGTTGATAAATCACCCCGCAAAGAAAGGAAAAAATTAAATGCCGCATCAGGATCATTGTCCTTTTTGCAGTCCGCACAAGGACCCTCTTCAAAATATCATTTTTGAAAACAGCACTTGTTATTTTCTTCAGCACGATAAAGAACAGGACGTATTGGAGGGTTGTGGGGTCATAGTGCCAAAAGCGCACCATTCCGATGCTTTTCACCTGACAGCGGAAGAATGGAATGATACATATGTACTTTTGCAAAAAGCTAAGGATTATTTAGATAAAAAGTATGCACCAGATGGATATACGCTTGGCTGGAATGTGGGCGATGCTTCAAATCAATCCATTCTTCACAGCCATCTGCACGTCATTCCCAGATATAATGATGAACCACACGCAGGAAAAGGGCTCAGGCATTGGCTGAAGCAGCCCGATAATAAAAGGGGGATTCTGAAAAGATGAAAAAACACACAGCGGGACTGTGTGTTTTTAAATTACTGAATTTTCGGCGGATTGCTCTTGACTTCAAGAACATCCAGCATAAATACAAACACTGGTATACCGACGATTAATCCCCAAACACCGAAGAAATGTTCAGAGAAAATCAGGACAATAAAGGTATAAAAGACCGGCAAATCCGTTTTGGAAGACATAAGCTTCGGATTTAAAATATACGCTTCAATGGCGTGGATCACCATAATGACCAGTACTATATAAAATACTTGGATGAATCCGCCGAGAGAATAGGCGATTGTACAGAGCGGGACAAGCGAAATAATGACACCTGCTACAGGAATTAATCCCAGCAGGAAAATCAGAATTGACAATCCCATCAGCTGTGGAAAGTCCATGATCCATAGAGCAAGTGTTGTCAGGATGCAATTGACTGTGGCAATGACAAACTGCGCCTCGATTACTTTCCCGAATGTTTGCACAAATTTACTTCCAAAATACTCGATTTCATTATAAAAGTCAGCGATTTTGCTGTGCTTAAATTTCAAGGTGAATTCAATCAGTTTCGGTTTTTCAAGCAGGAAAAACAAGCTAAGGATTAGAGACAGCAATACCTGTACGGCAATATGACTAATATCGGAAAAATATTGAAGCAGGAACGCAAAGCCCTGTTCAAGATATTTCGTAATTTCATTTGTTTCGAGCATTTGAACAATATATGTAATTACGATATTGTCATGTTTTTGGGTGTAAAAGCTTTCAACCTGTTTAAACAGCTGTGATATTTCAGATACAATTAAAGGGAGGTACTTGATAATCCCTATAGAAAGCAGGCCGATAATTCCCATATAAAGGGTTATGACCGTCAGTTTCCTATTCAGTTTAAATCTCGAGAGGACAAGCTTCACAAGCCTATCCATCAAAAATGAAAATATAAATGTAATCAGAATTAAATTAATCATGCTCCTCAGCAGGTAAAGAGCCAGGACAATAATTCCAAAAATAATGAATCGTTTGATGCTGTTATTATTTAAAAATGATTTTATCGTTTCCAATTTCATTCCTCCACACTTTTTAAGTTTCTTTAAAATTTCATGAAATGCGGAGATAGTTACTCTGGAACATATATGGGATCATGTATTCATTGCTTCTGTGAATTGCATGGGAGTTTAGCGCCTGAAAATGGATCCGGTATTCTTTATAATAGGTCAGCTTCGCCGTAAATTTTACTGCAGCTGCTAATGTGCTGCTCAATGCAGGGCTTTTAAGGGCAGGTGAATCAATAACAATGGCATTTCCCTTCAAATGCACATTTAAATCAATCGGCTCCTGGCTTTGCTGCAATGATGAAGACAAACCGGATACAAGCAGGAAAATGCTGAAAAATATGTGTGCCACCTTGTTCATCCTCTTATTATCAATATATTTACTATTTTATAATACTTTTTCATTTAATTATATATCTATTTACAGTCGAATTGGAAAAAATCATTACGAAGAAAGGATGATGATAGTTGGATAGGAAATATGCTGCCGTTACAGGCTGTTCCAGCGGGTTTGGAACCTTGATGGCCATTGAGCTGGCTAAGAATGATTTTCAAGTTATTGCAACAATGAGAAATACGAATAAAAGCAAATTATTAATGGAGAAAGCTAGACGAGAGGGAGTTCATGAACAGATATCCATTCACGAATTGGATGTCACCTCGTCCTCATCCATAGAAGTTTTTAAAAACCTGATCCTTCAATTGCCTTCAATTGATGTTTTAATCAATAATGCAGGCTATGCAGGAGCAGGATTTGCGGAAGAAATACCGCTGGAGGAGTATAGAAATCAATTTGAGACAAACGTTTTTGGAACGTTTGCAGTAACACAAGCGGTTCTGCCATTTATGCGAAAACAAAGAACAGGAACCATCTTAAATGTAAGTTCCATCAGCGGAAGAATCGGGTTTCCAGGCTTATCGCCATATGCCGCATCAAAATTTGCTGTAGAAGGGTGGAGTGAATCACTTAGACTTGAAATGAAACCGTTTGGCGTAAATGTTGTCCTGATTGAGCCAGGATCTTTCAGGACTGGCATCTGGACAACAGGGAAAAAGATAGCGGAACCATCCTTGAAAAAAGATTCACCTTATTATCCATATATGACAAAAATTCAAAATTACCTTGAACAAGGCGAGCCCTTTTATGAAGATCCGCTAATCGTAGCGAAAAAAGCAGTGAGCATTCTCAGGGAAAAAGAACCTTCACTCAGGTACCCGGTAGGAAAGGGTGTACGCACAAGAATACGCCTGAAAAACGTACTGAACTGGAAAAGCTGGGAGAAAATCATAATAAAAACTCTTTACAAAAAATAGAAGTTTTTTTCAAAGTTTGTTGTTTTTTTTACTCCAAATTTTATTTAATCTGCTGAGTTGATCTTCGCTGTGGGCACTTGATCCTTGAAAATGCATACGCATTTTCTTCGTGCGGTGATGATTCAAGGAAGACAATTCAAAGTCCTTCGGGAGGAGAGGGAGTAAGAGACCCCACAAGCGAAGCAAAGGAGGCTCTCATGCCTCCCCGCGGAAAGCAACGGACATCATTAAACACTAAAACAACAACAAATTAACTTATAAACAAATACACCGTAATTATTATCCCAACGATAAAAAAAGCAAATGTCCCTGAAAGAAACGGATTGATATGAATGAAAAATTCAGCTCTTTCTTCTTCATTCATATGAGTCATCATATTTAGCTTAATCAGCAATCACATTATTTGTCCAGGCATCATCCTGTGAAAAAGCAAATAGGCTTAATGCAAAAAGAATAAAGCTGCTGTAGGCAATGGTATCAAGCAGAGGGAAGTGAAGAAAAAACGAAATACCCGCTGCTAAAATTGATTCTAAAATAAAGAACAACAATGCCCAAACCCAGAATTTTTTTTGTCTAACCATGCAGGACCTCCTATTTTTGTTTTCTTTTATAACGAATAGGATGATAAAAAGTTTCAAAATTTTCCTTTTTTTCTTCTTTTTTCTTAAGCCCCCAATCTCTGATTAATTTTCATGTATCGAGAGAAAATAAGAAAACTTATCTTAGATCATCTGGGGGAGATGGAATGAAAAAGGGAATGAAAAAATACTTAATCACGCTGTTATTATTCATAGCCCTGCTGATTGTCTGGAACCAGACGGAAGCTGAAGTCTCCGGACCGCCAACCATCCATCTGCGCCTGATGGAAACAACGGATTTGCATGGAAATATGATTGGTTATGATTACGAAGACCGCAAGAAAACAGTGGAGTTTGGGCTTTCAAGAACGGCCAGCTTAATTAAACAGGCAAGAAATGAGTCTCCTAATTCCCTTCTATTTGATAATGGGGACATTCTTGAAGGCAACGGACTCGATGAGTATGCCTATAGAAGCCATCCGCTTGACATGGCTAATGTCCATCCTGTTTTTAAAGCCATGAATACTCTGCTTTATGATGCTGCTACGGTGGGAAATCATGAATTTAATTACGGAATTGATTTTATGGAAGAAAGCCTCAGGGGGGCTAACTTTCCTTATGTCAATGCCAATATATATGTTGAAGACAGCAATCAGCTCGATGAGGATGATTTGAATTATTTTAATCCCTATACCATTATAGAGAAAGAAGTGACAGATACAGCCGGGGAGAAGCATAAGCTGAAAGTTGGAGTCATCGGCTTTATCACACCGATTGTTGCGGAATGGAATAAGGAGTATTTTCACGGAAACCTTAAAGTGAAAAATATAAAGGAAACTGCCGAGCATTTTATCCCTATTATGAAAAGCAAAGGGGCAGATATTATTGTGGCTCTTGCCCATACAGGTCTAGAGTCCGATAAAGGACTGGATGAAAAAAAGGGCAACTCAGTTCATGCCCTCAGCAAGGTTAAAGGATTAGATGCCATTCTATTCGGGCACAGCCATTCTGTTTTTCCTGTCAAAGATGAACTGCAAAAGCTGCCTGGAATCGACTTAAAGACTGGCACCATTAACGGAACTGCTGCAGTCCAAGCTGGATATTGGGGCAATCATCTTGGTCTCATCGATTTGAAAATTGTTTTCCAGGATAGCGAATGGAAAGTTAAAAGCAGTCTTTCGTCGATCAGGCCCGTTTACCGGACAATCAATAAAAAAAGCAGGGAAGTAATACCCGCAGACCCAATAATTGAGCAGATTATGAAAAAAGATCATCATGATGCCCTGAATTATTTGAAAAATAAAAAGTAAAAGGCGCCCATGGGACGCCTTTTTCCTATAAAACCGAAAACTCCTCATTTTTCAAATCAGTAATAAACATATGTCCCGGAGCATGTGTAATCATAATTTCCGGCTTCACATGCATGGCAACTGCCTGGGGTGTTACCCCGCAGGCCCAGAAAACCGGTACCTCTCCATCTTTAATGGTCACAGGGTCCCCAAAATCTGGGCGTTGGATATTGCTAATGCCGATTGCTTCTGGATTTCCAATATGGACAGGGGCCCCATGGACAGATGGGAAGCGGCTTGTCACCTGTACAGCCCTAATGGCTTCCTTTTCTGTCATCGGACGCATACTCACTACCATCGGGCCTTCAAACCGGCCTGCACCCACACAGCCAATATTGGTTTTATACATCGGGACATTCCGATTTTCCTCAATATGGCGGATAGGGATATTATTTTTGAGCAATGCGTCTTCGAATGTAAAACTGCATCCGAGCAGAAATGCTACCATATCATCATTCCAATAAGATGTTATATCTGAAAGTTCCTCAGCGAGCTCTCCGTTTTTATATACCCTGTATTTTGGCAGGTCGGTTCTAATATCAGCATTTGGAGCTGACAGCATTGGCACTGGTGAACCTGGTTCAGTCACATCAATGATTGGACATGATTTAGGATTACGCTGGCAGAAGAGCAGAAATTCAAAGGCCAGCTCCTTTGGCAATATAGCCAGATTAGCTTGAATAAAGCCATTAGCCATTCCTGCAGTTGGATCATCCCAATCCTTTACACGGATTAATTTGCGCGCCTCTTCGGGATTCAATTGAGAAGGGGTGATCATATGAAAATCTCCTTTCATGCTTATTTAAATAGCTCGGGGATACCATTGATTAATGAATAAACCCCCATGTAAGACATGGCTATCACGATAATGACTCCGAAAATCGTCATCCAAAGGGGATGTTTATAATCACCGACAATTTTGGTTTTATAGGCAGCAATCAGCATTACACCTAATGCAATCGGCAGGATAAGCCCGTTTAATGAACCAACTAAAACCAATATTTTTACCGGTTTTCCAATCAAAACAAAAACAAATGTAGAAATGGCGATAAAACCGACAATGACCCATTTATGATATTTCTCGACAGCAGGGCTCAATGTCCGAATGAATGAGACCGATGTATAAGCTGCACCGACAACAGAAGTTATGGCAGCTGCCCACATAACTACTCCAAACATCTTATATCCAATATTCCCCGCTGCCAGCTGGAAGACAGAAGCAGGAGGGTTGGATGGATCGAGTGCAAGGCCCTGTGAAACCACACCCAGTGCGGCAAGGAACAGGAAGATACGCATAATGGAAGCAATCCCGATTGCACTGACAGAGCTCTTTGTGACTTCCGGCAGAGCTTCTTTTCCTTTGACTCCAGCATCAATTAAACGATGCCCGCCAGCGAAGGTAATATAACCGCCAACCGTTCCGCCGACTAGTGTAATAATGGCCAGAATATCAATTTTATCCGGCACGAACGTTTTGACAACAGCTTCACCAACAGGAGGCTGTGCAGTAAACATTACATAAAGAGTTAATCCAATCATGACAAATCCTAAAATCTGTGTGAAACGGTCCATTAATCTGCCCGCTTCTTTTACAAGAAAGATGCCGATTGCCAAAATTCCGCTTAGAAGGGCGCCCAATTCAGGGGATATACCGAAAATAACATTTGTACCTAACCCGGCACCGGCAATATTCCCAATATTAAAAGCAAGACCGCCCATGACAATCAGGGCAGCAAGGAAATATCCCAGTCCCGGAAGGACATCGTTGGCAATATCCTGTGCGCGCTTTTCAGAAACGGCTATGATTCGCCAGATATTCATCTGTGCCCCAATATCGATAATAATAGAAATTAAAATTACAAATCCAAAACTCGCAAGCAGGGTTTCTGTAAATACTGTCGTTTGTGTCAGAAAGCCTGGTCCAATGGCAGAAGTGGCCATAAGGAATGCGGCACCCAGCAAAAGACTGGCATTAGATTGCTTTTTCATTCATTTTCCCCCAATAATTCTATTTGTGGTTATCTTTCGTGCTTCTTTTACCTTGCATCAGCACTATTTGTAATGATTGAGTTCCATTCGCGCTAGAGTATTCTTCTTCAACAGAACTATTCCCGACAATCGCCCCTAAAAGCCTGCACGCTATTTTTTAAAACCTCATATGCACTATTTCAACCCGATGAGAACATCGGAATCCCCGCAAGATAAATAAGTCTCCTTAAAGGGGCACCAACTTTTCATTACTTCCACGAATATCGGTTTTATTTCAAAAACTCGCTGATTTTCGCTACCTGGATTCCTGCTTCATTCAGTGCCTTCGGAATATATTGGGCAAATTCAAGTGCGCTTTCCCCGTCACCATGGATGCATATCGTATTGGCCTCAATGGAAACGTCAGTACCCTGGACAGAATGAACCTTTCCTTCCTTGACCATGCGGATTACCTGATTTACAGCTTCGCTATGATCTGTAATAAGTGCATTGTGTTCCCTTCTTGAAGTAAGAGTTCCATCCTCCTGGTACGTGCGGTCTGAGAACACCTCATTTGCAGAGCGGAGTCCAATTTTCCTGCCGGCTTTTACTAATTCGCTTCCTGAGAGCCCGAAAAGAATCAGTTCAGGATCCACTTTATAAACCGCTTCTGCGATTGCTTCTGATAATGGTGCGCTTTTTGAGGCCATGTTGAATAATGCACCGTGCGGTTTTACATGCTGAAGCTTTCCGCCTTCAGATTTAACAAAGGCATACAAAGCACCAATTTGATAGACCACTAAGTCATAAGCTTCCTGAGGGGTTATGTTTATATCCCTCCGGCCGAATCCATGCAGATCCTGGAGTCCCGGATGGACACCCAGGCCAACATTCTTCTCAAGTGCCATCTTAACTGTTTTTCGCATGGTCGCAGGGTCGCCGGCATGAAAGCCGCATGCAATATTGGCAGAAGTAATATAATCAAGTATTTCCTCATCGCTCCCCATCTTGTATGAACCAAAGCTTTCTCCCATATCACAATTAATGTCTACAATGTGCATCTTAATTTCCTCCTCTTGTTTTTAAAAATATGCCTTGCTTTAATTCCCTTAATTTCATTTCTCTATTAATTAATAACTGCTGCGCCTGTTCATTTGATATTTCTGCAAAACTTAAGGAGTCTCCGGGTTTGGCCTGCGCCAGAAGGGGGAGGTCGACAGCAGCAACCTGTCCAATTTTTGGATAACCTCCAGTTGTTTGCCGGTCAGCCAGCAATACAATCGGATTTCCATCCGGAGGAACTTGAATGGAACCAAAATTTACGGCTTCAGATATTTGCTCAGCATGTTCTGACAGCGAAAGAGCAGGGCCTTTCAGTCTATATCCCATCCTGTCCGATTGTGAGGTAACTTCAAAGGCATGTTTGAAAAGCTGAACCTGGCTTGCTTCGGAAAATAAATCAAATTGGCGGCCCCTTGTTATTCTGATTTCTGGATTTGCCGCTGTGTCCGGTATGAGTTCTGATGCAATACCCCAGTCGTTTTCAACAAAAGTCCTATCAAGAATCTGTTTTGTCAAATACTCCGTTATTTTCAATGATTGGAGAGAAGGTTTGCCGGTTTCCAGCAGGTCTCCTGACTTTAATGCTCTGCCTTTATAACCGCCAATTCCTGCACGCAGGTAGGTGGATTTGCTGTTCATTACATCAGGTACGGCAAATCCGCCCGCAGCAGCCAGATAGGCTCGGCACCCTTTACGGCACCGGCCGAATTTAAGTTCACTGCCTTTTTTCACAAAAACGGATCTCCATGTCCGAACAGGCTGGCCATTGATGGAAGGGGAAAGGTCACCGCCGCAAATCGAAATGAGGGTATCTTTTTCAAATGTTAAAATTGGACCCATCATCGTTATTTCTAAAACAGGATCATTTTCTTCGTTTCCAGCCAGCAGATTGGCCATCCGGTGTGAAAATGGGTCCATGGCCCCGCTGGAAATCACGCCAAACTTTTGATAGCCGGTTCTCCCCAGGTCCTGAATGCTAGAAAGGAGTCCAGGCTTTAAAACGTTAATCATTGTTCCGTCTCCTCCCAATGATGGTATTCTTCCAGACTGATTGGCTTGAATTTGATTTGGTCGCCTGCTTTGAGTAGGGTAGGGGAGTCATCCGTCGGCCGAAACAATTTAACAGGAGTACGCCCAATCAGCTGCCAGCCGCCTGGCGTCTCGATGGGGTAAATACCCGTCTGCATCCCGGCAATCCCCACTGTTCTCTCGGGAATCTTTAGACGCGGCGTATCCCGTCTTGGTGCGGCAATTTGTTCTGACATTCCGCCAATAAAAGGGAATCCTGGTGCAAATCCAATCATATAGACCAGGTAGCTGCCTGAGGAGTGAATTTCAATAACTTCTTCGGGGGTAATCCCATTATGCTCTGCCACAAAATCAAGATCCGGCCCAAATTCTCCTCCATAGCATACCGGGATTTCAACAATTTCAGGTTCCGGCATATTATTTTCCGTCATCTCTTCAACAAGCGGTTTAATCAGTGAACACACGAAATTAAACGGGAGCTGGCCATTTGAAAGCTGATAGGCCTTAAATGGATTATAAAAAATGGTTACAGTTGTGTAAGCAGGTATGTATTCAATCATCCATTCGGGAGGGTACTTTTCAAGAAAGGCAGTCAGCGACTGAACTTTCTGATGAGTTTCCTTGCTGATTTCTTTCCCAAGCTCAACAAGAACAGCATCATCCCCTAATGGGTGAAGGGTGTATCTCATCATTTCACCAGCTTTCGCAGTAAATTTGTTTGTACTGAGGAATAAAATATTATTTGGTAATAATAAATCTTCATTTTTATTCAAAAGAATTTCATTCATTATTCTTTCTGAAAAAAGGGAAAATCATGTCTTCTAATGCTTGAATGAAAAACATTTATTAGTAATGTTATATATTTATGCAATGTCCTTAGCAGAAGAATATAATATTATATAATAGACTGAAAATTCTATTTGTGCAAATTATTCTGCTAGAAGGCGTACCAATAACTTCAAAGTTTAGTTTGTCCATCATTTTGGGAATAGAGGAGGTACATCACCATTTAGGGAGAGATCATATTGGAAGCAGATTTAGAAATGAACTTATCAGAAAGATTTGAGGCTGCCTTTAACCGTATTCACAAAGCCTTAAAACAATCTGCTAAAAACGCCAGAACAGATAGATTTTATAAACTTATAGAAATACAGAAAAATCATTCGCTGATTCGATTATATGAAGATGATTTGCATCAGTTTGCCAAGCTGCGAAATGCCATTGTCCATGAAAAAATAGACCTTGATTATTATATTGCGGAGCCTCATCTCGAGACGGTAGAAAAGATTGAAAGGATTGCCGGCCATTTTGAAAAGCCAAAAACCGCACTTTCCATAGCTGCAACTCCGGTATTTTATTTTTATGAAGATGGCAAGCTAACGGATGTACTGGCCATAATTAATAAATTTTCACACTCCCAATTCCCCATTTACTCGAGAAAAGAGGAATACTCATGGCTATTAACTTCGGCAGATATCGTGAAATGGATGGCAGAGCACTTTACAGAAGAAACAATCCAGTTGAAAAAGGTGAGAATTAAAGAGCTTTTCAGCAAGAAATCAAAGCATCAAATCTCGTTTGCAGGCAAACATACATCTATCTTTGAATTAGAGGATATGTTTGAGGACTGCCGAAATAAAAATGAAAAGCTTGAAGGGATCATAGTTACCGAGAACGGAAAGCCGACTGAAAAACCAAAAGGCATCATAACAGCGTGGGACCTCCTGGAAGCCGATTCAGAAAATTAAAACGCAAAAAAGGTGCAAGCAATAGCTGCACCTTTTTTGCCGGTTCCGATTATTGCAGCAGTCCCAGACGCATCAGAGTAGACCTATCCTGAATATTCATTCCTGCAGACTTTCTTATAAATGTCCCTTTTTTTGCAATGCCAAAGGAATAGCGTGAAGTCGATGTAAACCTGATCATGGCTTCAGTCCCTCCTTATGAAATTGGCGCTGCATTATTACTTTCCCGCGATTTTGAATAATAAAACTTTTTTACTGTATAAATTTAAGCCTTCTAAAAAGCCAATAAAGATGATAATATAAACTGATAGTTCAATAGCAAAATCCGTGTACACGGTAGAGGTTCTAGCTACCCTCTTTAAAAAACTAAGGAAAACAGGTCTGCTTTCTTAGTGGTCCTGTTTTTCTATTTAAAGGAGAATTTTTATATGAAAAATGATAAAGCCCTCGTTGTGTTCAGTGGCGGTCAGGATAGTACAACTTGCTTATTCTGGGCAAAGGAACGTTTTGAAGAAGTGGAAGCCGTCACTTTTAATTATAATCAGCGTCATAAGCTGGAGATCGAATGTGCACAGCAAATAGCAAAAGAACTGGGGATCAGGCACCACATTCTAGATATGTCCCTATTGAATCAGCTGGCACCAAATGCACTAACCCGTGATGAGATTAAAGTAAAGGATGGGGAGGAAGGCGGGCTTCCATCCACATTTGTGCCTGGGAGAAACCTTTTATTCCTGTCATTTGCTGGTGTGCTGGCCAGTCAGATTAATGCAAAGCATATTATAACCGGGGTGTGTGAAACAGATTTCAGCGGCTACCCAGACTGCAGGGATATTTTTATAAAATCATTGAATGTCACCCTTAATCTATCAATGGATGAACAGTTTGTGATCCATACACCATTAATGTGGCTCAACAAAGCAGAGACATGGAAGCTGGCAGATGAATTAAATGCCCTTGATTATGTGCGTGAGAAAACACTGACATGCTATAACGGAATTCCGGCTGATGGCTGCGGGGAGTGTCCAGCATGCCATTTAAGGAAAAATGGCCTTGAAGAATACCTCAAGGAAAAGGAGGAGCTTTAAGCCATGTACGGTTTCAGGATTGTTGATAAACTGCAGAAGATAAATGAGGATATCAAACCCGATCAGCTGAAATACCACCATAAGCGTGTAATGGTCAGCAAGGAATTCACTTTTGATTCAGCCCATCATCTGCATTGCTATGAAGGCAAATGCAAAAACCTGCATGGGCACACCTACAAGGTGATTTTTGGCATAAGCGGATTCGTGGATGACAGAGGATTAATGATTGATTTCGGCGACATTAAAAAAATTTGGAAAAACGAAATTGAAATATTCCTTGACCACAAGTATCTGAATGAAACGCTGCCGCCAATGAATACGACAGCAGAGAATATGGTTGTCTGGATTTATGAAAAAATGGCACAAAGCCTCCAAAACAGAAAAGAGCAATATGTTGGTGCAAGAGTAGAATTTGTGCGCCTTTTTGAAACTCCTACAAGCTATGCGGAAGCAAGAAGGGAGTGGATGGAGGTTGAGTAAGATTCCTGTTCTCGAAATATTCGGACCAACCATTCAGGGTGAAGGAATGGTGATCGGCCAGAAAACGATGTTCGTCCGTACAGCAGGATGTGATTATTCATGCAGCTGGTGTGATTCATCCTTTACCTGGGATGGAAGTGCGAAAGACAGCATCCGCCAAATGGAACCGGATGAAATTTGGAAAGAGCTTAAAGAGCTGGGTGGGGATGGATTTTCCTTTGTGACCATATCCGGGGGTAATCCTGCACTTTTAAAAAATTTGAGTGAACTCATTTCTTTGCTCAAAGCAGAAAAAATTAAGATCTGCCTGGAAACACAGGGGAGCCGCTGGCAGGATTGGTTTTATGAAATTGATGAACTGACCCTATCCCCAAAACCGCCGAGCTCAGGCATGAAAACAGACTTCGATGTGCTCGGTTATATTGTGAATAATCTTCAGACCAAAAGAAAGGCAGAACAGCAGGTCTCACTGAAGATTGTTGTTTTTGATGATAAGGATTATGAATACGCTAAAAACATTCATAAGCGCTATCCCGGTGTTCCGTTTTATCTGCAGGTGGGAAATGATGACACTGTTACAGCTGACGACCGAAATTTATTGCAGAAACTGCTTGACAAATATGATTGGCTCATTGAAAAAACGATACATGACAATGATTTGACAGATGTTAAAGTACTTCCGCAGCTGCATACATATGTATGGGGCAATAAGCGGGGAGTGTAGTATCTGCTAATCCCGCACCAATTGGTGCGGTTTTTTTTGTAAAGGATGTTCAACAATTTATGACAGATTCCGAGAAATTTATGATATTATACGTTTGAACTTAACAATACATAAGCGCTGTAAATTTCTATAGATAGGGAGAGTTAGATGACAGATAACACCATTATTCGATTTAATTCCGTTACAAAAAGATATGATAATGATCCGCCAGTTTTAAAAAATGTCAGCTTTGAAATTGAGCGCGGGAAGTTCTATACCCTTTTAGGGCCATCGGGCTGCGGGAAAACGACCATATTGCGATTGATTGCCGGATTTACTGAACCTTCCGAAGGGGACATTTATTTTAATGGGCGAATAATAAATAATGTTCCAGCCAACAAAAGGCAAGTAAACACCGTTTTTCAGGATTACGCTCTATTTCCGCATTTGAATGTGTATGAAAATATTGCATTCGGTTTAAAAATCAAAAAAATGAAGAATGCCGATATTGAGAGGAAAGTAAAGGAAGCGCTAAGATTTGTAAACCTTGAAGGCTACGAAAATCGTGAAATCAAAGAAATGTCAGGTGGACAGCGCCAGCGTGTTGCCATCGCGCGTGCCATTGTCAATGAACCAGAGGTTATTCTCCTGGATGAACCTTTATCCGCACTTGATTTAAAGCTGCGGACCGAAATGCAATATGAGCTGAGGGAACTGCAGAGAAATCTGGGCATTACGTTTATTTTCGTCACACATGACCAGGAAGAAGCATTAGCCATGTCAGATGAAATTTTCGTACTTAACAGCGGAAGCATCGAGCAAAGCGGAACTCCTACTGATATTTATGATGAGCCGATCAATCGTTTTGTAGCAGATTTTATTGGGGAATCAAATATCGTTGCTGGAACGATGATCCAAGACTATCTGGTGAAGTTTGCCGGCAAATTATTTGAGTGTGTTGATGGGGGCTTTGAGCCAAACGAAGATGTTGAGATCGTCATCCGCCCTGAAGACCTGGCTATTACCGCACCGGAAGATGGGAAACTGAAGGTACAAGTTGACTCCCAGCTCTTTAGGGGAGTCCATTATGAAATCAGCTGCTATGACAGCGATGGCAATGAGTGGCTGGTCCATTCAACGAAAAAGGCGACAGTCGGGGATCAAATTGGCCTTCATTTCGATCCCGAAGCAATACACGTCATGAGGCACGGGGAAACAGAAGAGGAATTTGATAAGCGTCTTGAAGCTTATGAAGAGGAAAGCCATGAAAACTAATTCCCGCAACTTTTATTTAATTCCTTATGTCCTTTGGATTGCTCTCTTTGTAGTAGCGCCATTGCTTCTTGTTCTGTATTATTCGTTTTTTGATATTGAAGGGCACTTCACTTTGGAGAATTATAGAAAGTTCTTTACACCCGTTTATTTAAAAATGACTTTAAGCTCCTTTTGGTATGCCTTTTTAATAACGTTATTTTCATTGCTGATCGCTTATCCGACAGCTTATTTGCTTACTAAGACGAAACATAAGCAGCTGTGGCTCTTATTAATTATACTGCCATCGTGGATTAATTTGCTTTTAAAAGCCTATGCATTCCTGGGTATCTTTGGAACATATGGTGCAGCGAATAGCTTTTTGGATGCAATGGGAATAGGGGGCAGGCAAATTCTGTTCACTGATTTCAGCTTTATCTTTGTGTCAGTATACATCTTTCTTCCTTTCATGATTTTGCCGATATTTAATTCTCTGAATGAACTGAATCCAACCCTTCTTGATGCCAGCAATGATTTAGGCGGGTCTTCCTGGGTAACATTTAAACGCGTAATTTTTCCTTTGACACTTGATGGCGTGAAATCGGGATGCCAGATCGTCTTTATCCCTGCACTGTCATTATTCATGCTGACAAGGCTGATTGCAGGAAACCGTGTCATCACTCTTGGAACAGCCATTGAACAGCATTTCCTTGTGACACAGGACTGGGGAATGGGCTCGACCATTGCCGTATTTCTGATTATCGCAATGGTGTTCATTATGGTGCTGACAGGCAGAAGAAAGCGGGGGATCCTATAATGAAAAAGAACAGGAAATGGCCGGCGATTTATTTGGCACTTATCTTTATCATCCTGTACGCCCCGATCTTTTACTTGATATTTTATTCATTCAACAGCGGAGGGACCATGTATCAATTCGAAGGTTTCACCCTGGATTGGTATCGGGAGCTGTTTGCTGATGCCCGATTACTCATCATTGTCCTTAACACCATTATTATTGCCCTTTTATCTGCAGCGATTTCGACCATTATTGGAGTGGCTGGAGGACTAGCCATTGCCTATGCTAGAAAACGCAGAGTGAAAAATACGCTCCTGTCACTGAATAATGTGCTGATTGTCAGTCCGGATGTCATTATAGGCGCCTCGTTTTTGATTCTGTTTACAATGATCGGACTTAAGCTTGGATTTGTATCTGTTTTGCTTGCTCACATAGCCTTTAGTGTACCGATTGTTGTGCTGATGGTTTTGCCTAAAATAGAAGAAATGAGCACGTCCATGATTTATGCAGCCATGGATCTTGGGGCAAGCAGATTCGATGTGCTGACCAAAGTCATTCTCCCTTATATTACTCCTGGAATTTTCGCTGGCTTTTTTATGGCCCTGACGTATTCCCTGGATGATTTTGCGGTAACTTTCTTTGTTACAGGCAACGGCTTTACCACTTTGTCTGTTGAGATTTATTCACTGGCAAGACGGGGAGTTTCTTTAAATATTAATGCTTTATCTGCTTTGCTTTTCCTATTTACAATCATTCTGGTAATAGGCTATTACTTTATTACGAAACGAAATGATAAGCCGAATGGAATGGGGGTAAGGCAATGAAGAAGCTTGTTCAGGCACTCGCCGCGGTATTAATTGTTTCATTTACCTTATTGTACATCGCTTCAGGGCTGAATTCCTCCCAGGGCTACACAAGCGGAAATACTTTGACCATTTTTAATTGGGGCGACTATATAGATGCAGACTTGGTGGACAAATTCGAACAGGAAACAGGCATAAAAGTCATCTATGAGACATTCGATTCCAATGAAGCGATGATGACGAAAATTGAACAGGGTGGCACAGCTTATGATATTGCTGTTCCATCTGAATATGCGATTGAAAAAATGAAAGAGGAAGACCTGCTTTTGCCGGTTGATCATTCAAAAATTCCGAACCTGAAATATATCGATCAGCGTTTTATGGACCTGCCTTTTGATCCCGGGAATGAATATTCAATTCCCTATTTCTGGGGTACTGTCGGAATTCTTTATAACACCGATATTTTAGGAGATAAAAAAATCACAAGCTGGAATGATTTATGGGACCCTGAATTAAAGAACCAGATCCTGCTGATAGATGGGGCAAGGGAAGTAATGGGCATGGGTCTCAACAGTCTCCATTATTCGCTGAATGACAAAAATAGAGACCATTTGGTCGAAGCTAAACAAAAGCTCGATAGTCTTACTCCTAACATTAAAGCCATTGTCGGTGATGAAATCAGAATGCTGATGGAAAATGATGAAGCCGGCATTGGGGTGGTCTGGTCCGGCACGGCTCAGGAACTCATGTGGGAGAAGGATAATCTGGAATATGTACTTCCGGAAGAAGGCTCCAATCTTTGGTTTGATAATATGGTCATCCCTAAGACTGCCAAAAACCCGGAAGCAGCCCACCAGTTTATGAATTTCATCCTTGACCCGGAAAATGCGGCACAAAATACAGAATACGTTGGATATTCAACGCCGAATAAAGAAGCGCTGAAATATATGGACGAAGAAACAATTTCAGATGAACGATTCTATCCGGATGAAGAAATGACAGCTCGGCTGGAGGTTTATGAGAACCTGGGAAAAAGAATGCTTGCTTATTATAACGAGCTTTTCCTTGAATTTAAAATGCATAAAAAATAAAGTGCTGCCAGGATCAATTCCTGGCAGTTTTTGCATTGGAACTGTTTTAAAGAATCAGGGAATGCTAGCTCAAAGGAGGATGGAAAATGAAAATATTCATCAGTATATTTTTATTGATTTTTTCATTCGCAAGTATAGGGAATTCCATAAGTGCTGCCCCGCTAAAACCTGAATTGGCGATTGTCATTGACGATCTGGGAAACAACATGAAGGGAACAGCAGAAATGATGGAGCTTCCGGTGACCTTAACAGTTGCCATCATGCCTTTCATGCCAACGACAAAAGAAGATGCAGAACTGGCAAGTGAAAATGGACATGAAGTGATCGTTCATATGCCAATGGAGCCGAAAAGAGGAAAGAGGAGCTGGCTTGGTCCGGGGGCAATCACAACAGATTTAACTGATGAAGAAATCCGCAGCAGGGTAGAGAGTGCCATCAAAGAAGTGCCGCATGCGGTCGGGATGAATCACCATATGGGTTCAAGAGCCACTGAGAATGAGCGGGTCATGAGAATTGTCCTTAAAGTATGCAAAGAACACGGATTATTTTATCTTGACAGCAAAACAACCGGCAAAAGCGTCGTCGGCAAACTGGCAAAAGAAATCGGTGTACCATATGTAGAAAACAATATTTTCTTCGATGACATATACACTACTGCCCATATTACAAAACAGGCTGACAGACTTGCAGAAAAACTGGTGAAAAATGAACGCATTATCGCAATTGGCCATGTCGGCATCACAGGTACAAAGATGGTTAATGTGCTTAAAGAGTATATACCTGTTTATAAAGAGAAAGCAGAAATAGTGCCGCTCTCAGAACTGATTCCAGGCTATGAACTTATTGACGAAGGTCCTTGAACTAAAGCGGAAGCTCCTTGATCAGGGTAAACGTCAACTAAAAACCGCCACGTCCTGTGGCGAACGTTGAAGCCGGCACATCCTGTGCAAGTCCGACAGGCATATGACGAATCACGCAGGAAACCTTCCAAAGCAGCTTTGGTCGGGCGATGTATCCGATGACGAAGCGTTCCTTGTCCTGATTTCTGGAGTGATTTGGCTTATGACCCGAGGGGCTAGGCGCTGGAGGTAGATGCAATCTTTCCACAGAGTGATTCACACAGTTCCATTTTATAATTTACTATAAATAAAAGCTGCAAGCCTGGTGTGGTTTGCAGCTTTCTTCATGGTGTGTAATAAAACGGTGCAATGGTGAAATACGGCTTAAATCCTAAAAGGTGGCCGCCCACATTCCGGTCTGGTTAGTCCCGCAACGAAGCGATGTTAGAAGAGGTGGGCGACCGTGAATATAGTATATGCAGTGATGCAAAAAGGATGCAGCAAAACTTCCCTGAATACAGGAAGGTTTTGTATGATCTTACTGAACTTGTGTGGCATGGGTGTCCGGCACCTTTTTAAAAGAGATACATCATTGTAACAATGATAAGGGTTAGAATGACCGAGAAAAAAGATGCCTGAGATGTTAATGGATTTTGCTGTTGAAATGGCAAAGATGGTGCATTTATTTCTTTTGAGAAAAGGGAGCAGGCATGGAAAACGTTTTATCACAAGCTTAAGGATTTGAAAAAAAGTGAAGCATCCTCATTAAAAGAAATTGCCAATCGGGGCTGCTGCAAAAGAATTGGAAAATGCAATACTCTCTGAATAAAAATATCCATCCACTGCAAAACATAACATTGTCAGAACTGTAAAAAGTGCGGCAATGTTTTTTTTTCATTTACTCATGATTTTGTCCCGGTTGTTAGGGGTATGTAAATATTAAATTAACAGGAAGGGGTGAATTGCATGCTTTGGACTATAGCAGGTATTTTGCTTGTATTATGGATACTCGGATTAATATTTAAAGTAGCAGGAGGCATCATTCATATACTGCTGGTAATAGCAGCGATCATCTTTGTTGTAAACTTTATAAGAGGCCGTGCATCCGGCAGGGGATAAATGAAAAAAGCCTTCAGATTTTGGAGGCTTTTTTTAAAGTTAATGTATTTGATCCATCACGATTAAGCTACCCTGTGCTGGCGATCATTTATTTTCGGAAAGATTCCCATTCAATGAATATGGAGTTAACTCTCATTCATACGCTGACCTCCAGACATGTTCTGGAAAGAAGGCTGCCGTATCTCTTCAGGCGAGTAATATAGAGGCAGCGAAATAGTAAAGCTGGTTCCTTTATTCTGTGTGCTCTCTATTAAATATTTTCCTTTCAAACGATTGATGATGTCAAAAGATATCATTAATCCTAAGCCGGTTCCTTTTGTTTTCGTTGAGTAATAGGGCTGACCGAGCATTTGAAGCTTTTCTTTCGACATTCCGACACCTTCATCTTTAATTTGTATATCTGCTGTAGTATTTCTTTTGAATGCTGAAACCTCTAGAATACCGCCATCAGGCATGGCTTCTATACTATTTTTCATTAAGTTAATAAATAATTGCTTTATTTCATTCGGATTACCCATGATAAAAATGCCTTCAAAAATACTTGTCCTTATTTCAACCTTTGTCATCAGTCCATATGGCCGCATAAAATCAGCCACCTCCAATAATAATCCGGAAAGTGAAACTTTACTGGTAACAGAAGTTTCCGGGCGTGCAAGTAAGAGGAAATCACTAATAATATGATTGGTTCTGTCCAGCTCTTCCAAAGAAACTTTAATAAATGTCTTTTGATCTGCAGTCAGGTTTTTTTCATTTTTAAGCATTTGCAGAAAACCTCTTACAGTAGTCATTGGATTCCTAATTTCATGGGCGACTGACGCAGCCAGCTGACTGATTGCATTGATTTTTTCGGCATTTCTCAGTTTTTCCATCATATTTTCCTGAACCAGATTCATTTCAATCAAATAGATGATTATAGAAAGCGTCATAATGGAAACTGCTGAAAACAATAGTAAGTATACAGCGTCTTCGTTTATATCCTTTTGGAGGAAAATAACATACCTGGTTATCGTAATGGGAAGATAAAATAAAACTGCTATACTGAGTTTTTGCCTAAATGTACATTTTTTATAGATTTTTGACGCATAGAAAAAAAGCACAGAAATTATTGTGTAATTTACAAGCGCAATCCAAATATCTCCTGGTGAAAAAAAGCCCTTAAAAGAAATCAATGCAAAAATAGTCAGGAAGCCTGCACGGGGCTTAATGTAAAAATAGGCGACAAAAACAGGAATAAATTTCAAGTCAAAAAACTGACCGCCTGCAATTTCCACAGGAAAAGTCATAGTGAGGAAAAGTGCTAAAAAAAGAACAGATAAAAGCGGGGCAGAAGTCTTCCAGTAATCCCCCCGATAAGAAGAGATTTTATGGATAAAAGGGATCATGATCATAATCAGAAAGTGAAAAATCAAGTCAGCTGTAAAATCATACAAAAGAACCATTCCTCCATTATGTAGGTAATATTAGTAATTAAACAAAAGAAAGGAAGAATCCTTTATATGGGAACATTTATTTATTCTGGTTATATGAAAGAACCATTTGTTTACATAACATTATTATGGGTTAATTTGATTATTTACAAATGACCCGCAGTTCCATTATAAAAAACCGGCCCATAGTGGGACGGTTTCTCATCATGCCAGTACCATTTCAGTCTTCAATTCTCCAACAATCTTCTGGACTTCACTGCCTTCAAGAGTTTCTTTTTCAAGAAGGGCCTCTACCAGCGTTTCAAATTGAGGCTGATGATTTGCGATGATCAATTCGCATCTTTCCAGTGCTTTCTGGAAAAGATCCTGCATTTTTGCTTCTTTTTGACCTTTGTTAAAAGTAAGCTCAAAGCCGTTATCCAGTAACCCGGTATCAACCATTTGCTCAATGATATGCTTGGCTTGTTTTACGTCACCGCTTACTCCAATGCTATGCTCGCCAAGAATCATTCGTTCTGATACACCGCCAGCGAGAATCATGGCAACTTGATCAAGCAATTCACTTGTTGTCGATAAGTGAAGTTCTTTTTGAATGGGGGCCACGTAACCAAGAGCTTCACCTCGGGGAATGATGGTTGCTTTTCGGACGGATCCTGGTTTTGTTAAAGCAGCCACTAAAGCATGGCCAGCTTCGTGTATGGCCACCCGCTGCTTCGTGCCGGGATCCTGCAATGCACGGGTGGTAGTTCCCAAAATGGTCCGATCCAGCGCATAATCCAAATCATCCTTAGAGATAATTTCCTGGCCGTTACGGACAGCTCTGCGGCTTGCCGTTTCAAAAAGGGAATGAAGATCTGCTCCCGAGAATCCAGAAGTGCTTTCTGCCAGATCGCCAAGTGTTGTCATGACATCCTCAGCAAGTAATCTATTTTTCGTGTGAATATTGATAATCTCTCTTCGGCCCTTTGTATCCGGAAGAGGGACATTGAAGGAGAAGTCAATACGCCCAGGACGGAGGAAGGCTTCATCGAGCATATCCTTCCTGTTTGTCGCTGCAATAAATAGTATTCCATCATTGGAATATCCGCCGTCAAGCTGAACTAGCAGCTCAGTTAATGTTTTTTCACTTTCTTCCCCGCCATGCTGCTTTCTTCTGCCTGCCAGTGCATCTACTTCGTCAATGAAGACAACAGCAGGGGCATGCTTTCTTGCATTTTGGAAAAGATTTCTTACACGGGATGCTCCCACACCAACGAACAATTCATTAAAACCGGAACCGCTGGTTGAGAAAAAAGTAGCTCCAAGCTCTTTAGCGATTGCCTGAGCCAGCAACGTTTTCCCCGTTCCAGGAGGCCCGTATAACAGAATTCCCTTTGGCGGCTTAATCCCCATCTTCAGGGAGCGCTCAGGTTCTTTTAAAATTGAAAGAGTCTGCATGATTTCCTCTTTCATTTCTTCCTGAATTCCGCCAACATCCTCAAGTGAAATGGAAGGAAGGGCCTTTGGCTTAGATACACTTTGCTTCATAGTATTTGTAGCGCCCATTCCGCCTTTTCCTGACTTAAACAGGTAAATGCCAATGGCTATAAACAAAAGGACTACACCGCCCAGAATCCAAGGGGTATAAGGTCCTGTGTTTGCGAACGTATATTGTATATTATAGGTTTCTACTAATTTATCAACCATCTCACTGTTGGGGGGCACATGGGAGATGTACTCGCCATCAGGGGCTGTGATCAGCAGTTTCCCATTTTTATATTCCTGTACTGCAACAGTCTTCCCATCCTGGGAGGCAATAATTTTTTCCACAGAAGAAAACGGGACTGTCACATCCTTTTTTCCTGCTTGTACGGTCCAAATAACCGCCGCCAAAATCACCGTGATCACCAATGCAATAGAAACAATCGTCGAAGGCTTCTTAAGACGTGATTTCAACTATTTCCCTCCTCATTAAACATACCTACATTATAAGGAAAAAGAATTGTTAATTACAGGGTTTTACACTTTTTAAACGTTGTAAATTATGGAAAAATAATATCTCATTAGAGGAATTGTGCTATAACAGCATTCCAGGTGCATCAATTTATGATAAAAATGTGACAGAGATGAAGCAAATAAAATTATAAAACATAATAACAATCAAAACTATAAAATTGGAAACTGGATATGAAATAGTGAATAATAGAAACTGTGAAAAAAATATGGGAAAAAGGTGTAAAGATGGCACAGCAGGATTTTACAAAAGGAAATATATTCAAACAGCTCTTGGTGTTCTCAACTCCAATCATGCTCACTAATTTTCTGCAGGTTTCCTATCAATTTATTGATAGTCTGTGGGTTGGGAATCTGCTTGGGGCCGACGCATTGGGAGCTGTGGCGGTGTCCGGCACTGTAATCTTTACAGTTCTTTCTTTTATCATTGGAATAAACAATGCGGCGTTAACGATTTTATCCCAGCAAAAGGGTGGGGATCATGAAGAGGGGCTGAAACAATATTTGAATGCCTTTACCGTCATTCAGACAATTATGTCAGTTGCTCTTGGAATAGCCGGATTCCTGTTTGCAGAAAGAATTTTGGCCATAATGGGCACACCTGCAGGAATGGCTGAAGGTGCAGCATCCTATTTGCAGATTAACTTCATTGGTATTCTGTTTTTATTTGGATACAATTTTATAGGAACCGTACTCAGGGCGCTCGGAGACAGCAAGAGTCCACTGTACTTTGTCCTGATAGCAGTCGTATTAAATGCAATCCTGGACCCTCTTTTTATATCTGTATTCCAGCTTGGTATTGATGGGGCAGCTTGTGCTACGATCCTTTCACAGGGGTTCGCATTTATGATCGGAATGATATTCATACTCCGCAAAAAGCTGGCGCCGTTCACTATTCCTTCTTGGCCGCATAAAGAGGAAGCGGCATTAATTTTCAAGCTCGGCATCCCTTCTGGACTTCAAATGACCGTTATATCGGCTGGTGTTATGGCTATTATGTCTGTCGTCACCTCTTTTGGCGATGACGTGGTTGCGGGATTTGGTGCAGCTCAGCGTATTGACAGCATCATTATGCTTCCTGCGATGGCATTGGGGACTGCAGTCAACAGTATGGCCGGTCAAAATATAGGGAGAAATCAATGGGAACGGGTTCATCAAATCGCCTTGTACGGAGTCATTTACAATCTTGGAATCATGTTTATCATCGCTTTTGGTACGGTCCTATTTGCAGAACACGGGGTGCGCCTGTTTATACAGGATAAAGAATCAGTTCAGTATGGCACTGACTATTTAAAGATCATTGCCTTTTTTTATCCGCTCCTGGGCATTAATTTTATATTGAATGGTGTGGTAAGAGCTTCCGGTGCGATGTTTCAAGTGCTCATACTGAATATCATTTCATTCTGGATCCTGCGCTATCCTTTAACATTCCTATTTTCAAAGTTTATGGGTGATAAAGGAATTGCTGCAGGCATGGGGATAAGCTTTGCTATAAGCAGTGTCATCGCCTTTATGTATTACCGTATCGGAAAGTGGGATAAACAGGCTATATTTGGAGAGGGAAAATAATCCTTTTCACTTTCATTTATTTCATTTATACTAAAATTGGATAATACAATAACGTGCCACAAGGGGAGCATTCTGCTGAGAGTGAATAGTTCGCTGTTCTGACCCTTTGAACCTGTTAGATAATGCTAGCGCAGGAATGTGGAATAAAAGGCGGAAGGGGTTTTTCTGCCTGCTTGTTCTCCCTTGGGGTATCGTCATACGATTATAGGGGGATTTTTTTATGAAAAAATTAAGCCTGACGGCGATGATTGAAGCTTCATTTTTTGCAGCATTTGCTATTATTTTGGATTTCCTTCCATCTATTAAGCTGTCGCCTTCCATTTCAATTTCTGCTGCGATGATTCCCATATTCATTTTGGCATTCAGATGGGGCTTTAAAGTCAGCTTCATTGCCGGTCTATTATGGGGAATATTGCAGATTGCCATGGGTGATGCCTGGATTGCGACTCCGCTTCAGGCATTTATTGAGTACTTTGTGGCATTTGCCTGTATCGGTTTTGCCGGTTTGTTTTTCCGACCAATTCAAAATCAGCTGCGCAGCGGAAACAAGAAAAAGGCATTGGGCTGGGTTGTTTTAGCTGTGTTTGCCGGAAGCCTTGCCCGGTATTTCTGGCATTACATAGCAGGTGTCCTTTTCTTTGGGAGCTATGCGCCGGAAGGGATGTCACCGGTTCTCTTTTCCTTCCTGGCAAACGGTGCAACCATGCTCGGAGCAGCTATTCTCTGCTCGATTTTAGCAGTATTAATTATATCTTCAGCTCCAAGATTGATCATAAGAAAAACGGATGAAGTTATTCAATCACAAAAACGCGCTTCCTAATATAATCAGCCTCTTTGGAAATTTCCAAAGAGGTTTTTTCTTATTTTAGGAAACTGCTCCTGAAAAATGGGTATATTACTCAAAAAGGGGAGTGATTGTTTGTCAAACACATTGCAGGGCAATATTATTACAGGTGTATATGATGCAGAAACCAGTGCCTTTGAGATCCAGAAGGTTAAAAATTTCAGCACCCAGTCTGTCCTTAACAAAAATCAATGTGAAAATTTGTATAACTATTTATCCCTTCATGAAGAGGATGAGGGAGGACAGATTATTACACTTTACGATCAAATGCCATTAATGCTGACCAGGCAGGAAATAGGCAATTTAAAGAAAGATTTGGAGAACATTAAAAAGCTATATCAGTAGAAAATTGCTTTGCACCTTTGCAAAGCTTTTTTTGCATAAATAAATTTGACAATTTTGTGACAAAAAGTTTGACAAATTTGTGAACATAGTTAGAATATTAAATAAAAGGGGATGAAAATATGACTTTAAAACAGCAAAAGGTGCTGCATTTTTTTAGAAATGTTACTGCGGCCGGTATTCTTTTAGGGTTAATTGTCTTTATTTCAAGCTTTTTTGTAAGCGGTCTCACGGGTGAGTATGTTTTATCAATCGGTTTAAGCATTATGGTATCATCCATGCTAATTTTTGGATTCGGATTTTTTATCAATGTGATGGAAGAAATGACAAAGGGCAGCAAGGGAATCAGACAATACAAATAAAACCGGCCTCCAAAAGGGAGACCGGTTTTATTATCTGGCTCATGGGATGGACAAGGCGATTCCGCTTTTCTTGAATTAATGAGCCGCGTGCCCAGAAGTGAGAACCCAAATAGAACCTACTACAATTACAATAACCATAAATACGGCATAAATCATATTAACTAAGTTCGTTTTGCCGTCTTCTCCTTCTCTTAAGTGCATGAACATGAACAGCTGCATGCCTGCCTGAATGACAGCCAGCGAGCCGATGATCCACATGATCACTTTAAAAGAGAGGTTCGTTTTTAGGGCAATACCTGCTGCTGCAAATGTCAGCACAAGGGAAACAGCAAATCCAATGACATGGCTTATAGGGAAGCTTTTTGATTGATGATGTTCCATTTAAGCCACCAGTCCTTTCAAATACACGAATGTGAAAATAAAGATCCAGACCACATCAAGGAAGTGCCAGTAAAGGCCGATAATAAACGTTTTTCTTGCTGTAGTAGGGGTAAGGCCTCTTTTTAAAAGCTGGATAATGACCATAGTTGCCCAGCCAATCCCCAATGTAACATGGGCTCCGTGTGTACCCAGCAGGACAAATAAGCTGGATAGGAACGCACTTGTCTGCATCGTTGCACCTTCATGGGCATAATGGATAAACTCATTAATCTCCATGAATAGGAATCCTGCGCCAAGTGCAAGGGTAATCACCAGCCAGGTGATTAGCCCTTTCAGGTTATGGCGGCGCATTTCAAAAATGGCGATGCCCATTGTAAAGCTGCTTGTCAAAAGGAGGACTGTCTGAATCATGACATCCTTGATCACAAAAATGTCTTTATGTGTTGGCCCTCCAGCAAAGCGTTCATATAAAACTCCATATACTCCGAACAGAGTGGCAAATAGAACGATTTCAGCGCCAAGGAAAACCCAGAAGCCAAGAATATTCATCCGGTCCTGTTCAGTTTGATATTCAAGGGGCAAAGAAGTATCCACTTTAGCTGACATGATCGTGCACCTCTCCTTCTGTTTTTCTCCACGCATTTTCAATTCTGTGGATTTCATCTTTTGTAACATGGAAGCCTTCATTGTAATCGAATGAACGAATGATCAATCCAGCAAAAATGCCGATGGCAGCTACAGCTGCAGCGATGTGCCATTCAAATACAAGGAGGAAGCCTGCGATGCCAAAGATGACACCCATATAAATCGGAAGCCAGGAATTGCTTGGCATATGAATCTCTTCGATTTCACTGTCATATAACGTTAAGCCTTCATTCTTTTTTTTCATGTGCCAGAAAGGATCAAGGGATTTAACTTCCGGCAGTTTTGCAAAGTTATAGAATTGAACAGGTGACGCAGTAGACCATTCCAATGTTCTTGCGTCCCATGGGTCGCTTGAAATGTTTCTGTCGGCATAGCGGATGCTCCAGTAAATGTTGTAGCAGAACACCGCGAATCCGGCTGCCAGAATGATGGAACCAATTGCCGAAAGCATAAAGAGTGGTGCAAATCCAGACTCGGCAGAGTATGTGTATGCACGTCTTACAGCTCCGTTTAATCCAAGGAAGAACATAGGCATGAATGTTACGTTAAAGCCGATAACAAATAGCCAGAAATGCCATTTACCGATTTTTTCATTCAGCATGAAGCCGAACATTTTTGGCCACCAGTAGTAAAGACCTGCAAATACCGCAAATACGACACCTGGAATTAATACATAGTGGAAGTGGGCAACCAGGAATAATGTATTGTGATACTGATAATCCGCTGCACCCATTGCAAGCATTACGCCAGTAACCCCGCCTATGACGAAGCATGGGACGAATGCAAGTGCCCAAAGCATGGCGGAAGTAATTTTTATGCGGCCTTTACGCATCGTAAACAGCCAGTTAAACATCTTGACTCCAGTCGGTATGGCTATCGCCATCGTCGTGATGGAGAAGAAAGAGTTTACAGCAGGGCCTGATCCCATTGTATAGAAATGGTGGACCCAGACAACCATACTTAAAAGGGCAATTCCAAGGATGGAAAATACCATTGATTTATATCCAAACAATGATTTTCTTGAGAAAGTGGCAATAACTTCTGAGAAAATCCCGAATGCAGGAAGGGCAACAATGTAAACTTCAGGATGTCCCCAAAGCCAGAACAGGTTAGCCCAAAGCATATCCATTCCTCCGCCTGATACTGTAAAGAAGTGTGTTCCATACAGACGGTCGAATGTCATCAGTGCCAATGCAACTGTGAAAATAGGGAAAGCTGCCACAATCAGAATGGATGTTACAAAGGTAGTCCAAGTGAACATCGGCATTTTCATTAGTGTCATGCCTTTTGTTCTCATTTTCAAAATCGTGACGATAAAGTTTATACCTGTCATCAGTGTCCCGATACCAGCAATTTGCAGCGCGACTGCGTAAAAATTATTGCCGATTCCAGGGCTGAATTCCTTGCCTGCAAGAGGGAAGTAAGATGTCCAGCCTGCATCAGGCGATCCCCCGATAACAAAAGAAATATTAAATAGCATAGCTCCGCTGAAGAACAGCCAGAAGCTAAGTGCATTCAGCTGCGGAAAGGCAACGTCACGCGCACCAATTTGAAGCGGAATGACAACGTTCATTAATCCAATCAAGAATGGCATTGCCATGAAAAGAATCATAATAACGCCGTGTGTTGTAAAAATTTCATTATAGTGCTGTGAATTCAGAAATTCCATTTCAGGGCGTGCTGTCTGAGCTTTCATCAGCAAGCCGTCCATCCCGCCGCGGAAAAACATCAATACTGCGGAGATGATATACATGATACCGATTTTTTTATGATCAACTGTAGTCAGCCATTCGGTCCAGAGGTATTTCCACTTTTTTAAATACGTGATGGCAGCGACTGCACCAATCATCGTTAATAAAATAGCAATCTGTGAACCTAGTATAAGGGGGTCCCCAGTAATAAAAAACTCATCCCATTTAATGCCCATGATGGCCACCTCCATGGTTTTCTTGACTATCATGGCTCTCTTCTTCACCATGACCTTCAATTACGTTTGGATTCTCATTTTTATAATTGTCATCTTCTTCGAATGTTTTACCTTGATATCCATGGCCTCTGTAGAGCTCAGGATTTGTATAAGCCTTCGAATTTGGATCAGCATGGTTAACCCATTCTAAATGAGTATTGGAATATGTCAGTCTTCCTAAATGCGTAGGCTTCAGCAGCCCTTCATACTCTTTCTCAGTCAGTTTAGGTGCTGTTTCTTTAACGTCGTCAACCCATTGGTCAAAATCTTCCTGTGTTTGAGCAAGAACCTCAAACTTCATATCCGCATAGCCGCGGCCGTTAAAGTTCGTGTTCTGTCCTTCATATGATCCAGGGTTATCAGCGACAAGATACATTTCAGTTTCCATTTTGGGCATCGTATATTTCTGTCCGCCAAGTGCAGGCACCCAGAAAGATTGCATAGTGCTGGCAGATGTCATTTTAAAGAGAACCGGCGTATCTTCAGGAATATTGACATAGTTCACTGTTTCAATGCCTTCTTCAGGATAGCTGAAGATCCATTTCCAGTCAGCAGATGTTACATGTATTGTAATAGGTTCTTTTTCTTCATAGCCCTTAGGTGTTTCTTCCAGCGCATAAAGTGTTTTTACTGTCGGGATTGTTAGGGCGATGACAATTAAAATCGGAATCCCGGTCCAAATAATTTCAAGTAGTGTACTTCCATGCTCCTCAGGGGGTTCATAATCTTTATTCTCAGGTCGTTCACGGTATTTCCAGACAATGTAGCCGAATAATCCAAACACGACTGCAACGACAAGAAGCATCCAGATCAGGGACCAGTTAATTAATTCGGTAATGCTTCTTGCAACGGGGCCCTGAGGTTCAAATACAACCATATTGCAGCCGCTTAAAACCATTAAGGGCAATAGGGCTGTTAAAGAGAGCAGCATTTTCTTCATCTGATGTTTCATCTCCTTTTGACAAAAACTATTGTTAAATAATTCACAAATAATGTGCGGGTTTTCACAAAGATGCCAAAAAAATATATAGCTGGTAAACATAAGCATCCTTAAAAACCTTTATTTAACTTAGTTATCACTGTGTAAATGATATTAACATAAGCAAATGTGAAAAGTTGTGACAAAAGTGGGAAGGAAATAAATGTAAGCTATTTGGACAGCTTATATTTTTGTTCAAATAGCATTATTACAGGGTTATGGTCATCAAAACAACTTTTGAACAAATTTTGAACTTTAATGCGACACCCTAATTATCTTATGTTACATCCATATTCAAGCAAAAAACCACCAAATAAAATTCTCCATACAAGAATTAATTAAATGAATTCTCTCTTTGTTGAAAAATACTGAATAGTACAGTAACATGGACTAATAATAGAGAAGGACAGGGTGAGGAAATGACTGATTTAAGAAGTGATACGGTTACAAAGCCAACTGAAGAAATGCGGAAAGCTGCTTATGAAGCTGAAGTTGGGGATGACGTATATGGAGAGGATCCATCAATAAATAAATTGGAAGAGACAGCTGCTGAGGTGCTTGGTAAGGAGGCAGCTCTGTTTGTAACGAGCGGCACACAGGGAAACCAGATTGCCATCTTAACACATTGCCGTCCGGGCAATGAAATTATTCTTGAAGCAGAAAGCCATATTTTTTATTATGAAAGCGGCGCTTCATCTGCCTTTGCCGGAGTCCAGACAAGGACGCTAAATGGGATAAGAGGTGCAATGAATCCTTCAGAAGTGGAGTATGCCATTAGGGGAGAAGATCAGCATTATCCGGAAACAGGATTGATTTGTCTGGAAAATACCCATAACAGAGCTGGCGGTGCCGTAATACCTATTGATAATATGAAAGAAATATACAGCATTGGCAAAACGAATAATATTCCCGTACATATTGATGGGGCAAGACTGTTTAATGCAGCCGCAGCCTTAAACCTGCCGGCTTCTGAAATGGCCAATCATTGCGACACTGTGCAAGTATGCCTCTCTAAGGGGCTCGGAGCACCTGTTGGTTCCATTCTTGCAGGTAGCAGAGAATTTATTGCTGCAGCAAGAAAATGGCGCAAAAGATTGGGAGGGGGACTCCGCCAGGCTGGGATCATAGCAGCTCCGGGAATTGTTGCATTAACGAATATGAGAGAGCGTTTAGCCGAGGATCACGAAAATGCTCAATATCTTGCACAGCAGCTTGGACAAATCAAAGGGATTGAAATCGTAAATCAAGTAGATACAAATATCATTGTGGCTGATGTAAAAAACCTTAAAATGAACTCATCGGAATTTGTTGAAAAGTTAAAAGCTGAGGGAGTGCTTTCAGGAACTTTCGGACCTTCTTATGTGCGTTTTGTCACTCACTATGATGTTACTAAAAAGCAGCTTGAAGATGCAGTCATAGCCATACACAGAACAGCTGGTCAAAGGATCTAACTGCAAATAAAAACCCATGTTTTCTGCAGCAAGCGTTTTTCCGTTTCAAATGAATCGCATATCTCAGCTTAGATGGCTCAAAAAGCACACAAATGGTTATAAGAAAATAAAAGGAAATCGGCGCATTAGCCGATTTCCTTTTTGTTGATTAAAGGTTCAAGCTGATTTTTTATATCATCAAGCAATTCATGAATGGTCACTTCATTATCTGTTTGTCCTTTATCAAGAGCGGATTCCAAAAGCTTTGCAAAATCATTAAAGTTAGTTTTCATAATAGACACCTTCAAATTGCAATGTATTTTATGACTCTATTCCCTGATAAGATTTTTTAAAACTCATTATATATTATTAATTTTCCGGCTGAGGTGTGACGAATAGTGAACAGCCATTCAATCTTGTTCTTTGTATGAATGTTTAGGTCCTAAGAAATCTGGGTAATTAATACTGATAAATTTCTCAGCTGCCCCCATACCTGTCTAATACGAAGCGAATAGTATAGCAGGAAAGAGATTATAGATTCATTCATTCATTCATTAATTAAATCAGGAGGTCTGGTTATGAGATTGGTGCAAATGGATATTGATCAGCTATTGGAAGCCACATCGGAAATTGCCGAAGAAGATCTTGGCTATATGATCAGACATGTAGAAATTGATCATTTATTAGAACGAACCCAGGATTGGTAATATATATGGAAAATCCCCGCAGTCAGGAACTGAGGGGATTTTTTATGCTGAAGACTTATTTTCTTGAACATGGTTCTTAAATCGCAAAGTTTTTTTAGAAGATATAACTACCCCCAAGGTGACAATGCCTCCGCCGATTATCTGATACAAATACAATTTTTCCTCCGTAAAACACAATGCGAAAATGATAGCGAAAATAGGAAGAAGATTCAGGAAAACCCCTGCTTTGGCTGCTCCTATTAAGGAAACTCCAAAATTCCAGGATAGAAAAGCCATAATTGAAGCCAGAAAACCAACATACAGCAAGATTCCTGCGGAGGTTAAGGTGAAGACAGGGGTTTTTTCCATCACTAGATATTCAATAAGGCTTAAAGGCACCAATAGTAAAATGCCGATAAATGATGATGCATAAAAAGAAGTTAGCACAGGCAAAACGTTTGAATATTTTTTCCCAATTACCGAATACGATGCCCACATAATGACTGCTGCCAATACGTATAGATCTCCGGCATTTATTTTCCATGAAAGAAACATTTCAATCGATCCCTTTGAAATAATATATAAAATTCCAAAGACTGACAGGAGAATTCCTGCTGCCTGGTGGGCTAGAAGTTTTTCTCTTAAAATAAATATGGCTAGAGTGGCGATAAAAAGCGGTGTAGTACTATTTACCACAGATGCATTAATTGATGTGGTGTATTGCAGCGCAAAATAAATGATTGTGTTGTAACCGGCAACACCTGTCACCGCCAATAGCAAAAGTATCCGCTTATGCTCCCAAATTATGTTCCAATCTCTTTTTAGCTTCTTGACCATAAAAGGAGTTAAAAGCAAGAATGCAATGATCCATCGCATTAGGGAAAAGAGCAGCGGCGGAAAATAATCGACACCAATTCTCCCAATAACAAAATTCCCTCCCCAAATCATGTTCGCTAAAATCAGCATTAAAAAACCATACTTTTTGTTTGTCCCATCCAGCATTTGAGAAAACCTTCTTCCTGCACTGTAATAAATTAAATTTTACCTTTACCGCCAGGAAAATTCATTAATTTCAGAAATTTTATAAAAATTAATTTGTAACTATTGGAAGATTCAACCCGTCAACTTACTTAAAAAGGGGTGTCTTTCATGAAGAAGAAATGGCTTTTTCTGGGCGGAATCACACTGATCATTATTTTATTGGCGTACTTCTCGTTTCTTAACAGGTTAAAAATTGTCAGTAACCTGGCAGAAAATAATGAAGAAGTGACAGTTTTAAAGAATAAGGTATGGGAAGTTACGTTTTCAAAAGAACTTAATCCAGATAGTGTGAACAACAGCTCCGTTTATATTTTGAATGAGGAGGGCGGAAAAGAGCAGGTTAAAGTCTCACTGGAAAATAATAATAAATCCATCGAAATTCAACCGCCTGATGAAGGATATAATCTAAATTCTCCAAACTATACATTGGTCCTTACTAAAGATATCAAAACAAAGGGCGGACAAAACCTGAATCAATCAGTAAAAACTGCTTTCAAAGTTATAGATACTCTGCCGGCAATCGGCTCAAGAAATAAATTGAACGATTACTTTTCAAAAATGCTCAATGAAGAAAGGACATTCCTTGCTGGAAGGGATATGGCAGTGAGCGAGGAGAGCAGCAGTGAAAAGAGCTCAGCAGATTCTGCAGGTGCAGACTTTTCCGCAACAAATGTTCAAGTAGCCGGTATAGATGAAGCTGATCTGATAAAAACGGATGGGACGCATATATACAAAATTACTGATAATAAAGTCCAGATTATTAAGGCCATCCCGGCTGACAAAATGAAGATGGAATCTGAATTATCATTTAATCAGGAATTCTCTCCCTATCAGCTATTTATAGAAGGCAATCAATTAATTGTTATGGGCCACAGCTATAAAGATGCTCCTGTTCACATAGGAAAACCTGCTTCAGAAAAAAAGATTGCACCTGCATTTCATTCCACAAAAACGATTGTTTTCAATATCGATAATAAACAAAATCCAGCACAAATCAGAGAAGCAGATATCGAAGGCAGTTTGCTTGCTTCCAGGCTAATGGATGGAAAGGTATATTTGATTACAAGTCATTTTCCCGAATATTGGATTTTGGAAAGAAATAAAAATGCAGATATGCGTCCCCGTTATTTTGATACTGCCGAGAGCAGGGAGCAGCAGATCGTCGATTATAATGAGATAAAATATTTTCCAGGTTCCCAAAACGCAAATTATATTAATATAGCTGTATTGAATTTAAGAGCCGACAAAGAGCCACTATCAGTCACAAGCTACTTAGGCAGCGGAAATGAATTCTATATGTCCCATAATAATCTATATTTATCAGCAGCCAATTACAATAATGAAACAATCGGAGACAGACAGATGCCCCATCCGGATACGAGCATCTATAAATTCAATATAAAAGACGGAAAAGTAGAGTTCCAGACATCAACTGAAATAAAAGGCACCGTTTTAAACCAGTTTTCAATGGATGAATATAATGAAAACTTCAGAGTGGTAACAACCAAAGGAGAGGCCTGGGACGAAAGAACCCCTTCTTCCAACAGCCTTTATATTCTGGATAAGAATTTAAAAAAGATTGGACAGCTGGAAAACCTGGCTAGAGGAGAACGGATTTATTCTGCAAGGTTTATGAATGACCGTATTTATATGGTTACTTTTAAGGAAACGGACCCGCTCTTTGTCATTGATGGATCAAATCCGGAAAAACCTTCTGTTCTGGGTGAGTTAAAAATTCCCGGCTTCAGCAATTACCTGCACCCATTAGACGAAAACCACCTCATTGGCTTCGGACATGATACGAAGATAACAGGAGGCAAAGGAGCAGGCAGCCAGCCTGTTATTACAACAGACGGTGTAAAAATATCTTTATTCGATGTAAGCAATACCAATAAGCCAGTTGAAAAAGATACAGAAATAATAGGAGGACGCGGAACATATTCACCTTTAAATCACGATCACAAAGCTCTGTTTATCCATAAAAAGAAAAATCTATATGGATTTCCGATTTCAATCTATCAAAATAAAGAAGGAAGCCAGTTTGAATCAAATTTCGACTACCAGGGTGCGTTAATATACAAAATTACTGCCCAAAATGGAATCGAGTTTCAAAGACAAATAACCCATCAGACAGAAAATGCAATTTATGAAGAATGGGAAGATACAATTGAAAGGCTTATCTATATCGGCGACCACCTATATAGCATTTCCCCTAAAAAAGTGGATGCCTACCATATAGATGGATTCAAAAAAGCAGGAGAACTTGAGTTAAATTAATTGGAGGAACCAGCCATTTTCTGGCCGGTTCTTTTTTATGCGCACACTGAAAAACAATAATGGAAATGAATTACCACATATTAGAATGAAAATGTCGAATAAAGGCTAATATAAAGCTGATAGTATATAAATATAATTTTACTAAAACGGCTGGTGAGAATATGAAAGGCGGGAGTACCCCTAAATTAATATCTTCTGAAATGGCCATGCTCTGGAACACCTATGTAGCTGATACAGCAGCAGTCTGCTGCATAAAACACTATATAAAAACAAATGAAGATCCGGATGTCTTGCCGGTTTTGAAATATGCGCTATCCATCGCCAAGGATCACATAGACGACATTTCCTCACTCTTTCAAAAAGAAGATTTTCCCATACCTGATGGATTCAATGAAAAAGACCTGCACAATGACACACCCAGGTTATTTTCAGACGTAACCTATATTAGATTCATGCATCATTTAGGAAGAACCGGATTGAATGCCTATTCACTTGCTAAATCAGTTTCTGCAAGAAAAGACATTCGCAGCATGTTTAAAAAATACTATGAGCAAACAGAGAAACTTTTTGATATGGCCGCTGAGGCCATGGAGGAAAAGGGAATATTCATTCGATCACCATATATAGATTATCCTAAAAAAGTAGAATATGTATCAGACCATCGTTTCCTTGGCGGAATTGCAGGCAAAAAGAGGCAGCTGCTGGCCATCGAAATCGCCCATCTGGGTACGAATATCGAGTTATCCAATATTGCTAAAACCATGCTTTTGGCATTCAGCCAGGTAGCTAAACAAAAAGTCATAAGCGATTATTTCAAAAGAGGCTATAATATGAGCCTGGAGCATGCGGAATATTTTCTCAATGTCTTAAAAAATGACGATGTGGCATATCCAAGCACATGGGATGGGTCTATTACAGACTCAACTATCTCACCTTTTTCGGATAGATTAATGATGTTTCTGATCGCCAGCATAACTGCGGTCGGCGTAATGGACTTTGGAATAGCCATCGGGGCAAGCATTCGAAAAGACCTGGCTATTCAATATGCTAAAATGATGATCAAAGTCGGAAATTTTGCAGATGAAGGAGCAAAAATTATGATTGACAACGGCTGGCTGGAAAAGCCGCCTCAATCACTTGATAGAGAAAAGCTCAGAAATAAGTAGCTGAAGCACCTTTTTGCGGGTGCTTTATTTTTTTATGATGAATGCAGACCAAAAATTGGGGTAATAGATTACTAGCTTAGAAGAATTAAAAAAGGAGATGAACTCTTATGCGAAAATGGATGCTTGCTTTTACCGCCTGCATACTGATGACAGCATGCAGTGCAGAGGAAGAAAATAAGGAAGGAGCAAAGAATGATTCAACTAATAGCCAGGAATATAATGAAGCTGTGAATACAGAAGGTGAAGAAAAGCCTCTCTCAGTTGCTGAATTGGATGACCGCATTGATGAGGGAATGAATATTGATACTTACTCGGCCGAAGTTCAATCTTGGGCGGAAAAAGGGCAGCTTGAAATGGAAGAAACAGTTACCGTCGAAGATGAAAACACATCATCTGCTGATATCCTGCAGCTTGCGGATGGATTTCTCGGAGTAGCATATGATGAAAAAGAGGTGACAGAAGTTAAAATGTTCCAGTCAGTAGAACATGCAAAAGAATATTTTGAATCTCTGTAACTGGAAAAGTGCTGGAGCTTACCTAACAAAATAATAATTTCTAACCCAACTGATAGTAGACCTTCCGGATGGAAGGTCTTTTCTCATTCTGGACTATTTACCATAATGGCCGCCACCTGCAAAAGCCGATCATAGAATAGAGCGGATGCAGGGTTTTGATCCAGCTCCGTTTCCTTGAAAGCATCTTTCATGCAGGCAAGCCATCTTTGTGCTCTTAAAGGTGTAATATCAAATGGCAGATGCCTTTGTTTCATGGCCGGCGGTCCAAACTCCTGGCTGTAAAGTGGCGATCCTCCAAGAAATTGCGTAAGAAACATTTTTTGCTTTCTCTTAATGTCCTCTATATCACCTTCAAAAAGGGGACTTAATACAGGATCTGCATAAACCCGGGGATAAAACGCCTCCACTAGCTTCTCAATGGTTTCAGTTCCGCCTATTTCTTCAAAAAGTGTCTTAAAATCATTCACGATTCTCACCTGCTTGAATTACATTTTTTTAATTTCATTATATAGAAGTTATACTAACTTAAATGTGATTTAAATCACAGTATGATTATTGGCGAAACTTTTTTCAGCTGTGAACGTAAATTAAAGTAAGAAGTCGAAAGGGTGAGAAGATGGGCAAAAAAGGCTGTATTAAATGCGGCAGCAGTGATGCCGGTCAAAAAGAAGTTGCCATGACTGGTACAGGACTTTCCAAAATGTTTGATATTCAGCATAACCGTTTTCTGGTAGTTTACTGTAAAAACTGCGGATACTCAGAATTCTATAATAAAAACTCTTCCACTGCAGGAAATGTTCTGGATTTTTTCTTCGGCGGATAAAAGTAACGGATCATGCATTGCCCATCATGCGGCAATGTTTTTCTTTTTTAGGCAAAAAATTTTGTTAGCTGAATGGAATGTGAGAAAATTATCCAGTACCCTAATTAATAAAAAGAGGTGAAAGAATGGAAAATTTACAATCTGCTGTATCATTACATAACGGTGTCAAAATGCCGTGGCTGGGACTGGGTGTTTTTAAAGTTAAGGACGGAGACGAAGTGGTTCAGTCAGTGAAATCAGCCCTTAAAGCAGGATATAAAAGCATTGATACGGCTGCAGTCTATCAGAATGAAGAAGGTGTAGGCCAGGCAATCAAGGAAGCAGGCGTACCTCGTGAAGAACTTTTTATTACCACAAAAGTTTGGAATTCTGACCAGGGCTATGATTCTACAATCAATGCATTTGAAACCAGCCTTGAAAAGCTGGGCCTCGATTATATCGACCTTTACCTGATCCATTGGCCTGTGAAGGGGAAATATAAAGAAACATGGAAAGCCCTTGAAACTCTTTATAAAGAAAAAAGAGTAAAGGCAATTGGTGTGAGCAACTTCCAGATCCATCACCTCGAAGATCTGATGCAGGATGCTGAAATAAATCCTATGGTTAACCAGGTTGAGCTTCATCCTTTGCTGAACCAGGCAGAGCTTAGGGACTTCTGCAAGAAGCAGGACATTCAAATAGAAGCATGGTCACCGCTGGCACAGGGAGAGCTTCTTGAAAACGAAGCATTGAAGGAAATTGCCCAAAAGTACAGCAAATCGGTTGCACAAGTGATCTTAAGATGGGATCTTCAGAACGAAATTGTAACAATACCCAAGTCAGTGAAAGAACATCGCATCATTGAAAATGCTGATGTATTTGACTTTGAGCTTTCTTCAGAAGATATGGACAAAATCAGCGGCTTAAATGAAAATAGACGAGTAGGTCCGGACCCTGACAACTTCGATTTCTAAATAATGCAGGAAACCGGCAGGCAAAAAGCCTGCCGGTTTCCTTTTACTCCTCAAAATAATCCCGAAATTCTTCTGTATCCGTTTCGGCTTTATTCTTAAAGTAAGGGTTATCTTCAGTCGAATTTTCCGGATCGAGATTTGTCTTTATCACAAGTGTTGGCCCCGAAGTATGCCCGGCAATCATCCGATCATCCAGTTCTTCGAAATCCGGCAGCTTTTTGCTTCCTGGTTTTATTGGATCCATGGCTGCACCTCCCATCAATAGCGTGCAATGAGCAGGCGGAATTTATTCACATACGTTCCTTAAAAGCTAAAGAATGTTTGCATAGAGGAAAAAAAGGTTATTAGGGAAGAAAACATTCTTAGGCAGATAAAACGACCGTGTTTTGATGGAGGAAGAAACAATGAGTATTTTCGAGAATATTTTGGATATTTTGGAGAAAAAGGGAGCTATATCAATCCCTTCTTTGCTTGATGAAATGAATAAACTAAGTAACTCTCAGAATACCAGCCGAAAACCGCTTGAATTATCACATGTAAAATCTGTCATCAGCAGAAAAAGAGAAATTTTCCATATAAAAAATAATATTGTCACGATTGACCCTGATAAAGAGCCCATCCTTTTGAGTGTCAGCCTCGGCGGTTATCCCGGACCCTGGTACAAAGTCGAAGTGGATTTTATCAATGGACGTTTTGTATACTTTGAATGGCATTTAAGCTCGTTCTCACATAGAACTGAACTGCCTGCAGCATCAGGCAGCATTGAGGAATTTAAGAAGGAATTATATCGGCTGAAAATTTGGAAGTGGCAGAAGGAATACCAAAACCCTGGAATCATATTGGATAGTGTGACGTGGTCCATAAAGCTGATTACAAAGGAGAATATTTTTGAGAGTCAGGGGATACAGGCATTCCCTGAGGGCTGGGAAAAGTTTTGTAAGGCACTTTCAAAGCTGACAGGAAAATATATATGCTAAAAAGCTGCTGCTAAGGAATAGCTGCAGCTTTTTTAGCGTTCTGAAATCATCTTAAGGACAAAACTCTTATCCTCCTCATCAATGAAAAGGCAATATTCTTCTTCCTCTGTTATGTCAAGAAGATGCTGAAGTTCTTTTGGAATATGGATAGAGCCATTTTCAGATATAAGTCTTTTATTATGGGTTGATTCCAAATCAGCCTTCTCAATAATAATTTGATCCTGGTCGAAGCGAAGATCAGCCAGTTTTCCCGGCATAAGCCCAAATTGGCTGCGCCACTTGCTTGGGAGCAGAATTTTACCAGTTTTATTGAAATTTTTGCATTTATACATTGTTAACATGCTGATCAGCTCCTTCTATGCTTGTTAATCTATTACACATATTGGAATGTTCAAAACACATATTTTAAGCAAATTTAAAAATATCTGCCGTTCTTGCGGAAAGAATGAATAATTTTCCTTTAAATACAAAACCTTTAAAAAAAGGTGGGGTAAGATGAAAAAGAAGCTATATTTGGTGCTTATAATTCTCCTTTCCTGGCTGACTGTTCCATTCATAGGCAAAAGGGATTTTAAACGTTTTTATCCAGCAGCCATTTTTATGTGCCTTTATGTTCTGATAGAAGGGTTTATCGCTGAAAAAAACAAATGGTGGACTATTAAGGAAAGATTACTTCCAAAGCTCAGTGGTGAACTCCCATTGATATTAGGGCCGTTTTTTGCGGGATCTATATGGATATTAAAATTAACTTATGGCAGGCCCTTGCTGTATATCCTTTTGAATTCAGTTGTTGATGCCTTTTTCGCCTACCCTTTTTATACTTGGTTCAAAAAGATTGGGATTTGGAGGCTTCTCCGTTTTACACAGCTGAAGCTATTTATGCTTTTCATGATGAAGTCAATATTCATGTATGTTTTTCATATGGCATTTGTGGATAAAAAAATATTATCGGCGGCAGTTGGCGGATATAGGAATTATTTTAATAAATTCCGAATGAATGAGAGAGAGGAGAGGGGATAATGGAAAAAAGAAGAGACATGTCCTGTACAGATGATAAAGATATTCTCCATCATCTAATGGAAGAACAAATTGCTTATATCTGTGTAGAGGAAGAAGAAGAACGAATGAAGGAAGAAACCATGAAAAACGGGAATAACGATTAAGATCTTTTACTGAAAGAGGTGGAAAATGAAAAAAATAATTGTCAGCCTTATGGTTTTGATTGCTTTATCAGAATACATTCCCATTCGGGCATTGTCCGTAGAAGCGCATGCTGAAAGACCAGAACCAGCCTATGCTAAATGGGGCAGACTTGCTATGGAAACAGCAAAAAAGAAATATCCTAAAGCTAAAATTCTTGACTACTTGCATATCGGCAGAGAAAGGAGACAAACAACAGACATCGAAAAGTTCAAGCTATGGATAGAAGATGAGGGCAAAGAATTCGGTCTATACATTGATATTGAATTTGATTCAAAAACTGACAGAGTCATCAGGATCAATACGCGAAGATCAGCTAATTAACTTGATCAGAATAAAACCAGGGGCTTTATGATATTATAAAGTCCCTGGTTTCTTATTTCTCAAATTCAAATTTTGAATAACAATCAATCGCGAAGTCTGCATAGGGGTTAGGGTTGCGGAATGCACAGGTGCTGATGCCGATCTGTCTGGCAGGCATTAAATCTGTATCCTGGTCGCCAATGGCCAGATCAATATGATAACGCCGATGAAGATATTCATAGGATTCCGGATGCGGCTTTAAGGAGAAACCATCAAATTCAGGGCAGATAACTTCTTCAAAATGGGAAGTGAGTTTCCAATACTCGAGCAGCTCCTCAGTTGATTGCCGGTTCCGATGGGTTACCAGCACGTTTACATTATTTTGCTCTAATATTTCCCTTACATATGGGAATAATGGCTTCTCATCATGCTTAAAAGTAGCTTCCATTTGACGGAAATCCGCAATTTTATCCGGAGAAACATTAAATTTCTGATAGGCTGTCCCGTTTTTAAGAGGCATAAGTACTTCATGAGGATTCAGCTCTTTACCGGATATGCGAATAAAAGCCTGAACCAATGTGGGCCATGTATCTAGAATGGTGCCATCTAAATCCCAGAGAACATTCATAAAAATCTCACCTCCTTGCTATGTAACCATTGTATAGGTATTTAAAGGGGAAAGGCAAATACCCGGCAATCTTTTAATTGCCGGGTTTAATACTATCTTAATACATTAAAATATCTTGCTTCCGGATGAGCAAAGACCATTGCAGAGACAGATGCTTCCGGTTCCATCATGCATTCTTCTGTTAGCTTAACCCCGATATCCTCAGGCTGTATAAGCTTAAATAGCTTCTTCTGGTCCTCTAGATCAGGGCACGCAGGATATCCATAAGAAAAGCGTTGTCCCTGGTACTTCGCCGCAAAACGGTCCTTCATAGTCATTTCAACTGGATCAGGGAATCCCCAGCGATCCCGTATCTGACGATGGATCAGCTCGGCAAGCCCTTCAGCTGTCTCCAAAGCGAGCGACTGCAGGGCATGGCTTTCCAGGAATCTGCCTTCGGCTTTTAAACGGTCTGCTATACCGCGTATACCTTTTCCGGCAGTCACAGTAAAGAAGGCAGCATAATCCATTTGACCGCTTTCTTTTGATCTAAGGAAGTCCGCCAGACATAGGAATGGCTCCGTTTCCTGGCGCGGGAACTCAAACGTTTCAATGATCGTTTTTTCATCTTCATCATAGATATACACCTTATCGCCATCTGACTGGGCAGGGAAGAATTGATAAACTGCTTTTGGTTCAATCCAGTTTTTCTCTTTTGCTTCAGCAATCAGTTCATCAACCATTGTGTTAATCTTAATCGCTTTTTCATCTTTTTCTGCAAGCAGCTTTTGCAAGTTTCCTTTTAAGCCAAGGTGATGGCCAATCAGCATTTGCTTATTTATATACGGCTCAATATGTGAGAGGGAATATGTTTTCAGCAAATGCCGCTTTAAGTCTTTTGGAACAAAAACTGGCACTTTTGTGCTGACTGTTGGTTTAGGCTTTACTGCAACTGCAACCGATCCGCGGTCAAAAGGGACTGCATTCAGGACCGCTGCCTGTTTTTCTGCCTGCTGAATCCGCAGTTTCTCCACTTCTTCTGGCTCCTGAAGCTGATTGGCTAGAGAAAGTCCATTCATGGCATCCTTGGCATATAGCACGAGTCCATCATATTCTTTGGAAATTTTAGTATCTGTAAACTTTCTCGACAATGCAGCGCCGCCTACTAATATCGGAATATCGATTCCTGCCTGTTTCATGTCATGTGCCGTAATGACCATCTGCTGTGCGGATTTAACAAGCAGACCTGAAAGGCCGACCATATCCGGATTCTCACGCCTGATTTTTTCAATCAATTCAGCAGGGGAGACCTTGATTCCCAGGTCTATCACTTCATATCCATTATTGCTTAAAATAATATCCACAAGGTTTTTCCCTATATCATGGACATCCCCTTTAACGGTTGCCAGGATGATTTTCCCCTTGGATGAAGATTGTGCAGCATCCTTTTCCATATATGGCTCCAGATATGCAACAGATGCTTTCATAACCTCTGCACTTTGAAGGACTTCTGCAACAATCAGCTGGTTATCATTGAACAATCTTCCTACTTCCTTCATTCCATTCATTAATGGCCCATTAATGATATCAAGCGGAGCAGGGTATGCTTGCAGGGCCAGTTCAAGATCAGGCAGCAGCCCTTCTTTTGTTCCCTCCAGAATATAATAGGCGAGGCGTTCCTCAAGCGTCATATCCGGGAGGACACTTTTACTTTCTTTCTTCTTATCCCGGTAAAAATCAGTGAAAATGGCAAGTGATTCATCAGTAGTTTCGAAAAGAAGCTTTTCAGCCATTAAGACCTCTTCCTTTGAAATGGAGGCAAATCTTTCGAGCTTTTCCGTATTCACTATCGCATAATCGAGTCCTGCTTGAGTACAGTGATAAAGGAATACTGAATTTAATATCTCCCTGCCGACAGGAGGGAGGCCAAATGAAACATTACTGATTCCCAATATGGTTTGAACCTCCGGTAAAGCCTCTTTAATAAGTCTTATCCCATCTACCGTTGCCTTTGCAGACCCGATGTATTGCTCATCCCCTGTGCCGACAGGAAAGACGAGGGGGTCAAAAATAAGATCCTCAGGCGGAATTTGATACTTATTTACAAGCAAATCATACGAACGCTTTGCAATTTCCAGTTTTCTTTCAGCCGTAACACCCATTCCGGCTTCATCTATAGTACCTACTACCACAGCTGCACCATATCGATGGATCAGTGGGGCAATAGCTTCGAATCTTTCTTCGCCATCCTCCAGATTAATGGAATTTATGATGGCTTTACCCTGTGAATAGGTGAGGGCCTTCTCGATAACCGTTTCATCAGTTGAATCAATGACCAGCGGAACCTTAATTTTTTTTACTAATTCCTTGATAAAGTTTTCAACATCCTGCATTTCTTCACGGTCAGGATCTGCAAGGCAAATATCAATTACGTGGGCTCCGCCTTTTACTTGCGCCCGGCCTATTTCAGCAGCTTCCTCGAACTTTCCTTCAGCAATCAGTCTTTTAAACTTGCGTGAGCCAATTACATTTGTGCGCTCGCCGACCATAATGGGCCTTAATGTCGGGTCATCATAAATCAGAGGTTCAATTCCGGAAACTTTATGCACTGAATTCCCCTCATAATTTCTGGGTTTATAATCTTTAACCGACTCAGCAATCGCCTGAATATGTTCAGGGGTGGTTCCGCAGCAGCCGCCTACGATATTCAGCCAGCCTTCCTTGGCAAAGCCCTCAAGCTTTCTCGCCAGTGATTCCGGAGTTTCATGGTACTGTCCTTCTTCATCAGGCAATCCTGCATTGGGATAGCAGCTGACTGCAGTAGATGCCAATCCTGACAGAGAACGGATATGGTCCTGCATGAATTCGGGCCCTGTCGCACAGTTGAGTCCGACTGCCAGTGGTTTCATATGTTCCAGCGAAATATAAAATGCTTCAATCGATTGGCCAGCAAGAGTCGTGCCCATCGGTTCAATCGTTCCCGAAACGATAAGCGGAAGTTTTATTCCCGTCTTTTTTGATGCATTTTCAATGCCGATAAAACCAGCCTTCACATTCAGCATGTCCTGGCTGGTTTCCAGGAGAAGAAGATCGGCTCCACCGTCAATTAACCCTCTGGCTTGTTCTTCATAAGCCGCAATCATTTCTTCAAATGTAGACCCGCCGGTTACACTCAGCGTCTTCGTCGTAGGACCCATGGCACCAGCCACATATCTTGGCCATTCAGGAGTTGAAATGCGGTCTGCAGCTTCCCTGGCAATTTCAACAGCAATTTTATTTAGTTCATAAGCTTTTTCTTCCAGATCGTAATCTGCCAGAACAATGCTGGTTGCGCCAAAGGTATTGGTTTCAATAATATCTGCGCCGGCTTTTAAATATTCAAGGTGAATATGTTCGATCACCGAAGGAGCTGTTATATTTAAATTCTCGTTGCAGCCTTCATATTCTTCGCCGCCAAAGTCAGCAGCGGTAAGATCGGCCCTCTGCAGCATGGTGCCCATTGCTCCATCCATGATCAGGATTTTCTTTTTTATCTGCTCCTGCAGTGATGGTTTATGCATGTTGTTTCCTCCTTGAAAGCCGTTCGGTTGTCTCACGGGCATAGTTTGATAGTTCAACAGTCATTTCATAGCGCATAAATGGAGTGATGAGGTAAATGCCATTAAACAGCTCTGCCGCGGCATCGATCAGCGACTTGGCAATAGCTATGCCTTCAGCTCCAGCCTGTGCAGGATCATCCTTTAATGAAGCCATCCGGTTTCTAATGCTGTCGGAAATTTTGATTCCAGGAACTTCATTATGCAGAAACTCAGCATTCCGGCTGCCGGTAAGAGGCATTAGGCCTATATAAACAGGTGCTTTTAAATCTTTCACAGCCTCATGAACTTCCAGCAGCTTCTCTTCAGAAAAAACAGGCTGCGAGATGAAATAGTCCGCACCATGTTCAATTTTCTTTTCAAGCCGTCCAACAGCTTTTTCCAATGAGCGGACATTGGGATTAAAAGCCCCTGCAACTGAAAAGGCAGCTTTCTGGCCGAGATCTTTCCCTGAAAAAGATAACCCTTCATTTAACTGCTTGATCATACTGATCAATTCAAATGATGAGACATCATATACAGAAGATGCTCCTGGAAAATCACCGACACGTGCAGGATCACCCGTTACGGCAAGAATATCATTTAATCCAAGTGCGTGCAGACCCATTAAATGGGATTGCAGTCCAATAATATTCCTATCCCTGCAGGTCACATGAACAAGCGGGCGCAATCCTGTCTGCTGCTTGACGAGATATCCAAGCGCAGAGTTGCATACCCGGGGGGAAGCAAGGGAGTTATCAGCAAGTGTAATAGAATCTATTCCGGCTTCTTTCAATGCTTTTGCACCTTCGAAAAAGCGTGAAGTATCAAGCTTCCTTGGAGGATCCAATTCAACAATGACAGAAGGCCTTTCCCTGACAATATCTTGAAGAGGAGGGAGCTCTCTTGATGATGATGGCTTTTCAGAAACCATGACTTTATTGATTGCCTTTGTCTCTTTTTCCTCTATTGGCGGAAGTCCTTTTAAAACGTCAGAAAACGCCTTGATATGGTCAGGTGTTGTTCCACAGCAGCCTCCAAGCAGGCGGACACCCTGATTTCGGAATTCAATCGCTGACTGCCGGAAATATTCTGCATCTCCTTCATAATGAAATTTGCCATCCGTATAGGCTGGAATACTGGCATTTGGATAAGCAGAAAGATAGGCATGCTTTGGCAAAGGCACACTTTCGAGAGTTTTCAGCATATGATGCGGACCAAGCCTGCAATTGATTCCCACAACATCCGCACCAATTCCTTCAAGCTTTGCTAAAGCATCAGCGATAGAAGTCTGGTTCTGAAGAACACCCGCTTCCTGAAGAGACACCTGTGCGATAATCGGCAAATCAGTTTCTTTCCTGGCTATGGCAAGGACAGTCTCAAGCTCTTCCAGGTCATAATAGGTTTCAAGCAAAATACCATCTACATTCTCAAGCAGCAGGCAATAAAGCTGCTCCCTGAAGCTTCTTTTTATTTCTTCAAGTGTAATCATGTTGGGCTTGAATCCCCTGATCCCGCCGATTGTACCAGCAACATATGCGCGTTCCTTGGCAGCTTTTTTGGCAATCCTTGCTGCAGCACTGTTAATCTCCTTAACGGAGTCTTCCAGTCCATATCGCTGAAGCTTCAAATAATTCGCCGCATACGTATTTGTTTGGATCAATTCAGCCCCTGCGCCTATGTATGCTTCATGGATGTGCTGGATCTGTTCAGATTGTGATAAATTTAATTCCTCAAAACAGCTGTCGGTACCATAGGAGTACAGAAGAGTTCCCATCGCGCCATCTGCTATGATGATTTCATTCTTTAATTTATTTAGGAAACTCAAAATATCACCCCCGCTGTAAAATCGAATGTTTTGTTTTTCCGGCAGCAGATAAAGCTGCCTTGAAATCTTCTATAATATCATCTGCGCTCTCCAGGCCAACAGATAGACGAAGAAGACTGTCCGTTATTCCGCGCTGCTCCCGTTCGGATGCTGGCATGGCTGCATGTGACATTTTTGCAGGGTAGGAGAGGATGGATTCAACAGCTCCCAGACTTACTGCAAAAACAGGTATTTTCGCATTTTCAACAAATGTTCTCATCGATAGCTCATCTTCAAGCTCAAAAGATAGGACGGCACCTGCGTTCACAGCCTGCATTTTCTGGATTTTATATCCGGGATGATCTGCAAAACCTGGATAATGCACCTTCTTAACAGATGGGTGATCATTAAGGAAACCAGCAATTTTCTTAGCTGATTTCACAGACTGATCAAGCCTGACCTGCAGCGTTTTAATGCCTCTCAGCACAAGCCACGCATCCTGAACACCCAAAACGGCTCCAAAGGAGTTCTGGAGAAAAGCAAGTCTTGCACCTAAATCCGGATCTTTCACAACCGCTAGGCCAGCCACGACGTCGCTGTGTCCGGATAAAAATTTGGTTGCGCTGTGCAGCACTATATCTGCACCTAAAGAAAGCGGTTTTTGAAGGGCAGGGGTCAGGAAGGTATTATCCACAAATGTCAAGGCTCCATGCTGTCTTGCAAGTGAACTGATGGCCTGTATATCTGTCACTTTCAGCAGCGGGTTGGAAGGAGTCTCTACATAGAAAACTTTCGTGTTGGGACGGATTGCTTCTTTTACTTCCTCAAGATTTGTCATATCAACAAATGTGTGCTCAATGCCAAAGCGGGACAGGACTTCTGTTGTCATTCGATAGGTTCCGCCATATACATCTTCTGTAATGACAACATGATCTCCCTGAGATAAGAGGAGGAATGCTGTAGAAATGGCAGCCATTCCAGAAGAAAAGGCAAACCCTCTAATACCTTCTTCAAGCTCCGCGATGACTTCTTCAAGTGCTTCCCTTGTTGGATTCAGGCTGCGGCTGTAATCATATTTTCCGAACACATCAATATCTTTTTGATGAAAAGTGGAGGCATGCTGGATCGGTACACTGACAGCTCCTGTTTCCGGGTCGAATTTTTGATTATTGTGAAGTAATTTCGTTTGGAATGTGTAATTCGAACTCATCGTACTGCCTCCTTAACAACCTTAGCAAAAGCATGTTCAAGATCCGCCTTCAAATCTTCTGCATTTTCTATTCCAACCGAGAAACGCAGAAGCCTATTACAAACACCGGTTTCAATACGGATTTCTTCAGGAATGTCCGCATGTGTCTGAGTTGCTGGATAAGTTATGAAACTCTCGACTCCTCCAAGGCTTTCAGCAAAGGAGATAAGGGAGAGGCTCTGCAGAAATGGATTCACCCAGGATTCATCCTTGATTCGGAATGATATCATGCCGCCCTTGCCGGGATAAAGGACATCTGTTACTGCATCGTGGCCCGATAAAAATTCTGCTAATTCCTTTGCATTTTCTTCATGACGTTCCATGCGGAGAGAGAGTGTCTTCATCCCTCTGATCAACAGCCATGAATCAAAAGGGCTAAGGACAGCACCTGCGGCATTGTGGTTCATCGCCAGTGCCTCACATAACTCTTTGCCTTTTGCAACAATTAATCCGGCAAGGACATCATTATGCCCGCCAAGATACTTGGTTGCACTATGGATCACAATATCAGCTCCAAGCTTTAACGGCTGCTGAAGGAGAGGGGTATAAAACGTGTTATCAACTATAAGGAGGATATTATGCTTTTGGGCAATGTCTGCTATCAATTGAATGTCAGTCTGTTCCATAAGCGGATTAGTTGGAGTCTCCAGAAATATTGCCTTGGTCTTTTCCGTGATTAATAGTTCAACATCTTCGGAATTGCTGGTATTTACATATTTGCACTGAAGTCCCCACTTCTTGAAGCCCTGTTCAAGCAGACGATATGTACCGCCATATAAATCCTTTGATACAATCCATTCATCTCCGGATTTAAAAAGAGAAAGAATGGTAAGAATTGCGGCCATTCCAGAACTGCAGGCATAGCCTTGGTCGCCTTCTTCCAGATCGGCGATTGCCTCCTCAAGCAGCTGGCGGGTAGGGTTGCCTGTTCTGCTATAGTCAAAGCCAGTTGACTGGCCAATGCCTTCATGGCGATATGCCGTGGAAAAATATACGGGCGGGTTGACAGCACCTGTTGCTGACTCGCTCCTGTTTCCGATTTGCGCTAATCTGGTGTCAATATTATACATGCTTGTAACCACTCCTTATAAAAAATAAAAAAAAGCCTTCTATAAGAAGAAGACTTTTTAATGTGATCAGCCATTCTTCTTATCTTTCAAGTTTTAGAAACTTGCAGGAATTAGCACCTTTTCAATCAAAAAAATGATTGCTGGTTGCTGAGGCGTCGTCGGGCCTTACCCTCGACCTCTCTGGATAAGAAATCAAATATTAAATTTTCTCTAAACTTTACTACAGTAAACCGCTAATCGTCAACACTTTTTTGAATATTTTATGTTATAAAAAATATCCGACCAGGTATCTTACGTCCTTTTGCCCTCAGTCTCCATTATTTAAGGGGGAATGAGGAAAATTTTGAACAAAAAAACTTCCCATCAGATTCTGGAAAGTTTTTTTGGGGTATTCATTCTTCAATCAAATCGTTAACCGGCACATCCATTTCTTTTTCAGAATCTGCTTTTGTGTAAACACGTGCTGTTTTAGTCTGCTCATCTACATGCTGAATGATGATCGGGATGCCATTCAAAGTAACACTGTGCATTTCAGCAGACTCAGCAATCTCTTTTGCTCTGCCAATATTCATGGAAAAACCTCCTGAATTTGAATAATTTTAATGTGTCTTAAAAATACACAAATTATTCTTTTGAAAAAAACCTGGCATAAAATGTTAGAAGGGGATCACTTTAAAGTTCAGAATATTTGTTTTATAATGAACGTAAATGAAATTTTTCTTGGAGGGGAGCTAATATGCGTGAACATAGCCACTGCCGCCACCGGTTTGCGGAATCCGAGGGTCCAGCAGTATTCCAGACCATGGATGGCATTGAAGTAAATGTTTCTGGTTCCATGTTCGAAAAATGTACAACTTGCGGCCATTTTGATTTTCCTGTGGAAACGAGAGAAGCAATTGAATCTTCCCTAAAAGAAAACAGAAAAAATGCGAATGCAGTGAAACAAATCTATATTAACTTAGTTGAGACTTTTTAAAGCCGGACGACTGCCGGCTTTTTTATTTTGTCTTCTATATAAGAAAGTGCTTTTACAAAATGTTTTTGAATTTTTGCTTGAACTTAGTTATTAACCTGAACTGATCATCGCTATGGGCACATGATTCTCGAAAATTCATCCGCATTTTCGTCGTGCGGTATTAGTCAAGGAAGCCTTTTTAAATGTCCTGCGGCAGGAGAGGGAGCGGGAGACCGCGCAGGCGGAGCTGAAGACCTCTGTTCCTCCCGGCGGAAAGAAGGTCCCGTGCTGAAATCAGCGGGCAACATTTTAAGTATAATAACAATCTAAAATGAACCCCTAAAAACCACCCAGTTATTTCTTATTTATAATTGTTTAACATTTAACAAAACATTTTATTAGAATAAGTAATTACTAAAAAAAATTTTTTAATAGTTTTCCACTATATTCATGTTTTTATCTTTGTACAACTAGATTTTCCGTGTTAGAATAACTGTGGAAACGTTTTATCCTCTGAAAAATATTATTATTCGTAAAAATAAAACGTTAATGCATCATATAGACGGGTATTGTATTTTCAGGGGAGAAAAATGTATTTGAATTATTTACTTAAAAACAGTTATGGAGGTAATTTTCCATGAAAAAGCCATCGAATGGTGAGGGACCTTTTGAACAAGGATTTCATGGCCCCAACCTTGGCTACGTTATTGAACTATATGAAAGATACTTAGAGGATCCATCTTCTATCGATCCTGAAATGAAAGACTACTTTGAAAGAAATGGTTCCCCTCTAGCGAGTGAAGGAACTCCGCAAATGGCTTCATCAGCAAATCAGCCAATGAATGCCGGACAGCTTGAAAAAACACTTGCTGCGATTCGCCTTGCTGATAATATCCGCACATATGGCCACTTGGCTGCAGATATTTATCCGCTGGGTAACAATAAATCTGAAAGTGCATTATTCGAACTGAGCAAATATGGCTTAACTGAAAATGATTTAAAAGAGATTCCTGCCGGTGTCATTACTAAAGACGCCACCTATCCATTACGCAACGGACTTGAAGCAATTGAATTCCTGAAAAGCGCTTATATGGGACCAATTGCGTTTGAATTCCAGCATATATTTGATGAAAACGAAAAAGACTGGCTTCGCCGTAAAATAGGGGCCAACAGCCATAAACTGTCAATGCAGAAGGCAGAAAAACTGAAAGTTTTAAGAAGACTGACTGAAGTTGAGGAATTTGAAAAATTCCTTCATAAAACATTCGTTGGCCAGAAAAGATTCTCAATTGAGGGTCTTGATACAATGGTTCCATTACTGGATGAAATTGTTTCTGAATCCGTTTCTGATGGAGCCAAAACAATTAACATCGGCATGGCCCACCGCGGAAGATTAAATGTTCTTGCCCATGTGCTTGGAAAGCCGTATGAAATGATCTTCGCGGAATTCCAGCATGCGCCAAATAAAGAACTGGTTCCTTCCGAAGGATCTATCGGAATCAATTACGGCTGGACAGGCGACGTTAAATATCACCTTGGTCTTGATAAACAGATCAAAGATGAGAATACGACCATAGCCAGACTGACATTAGCTAACAATCCGAGCCATCTTGAATTTGTAGGTTCACTGGTTGAGGGCTATACCAGAGCTTCACAGGATAATAGAACAAAGGCCGGTTATCCTGAAGTAGATCCAAAAGCTGCTTTAGCCATTATCATTCATGGAGACGCAGCATTCCCAGGACAGGGAATTGTAGCAGAAACACTGAACCTTGGACAGCTGACTGGCTACAATACGGGCGGTTCGATCCATATCATTGCCAATAATACAATTGGTTTCACAACAGAATCACATGATTCACGTTCTACCAGATATGCAAGTGATCTTGCCAAAGGTTATGAAATGCCAATTCTGCATGTGAATGCAGATGAACCTGAAGCAGTAGTTGCAGCGGCAAGAATTGCTTGTGAATATCGTGCGAAATTCCAAAAGGATATCCTTATCGACTTAATCGGATACCGAAGATTTGGGCACAACGAGATGGACGAGCCTATGACGACTAATCCTCTTATGTATAACATTATTCGCAAGCGTCCAACCGTGAAAGCGCTGTATGCTGATAAGCTTCTAAATGAAAAGATCATTTCCAAAGAGGAAGCAGAGGGCATTCATCATGAAGTACTGGAAAAAATGAAGGCTGCCTATGAAAAGGTTCCAAAAGAAAAGAAAGAGGCGGAGTTAACCAATCCACCTGAAACAGTCGAAAAGGGTCTGCCAAAAATTAAAACAGCTGTGTCTGTCGATAAATTAAAGCAAATTAACGAAGAATTATTAAAATGGCCAGAGAATTTCAAAGTGTTTGATAAACTCGGCAAAATCCTGCAGCGCAGATTGGAAGCGCTTGAAGGAGACGGCAAGATTGATTGGGGACTTGCTGAAACACTGGCTTTTGCAACCATTTTATCTGATGGTACCCCTGTCAGACTGACTGGCCAGGATTCCGAGAGAGGTACATTTGCACAAAGAAACGTTGTTCTGCACGATCATACAACTGGAAAAGCGTATTCACCTTTGCACAAGCTTTCAACGGCTAAAGCATCATTCGCTGTCCATAATAGCCCATTATCTGAAGCTGCTGTCGTAGGCTTTGAATATGGATATAATGTATTCGCTCCGGAAACGCTTGTTCTATGGGAAGCTCAGTATGGTGATTTTGCCAATGCGGCACAGGTAATGTTTGACCAGTTTATTGCTGCTGGCCGTGCGAAATGGGGCCAAAAATCAGGTCTTGTCATGCTTCTTCCACATGGCTATGAAGGACAGGGACCTGAACATTCAAGTGCCCGCCTGGAAAGATTCCTGACTCTTGCAGCAGAAAACAACTGGACAGTTGCTAATCTATCTTCTTCAGCACAGTACTTCCATATCTTAAGAAGACAGGCTGCCATTCTCGGAAAAGAGGAAGTTCGCCCGTTGGTGATCATGTCTCCTAAGAGTCTGCTGCGCAATCCGAATGTCGCTTCAAATGGACTCGAATTGAGCGAAGGAGAATTCAAGTCTGTTATTGAACAGCCTGGCTTAGGCCAAAATCACGAAAAAGTGAAACGCATCATTCTTGGAACAGGTAAGATCACAATTGATTTATCCGAAAACCTGAAAAACTACCAGGATCAGGATTGGTTCCATATTTTACGAGTGGAAGAAATCTATCCGTTCCCAATGAATCAAATTAAAGAAATTTTAACCCGCTATCCTAATGTAGAAGAAATCGTTTGGATTCAGGAAGAACCAAAAAATATGGGTGCATGGAATTTCGTTGAACCTAGACTGAAAGAAATCGCAGGCAGCGATATCGATGTCAGCTACATTGGAAGAAGACGCCGTTCAAGCCCGGCTGAAGGTGACCCGACTGTTCATAAGAAAGAACAAGCACGGATAATAGATGAGACCCTAACACGGAAGCAAGAAGGAGGAAATTAAGGTGGCAGAAATCAAAGTTCCAGAATTGGCGGAATCCATTACAGAAGGTACGGTGGCACAGTGGCTAAAACAGCCTGGTGATACAGTAAATAAAGGGGATTATGTTGTAGAACTTGAAACAGATAAAGTAAATGTTGAAATCATTTCTGAACATAGCGGTGTTTTACAGGAAATTAAAGCACAGGAAGGCGACACGGTTAATGTTGGTGAAACCATTGCTATCGTTAATGAAAGCGGACAAGCTGCACCTGCTCCAGAAAAAACGGAAGAAAAACCTGAGGCTCCTAAAGCTGAACAGCCTAAAGCAGAGGATCAGCCCGAACAGCCAGCAGCTGAAGAAAAAGCTGGCGGACAGCGTCCGATCGCTTCTCCGGCAGCACGCAAGCTGGCAAGAGAAAAAGGGATTGACCTAAGCCAGGTGCCGACAGCTGATCCACTGGGAAGAATCAGAACCCAGGATGTTGAATCCTTCAATCCAAATCAAGCAAAACAGCAAGCTCAGGCACCAAAACCGGCAGCAGCTTCTAAACCTGCTGAACAGCCAGCCGCCGGAAAAGAAGTGGAACGAATCAAAATGTCACGCCGCCGCCAGACCATTGCAAACCGCCTTGTAGAAGTTCAGCAAACTGCAGCGATGCTGACAACGTTCAATGAAGTGGACATGACAAATGTGATGAACCTTCGTAAGAACCGCAAAGATAAATTCTTTGAAGAAAATGATGTTAAGCTTGGCTTCATGTCATTTTTCACAAAAGCGGTAGTAGCAGCCCTTAAGAAAAATCCTTATTTAAATGCTGAAATTCAAGGCAATGAAATTGTCCTTAAGAAATTCTATGACATTGGTATTGCCGTGTCAGCACCAGAAGGTCTTGTCGTGCCGGTTGTACGTGATGCAGACCGCAAAAACTTTGCTGAAATCGAAAAGGATATCATGGACCTTGCGGTTAAGGCGAGAGACAATAAACTTGCTTTATCAGATCTGCAGGGTGGAAGCTTCACTATCACTAATGGCGGTGTATTTGGCTCCATGATGTCTACTCCAATCCTGAACGGACCACAGGTTGGTATTCTTGGAATGCATTCCATCCAATTGCGCCCGGTTGCAATTGATGCTGAAAGAATGGAAAACCGCCCAATGATGTATATCGCACTTTCCTATGACCACAGAATTGTTGACGGTAAAGAAGCTGTCACATTCCTGAAACGCGTCAAGGAACTGATCGAAGATCCTGAAAGCCTTCTTTTTGAAGCATAATAAAATAGAAACCAGAGCGGAATCGGCTCTGGTTTTATTTTTTTCTTTATTGAAAATTATTTGCATTAAGGAAACATTGTACTTGTTATGCATAATATATTAAAAAGCAGGTGATGAGCTTGAGACGAAGACAAATGAAGATACTGCAATACAGTACGGTTTTAAAGAAACTCGGTGTTCTCAGTGAACAGGAATATGAAAATATTAAAAAGGCTAATAATCTTTCAGCATACTTGCGGAAATATTAAAAAAAGCGGGAATAGCTCCCGCTCCTACATATTTACTAAGTATTTGGCAAAACTATTAAGTTGAAACTTACTCTTTAAACGGCTTCAATCCCCGTTTTTGAATTTCAGTTTTTAATATCCTAATCCATTCCTTTTCAGACCCTGACTTCAATGCATCACGATACGAGACGACCAGCTGTTCATTACTCATAATTTTCATTATGCATACCTCCTGGTTAAATGGATTGAATATTCTATTTTTAATTATTGTAAAGGTTTTTTAAGTTTTTGTGAACCCTTTATAAAGAAAAGATTTATTTCATTATGATGACATTTTTTGCGGCGCATTTCAGCAGCTGATAGTGGACTCGAATACAAACCGAAGGTAAGATTTATATAAATAGATTGCTGAAAGGAGGAAGCCGCTAATGAATCTGGCACTAGACCATCTCGTACACTTTATTAAAGCTGAACCATCTGAACCAGTGAAGAAATGGGGGAATGTGGGATATAAAGCAGTATTGGGAGGAAGCCATGAGAACTGGGGGACATATAACAGCCTTTTATATATCGGGCAGTCATACATTGAATTTTTATCAATTGAATCAAATCATATTGCCGCTGCTGCTGAAAACCCGCTCATTAAACAGCTGACAGATGAACTCCCGTCAGGGGAAGGCATCGGGCAGCTCTGCTTCCGAACCAGTAATATTGAAGAGCTAAAGGCTGAATTAAAGAGGAAAGGCTTTGAGTCCCTTCCAATTTTTGAAGGAAGCAGAAAGAGGCAGGATGGAAGCTTGCTTTCGTGGAAGATGCTGTTCTTTAAAGAAAACCCACATTATAAATATCCTTTCTTTATTGACTGGGGCGTGGAAGACGATAAAAGATTTGAAGAACTGCGACATCTTGGCTTTATTGATGAAAACCTTGAAAATGAAAAAATCGAAGAAGTGTTTATAGCCTCCAATGACTGTGAAAAGTCTGCGGAGTCATGGAAGGCGATTATGCCGAATTTCATGGCTGATGTTTACATAAACAGCAATGGAAAAGAGAAGAGAGCATCCATTGGAATTGGATCAGTAAAACTCACCTTTTGCCAGCCATTACTGGATGAAGGAAGGGTTTTGGAAGTTCTGAAAAAAAGAGGAGAGAAGCCCTTTGCTGTTCAGCTTTCGCCTGGCCTTGAAAAAGAAATAACCCTATTTGAAGCTGTTTATTTTTAAAGGAGGAAGCCCATTGTTAAGGAAATTCACTGTAAACACTTCTGAACGAGACCAGTTTCTCGAAATAACTTCAGAAGTACAGGCATACATTAACCAGTGCGGAATCGCTGAAGGAGCAGCAATCGTCTATTGCCCGCATACAACTGCCGGCATCACCATAAATGAGAATGCAGATCCGGATGTTAAGACAGATTTGATCCGCCGATTCGATGAAATATATCCTTGGGATCAGCAAAAAGACCTTCATATGGAAGGGAATACCGCAGCGCATATGAAAGCGGTCACTGTCGGTTCCTCACAGCATATCGTCATTACAGAAGGACAGCTGCTTCTGGGCACCTGGCAGGGTATTTACTTCTGTGAATTTGACGGACCAAGGACGAGGACATTTTATGTAAAAATTTCAGATTGAACATTAAAGAAGCTGCTCCTATATTAAAGGGCAGTTTTTTTATTATGGAGAATTCACATTAGATGAATCTATAGTTTTAAAAATTGCGCCAGAAAAATTTATAAGTTATCAATATATGAAAATATTGAATATTCAGCAATATATGATAACATAAAATGTAAGCGTTTTAGATCAGCATCTTAGAGAACTCTTTACACAATGAATAGATCATCATATACCAAGGAGGATTTCTGGATGACGGAATTATTGAACCTAACAGTAGGGAAGCTCCTGGAGGAGAAAGCCGGCCTTCACCCGAATCACGAAGCAGTAGTTTACGCAGATCGCGGGCTCCGAATGAGTTATAAGGAGTTTAATGAATATTGCAGGCTTGCTGCCAAAGGGTTTATGAAGCTGGGTCTTGAAAAAGGAGAGCATATTGCCGCATGGTCAACCAATACGCCCGAGTGGCTTACATGCCAGTTCTCAACAGCCAAAATGGGGGCTGTCCTTGTAACAGTTAATACAAACTATCAAGCTGCTGAGCTTGAATATCTATTAAAGCAATCTGACAGTACAACCATTGTTCTGATGGAAAAGTTCAGAGAAACCTCCTACATAGAAATGCTATACAGTATCGTCCCGGAACTTAAGGATTCTGAGCCAGGGCAGCTGAAAAGCAAAAGACTTCCTTTTTTAAAAAATGTTATCGTGATGGGAGAAAAACGTTTTCCCGGAACTTACAGCTGGGAAGATATGATCAGGATGGGCGAATCAGTTCCAGACGCAGAACTCAATGAGCGTATGGAGAGCCTGGATTCGGACGATGCCATCAATATGCAATACACATCAGGGACGACAGGCTTTCCAAAAGGGGTTATGCTAACCCATAACAACATTGTTAATAATGGCTATAATATTGCAAATTGCATGCGTTTAACAAAAGATGACCGCTTATGTATTCCTGTTCCGTTTTTCCATTGTTTCGGGTGCGTGTTGGGAACGATGGCATGCATATCCGTCGGCGCAACCATTGTGCCGGTCCAGGAGTTCAGTCCTAAAGCCGTTCTGAAGACGGTCCAGGATGAGAAATGTACAGGCCTGCATGGGGTGCCGACAATGTTTATTGCAGAGCTGAATGATCCCGACTTCTCAAAGTATGATCTATCGACTCTCCGCACTGGCATAATGGCTGGATCCAATTGCCCTATTGAAGTCATGAAAGGCGTTATTGAAAGAATGGGTGCAAGCGAAATAACCATTGCTTATGGACAAACAGAATCCTCTCCCGTTATTACGCAGACACGGACGGATGATCCGATTGAGCTGAGAGTGGAATCTGTGGGAAGAGCACTGCCGAATGTGGAAGTAAAAATTGTGGAACCAGGCACCAATAATGAAGTACCTACTGGAGAACAAGGGGAATTGTGTACAAGGGGCTATCATGTCATGAAGGGATATTATAAAAATCCTGATGCTACGAAAGAAGCCATTGATAAAGAAGGCTGGCTCCATACAGGTGATCTCGCTGTAATGGATGAGAACGGGTACTGTAAAATCACTGGAAGACTAAAGGATATGATCATTCGCGGAGGAGAGAATATATATCCCCGCGAAATTGAAGAATTTCTTTATACGCATCCAGCGATCCTGGACGTTCAGGTAGTTGGAGTCCCAGATGCCGTATATGGTGAGGAAGTGGTCGCCTGGATAATCCTTAAAGAAGACGCTGAATTAACACCAGCCGACCTTCGGGAATACTGCAAAGGGAAAATTTCACGCCATAAAATCCCCCGCTATATTGAGTTTACTAAGCAGTATCCAATGACAGCATCCGGAAAAATCCAGAAATTCAAATTGCGTGAACAGGCTAAAGAAGTCATTGAAAAAGCAAATACATTGAAATAAAGGACATTTAACCTGTTGGGACTTTTCCAGCAGGTTTTTTTATGGAACTCCGCCTTCCCTCATTCATAAGTCTTAATAAATCTCAATCTCCCAGCCAATGTTTTACTGCGTGAAGGTATATAAAATGAGATTAAAGATAAAGTGAAGGGAGAAATGGAAAATGTATGAGGACATCTATGTCATAGAAATTTTAAATAAAGCTAAGCTTAAGGAAATTGCTGAACTAAACACGGCTGATCCATTTCAGGAAAATACGAAGGAAAAATTGTGCTGCAGGCTTCCTTTAGCAAAAAAGTTCACAGTATGCCAATGCAGCTAGGACGGGGAATATTCTCCGTCCTATTTTTTTGAAAAGAATCTTCTGAAAATGATAGTATAATAAACAAAAGAGAATAAAAAGGGGGAGCAAGTGCTAATGACAACACAAAAGCTGTTTGTTTATGGAACCTTAAGAAAACATGAGTCAAATCACTTTGTTTTAAAAGGCAGTCCCTGCATTGCCGAGCAGGCATGGGTATATGGGGAGTTATATGATACTGGACTCGGCTATCCCTCTATGAAACCATCACTTGACCAAAAAGTATATGGAGAGCTTTATGAAGTGCCTTTAGATCATTTCACTGACCTGGATGAACTTGAAGATTTTATCCCGGGCAGAAAAGATAATTTATATGATCGGGTGGAACAGACTGTTCATACTGATGCAGGAGAGGCAAATGCACTAGTATACGTCTCCTGCCGGGATGATCTTTTAGCCGAACCCATTCTTTATGGAGATTGGAAGCTCTACCGTTTAATGAAGGATAAGCCCGAAAAGACCTTTTATTTTGCATACGGTTCCTGCATGGATGATGAGCGGTTTTGTGTGGCAAAGGTAGATCATCATTTTAAAAGCATTGTCGGCGGGGGGACGCTCACCGGTTATTCGATGCAATACCTATTTTCCAGGGATGATGGAGGAAGGGCGGACATTATAGAAAATGGCGGCGTCACAGAAGGAGTTCTATATGAACTTCCTTATGAAGGAGTTGAATACCTGTTCCATAGAGAAGGTTTTTATGGTCAATGGTATCGTCCTGCCTTTGTGAATGTCAAAGTTGGAGATAAGTTATATGAAGATGTCCTGACTTTTCATGTCTACAATAAAAAGGGCGAGCTTCCCCCGCCAGATCATTACGCTCTTGAAATTCTCCGGGGGGCAAGAGGCAGAGTAAGTGACGATTATTACCGGAAGCTTGAACAGCAGCTGGAAACACTGGGTGTTCAAATTAGATTGGATGCATAGCAGCATAAGACTTAAGGATGAGCATATGTTCATCCTTTTTTCTATATTGTATGGCTGCTGATTCTTCTACAATAAAGGCAGTTAATATGGAATAGGAGGACCATCCATGCATGGAGCAAAATTATATGAAGCACATCTTGATTCAGCCAACTTGGAACGAAGCATCGATTTTTATGAAAACCTTGGCTTTAAAGCAGCGTACACAATAGAAGACAGGAAAGCAGCATTTTTCTTTTTGGGGGAAAATAAAGGAAACATGCTGGGCATCTGGGAAACAAAAGACTCCCCGATTAAGAGAAGTCATATTGCGTTTTCCGTTTCGCCAGCCAAGCTGCGGGGAATTATTCCTTTTTTAAGGGAAAAAGGAATCGAGGTGAGGGAAAGCTTTGGCCTACCACCGAAAGAGCCGATTGTCCATACTTGGATGCCAGCTGCTTCGGTATATTTTTATGATCCAGACGGCCATTCATTAGAATATATAGCTGTCTTAGAAGGGGAAGCAAGACCTTACTTGAATCCAATGTACTTAAGTGAATGGGAAGGAATAAAATAATGCAAAATTTTTAATTGGTGGTTTGAAACAGGCTAAGCGGGTGGTATATTACCTTTGCCATCATCTTAGAAAGAAGGTCATCAAAATGAAAATTATAGCAGATAATGGCTTTTATGAAGTGGAATATGATAACGAACATTATGACAATTTAGAGTTTGTACGAATAGACCAAATCTGTGAAATTAACTATGTAACAATGAAAAACACAATAACGGGAGAAGTGTATACCTTTGAAGCGGATAAAATCAGGAGATTCCGGAAATTAATGAAGTTAATGCCAGAAGTTAAAGAGAATCTTGTTGCAGACAGCAGTTCGTATTCTTTATAATAAATACTAATCATATAAAGTATGCAGACTGTGAAGGAGTGGCAATTATGATTCATTTAAAATGGCATGAACGAGAAACATTGAAAAAAGTAAAATGCGTGCATACAGATGCAGCAAAATACATTGTAAACCGGGCTTTAACAGCGGGGAATATCTATAATGTAAAAAATGAAACTGAAGAATTCTATTTCATCGAAGACAATTCCGGAAAAGTAAGCGGATTTTATAAAGACTATTTCCAGGATGCTTAATTCATTAAAGAAAACGGCCTTATGAAGGCCGTTTTCTTTTTTTACCTTTGTGCAGGGAAAATTCTGCGGACAGTTTCTGTAAATTCATCAAAAAATCCTTCGATTGGCTGACCAGCTCGAATGTCCTCTGTATATCCTGTCATTCGATCATAAAAGTCGGGGTTAACAGAAACGTATACATTATCAATATCCTGATCGACTGCTTTAACCTGATCTGAAATCTTCCCCTCGACATCCTTAGTCAAATCTCCATTTCCATCACTCAAGCGTGCGGCAACATAGGCATTATTATCTGTCACGATTACATTCGCAGTCTCAACCTCTGGAATGGAAGTAATTTTATCGGCAGCTTTATCAGCAACCTTCATTCGCGGGGATTCATTTTGATTTTCATTGTCCGTTCCTGTGCGGGTAAGATCAATCCCCGGTTCAGTTGTGCGTCCATTTTCGCCATAGTTGCTGTCGTTTACTTTTGTAGGCTCTGTCAAGTCTCTGTTTCTTTGAGCTGTTTCATTCATATCCGCGTCATTCATGCCGCAGCCTGCAAGCAATGCAGCTGACAAGGCCCCTGCCAAAAATAATTTCCTCTTGATCATTCACTTTCCTCCTTCCGTTTTCCCCCTTATCTTTCCATGAATAGGTGCTCTTATTCAGATTCTTTAATAAAATAAACAAAAAAGGAGCAGGGCATTAAGCCCGCTCCTCATATAATTATGATTCTGACATGATCTGCACAGCATCAGGTTTATCTTTTGTATATAATCTTCTGCCAAGCCATGATTGAAAAACTAAAAATATTCCGCCCGCAGTCCAATATAGCGGCAAAGCTGCAGGTGCATTTAAAGAAACCAGCATAATCATTACAGGAGATAATAAACCAATCAATTTCATTTGCTTTGGCGTTTGAGCAGTCATATTAGTTAGAGTGAACCGGTACTGAAGATAGTACACAATTCCTGCAATGATTGTGATCCAAATATCAGAATGACCAAGATTGAACCAGAGAAACGAATGTGCAGCAATTTCCTGATTTCCTCTTATGGCATAAAAGAACCCCATCAGAATGGGCATTTGTATAAAGATTGGCAGACATCCTGCAGCATTCAAAGGATTTACTCCATGAGATTGATACAAACCGAACATTTCCTGCTGCAGTTTTTGCTGCTCCTGTGGTTTTTTCGCTGTTTTCAGCTTTTGCTGGATTTTTTCAAGTTCAGGTTTTAACTTATCCATTTTTTCTTTCATTAAGCTTTGATTTTTATATTGTTTGAGCATTAATGGCATTAATATCAGCCTAATCATTATGGTAATGAAGATAATAGCCAGGCCGAAATTGCCATGAAAGAAAACAGCTGTTCCATGTATTGCCAATGCAAACGGATCGACAAAATAATGATGGAAAAAGCCTGTTCCTTCTCCTCCTTGTGCCTGACAGGCAGATAAGAATATAGGCAGTACAGTAATCATGGTAATGGCTAGCAACAGTTTAATTTTTCTCATACAGGTCAAACCTCCCGCTATATTTTTTCTTTAAATAGGGGAGAGACCTTCTGGCTCATCACTTTGTTCACCTTTTTTCAGTATAAGTTTTGCAATCCAGGACTGAATCGAATCGCAAATAAAGCCCCGATCTATGCGGAACTCTGGAAGGCTTTCATATTCTCTTTGTTCATTCTCAATATATCTGCTACTGTATAAAGTCGGCTCTATTTTCCAAATGATTAACAGCTTGGCAGCTAAACCAATGATATAAGTTAAATACAGAGTATATTCTGATGAAATAAAAGACGATTCAGTTATTATTTCAAAGATATTATTTCACCTCTATTCACAGATTTAAGTATAATTGAATGCTCTATTGAAAACAATTGCAGATGTAACCAATTGCAAAAAGTTATCGTTTGTCCATTCTATTGTACCTATACAGGAATATAATAGGAGAAAGTATATATATTATCGGCTTAGTTTGATACACTCTATCAGGGAGATTAATTAATTAATCATTATCTCTAGTTCAATACATGAATGGTGGGGTATTTTGTCTTTGTTAAAACAAAAAACAATTATAACACTTTCCAAACTCCTCGTACCCTTATTCATTTTGCTGATTGTCATGGTGGAGGCAAAAGGGATATTCATTGATTTTAATTGGGCTCTCCTTGAGCTTTATATTGACCGGCTAACCTTCCAAAGGCTATTTTTTATCCTTTTATTGGGACTGGCTGCACTTTTTCCAATGTATTTTTATGATGAAATACTCCAAAGGCTTTTCAGAATTAGAGTGCCTAAAAAAAAGCTATTATTTTATTCTTTATCTGCCAATGCATTCTCTAACTTTCTCGGATTTGGGGGTGTGGCCGGAGCTACACTCAGGTCCTATTTTTATAAGGATTACCTGACTGCCAATACTCCGTATATCAAAATAATTGCCAAGCTGTCGCTTTTTTACCTAACCGGCTTGTCCATATTGTCATGGATCGTCCTTTTTACAGATTTACATTTATACGATGATGTTAAACTTATAAAGATTGCAGTCTGGGCCGTTGCAGCTTATACACCTCTGCTGCTGTGCGTTTACTTTTTTAAGTCGTCTTTTTGGAATACGAAGCACATCAAAAAAGGATTTGCAGGGGAATTGCTGGCTGTTTCTTTATCAGAGTGGCTATTTATCATCATTTGTATCTGGGGAATAGCCCGGGCACTTGAAGTATCGATTTCATTTTTTGTTCTGTTTCCCATTGTCATCATTTCAGCTTGCGCTGGCATTGCGAGTATGATCCCTGGAGGAATTGGTTCATTTGATTTTGTATTTTTGATCGGACTGGAATCACAAGGTGTTCCCACCGAATTGGGGCTCTTGATTCTTATGTTCTACCGTCTCAGCTATTATGTAGTTCCTGTGTTTATTGGCACTCCCTTTGTCATGAACCAGTTTTGGAATAACAGAATGCCGAAAAACAGCTTCAAAATATAAAAGAGCCTTTGTGGGCTCTTTTTTTGCTGTCTAGCTCCAGCGGCTCCTAGAAACTCGGGATCATAAGCCGATTCCTTTCAGAAGGAAAAACGCCTTCTCACAGGGAGCGGCTTATGCCTGAGGCACGCAGGACAAGGAAGGCTTCGTCAGCATAAACATCGCACAACCGAAAGCGGCAGCTTTTGGGAGGACGTCGCGATCTTAGTCTGCATTCCTTCGTGGGCAAGGCGCTTCCGCTTTTCTTACTCACCAAAGAACATCAAGTATATCTTTGTTGAATAAATTTGTATCAATATTGCATGCCTTCGCATCAATTCCGTACTGCCAGCCTGCAATCAATGAATTTGCAGGAGCTTCTGGTTTATATCCAGGCGCCTGTTCCTGCTTAGTAATTCCTGCATTTGGCGCAGCTGTCCATATGAATGTATTTTCAAGAAGGGAAGAATTTTCGGCTGCTGCTTGACTGAAAGATTTAGTCAGGTCCTGTTCCTTATCAAAAATCCCATATATGCCAGGATGATAGGGTGACTCCTCCATTGCTTGATACCAGCCTTCAATGAAGGCAGAATCAACAGGATAATCGGGCTCAATATCCGCGAAAATCGCTACACCCTCCGGGATTCCCAGCTCCTTTGCCAATTGGACAGCTGCATTCGCCTCACTCTGTCCATTTTCCAGGCCAGTTGCCTCATTAAATCGATTCCAAATCACGAGTAATTTAATATCATTCCTTTGCAGAAGTTCAGCCTCTTGGGGTGTAATGCCTGCAGATACACCTTCTTTTTCACCTAAATAGCGTCCCCACACTTTAGGTGACCCGAAGTTTTCCCGAACGCATGAAAGCAAGTCGCTTGTGGTGAGACTTGCAGAGTCTACACCCCAAACGACTTCATCATCCTCTGACTTGCCATCCTGGTCATTTTTCGCACCTTTATCTCCGCTGCTGTCTTTGGTGCCGCTATTTTCATTTCCATTACCTGTTTGATTGGAGTCCTGATTTTTATCAGCCTTATTTTTGATTGTATTTGTTACATTAACATCCACATTTACCTCAATGTCATTCGTAACATTATTGTCGATTTGACTATCTTCACCATTATTCAAATCGTTGTCGATTGAGTTATTTACATTAGCTTTATTTCCTTTTATATTATTTTTTACTTGATTACTGATATCACTGTCATTGCTTTTGCTTTGGCCATCTGTAGTAGTCTGGGTTTTTGGCGCGTCATCCTTTGAATCCATGAGGGAGAAAGCAAAGAGCGAAATCATTACGGCAAAAAATGCGGTCACAACGAAAGGCAAAAGGCCCCGTCTTTCCATATCCCACAGCCCTCCTTGTCAGTTCATGACATCCTATGCGGAGGGCAGAAAGTTGGTGATTGCCGTAATAGGCAAGTGCAGTCCGAGGGAATATTCCTGCATCTTATCTCAATATAATATCCCAGCATGTGACACTCGGGAAATAATTTCAAAGCGTTATAACAGGATAATATCATCATTCAATATAACGAACAGCCGCAGAAGAATGTGTAAAAAAAATCCTTAACGGGTAAATAACCGTATGCCTGGAGGTTGAAAAATTTGATAAAGACGGTAAACTTCACTACTATAAAAATAATAGCCAAATTTTTCATCCATTTAAGAGGATAAAAAATTGAATGGGGGATAATGGGGGTAATAGCAGATAAGATATTTTTAAAAGGGATTGTTATATTTGTCACAGGAGGTTTTCGATAATGCAGAGGGAATTTGCGGATGATAGTATAGCCTTGCATACTGATCTGTACCAAATAAATATGGCCCAGACCTACTGGGAAGACAACATACATAATAAAAAGGCGGTCTTTGAAGTGTTCTTCAGGAAGCTGCCCTTTGGCAACGGCTATGGAATTTTTGCCGGCCTGGAAAGAGTTATAGAGTATATAGAAAACTTTAGATTTACAGACAGTGATCTGCAGTACTTAAAAAACGAATTGAATTATGAAGAAGGTTTCCTCGAATACTTGAAAAATATGAGGTTTTCAGGGACCATCAAATCAATGGAAGAAGGTGAGCTTGTATTCGGCAATGAGCCAATTTTGCGAGTAGAAGCCCCGCTGGCTGAAGCACAGATTATTGAAACAGCTATTTTGAATATCATTAACTACCAGACATTGATTGCTACAAAAGCAACCCGAATCAAAGAAGTAATTGGCGATGGAACAGCCATGGAATTCGGTTCAAGAAGAGCACATGAAATGGATGCAGCTATTTGGGGAACAAGAGCTGCCTATATCGGCGGCTTTGATGCAACATCTAACGTTAGAGCAGGCAAGAGGTTTGGCATTCCTGTTGCAGGGACACATGCCCATTCATTTGTACAGGCTTACCGGGACGAGTATACAGCTTTTAAGAAATATGCCCAGACCCATAAGGACTGTGTTTTTCTCGTCGATACGTATGACACTCTTAAATCCGGAGTACCGAACGCAATTAAAGTGGCGAAGGAAATGCAAGGTCAAATTAACTTTAAAGGTATAAGGCTTGATAGCGGGGACTTGGCTTATCTTTCTAAAAAAGCAAGAAAAATGCTGGATGATGCAGGTTTTCCTGAAGCAAAGATTATTGCTTCAAATGATCTGGATGAATACACCATCATAAACCTGAAAGCTCAAGGAGCGAAAATCGATATTTGGGGCATTGGCACAAAACTCATTACAGCGTACGAACAGGCTGCATTAGGGGCTGTTTATAAACTCGTTTCAATAGAAGATGAAAATGGCAAAATGGCTGACACCATAAAAATAAGCGGCAACCCAGAGAAAGTGACAACTCCCGGATTAAAGAGGGTTTATCGGATTATTAACAGAGATAACCATAAATCAGAAGGGGACTACATTGCTCTGGATCATGAAAATCCTCAAGCTGAGCCAAAGCTTAAGATGTTCCATCCTGTTCACACATTTATAAGCAAGTTTGTTACAAATTTCGAAGCCAGGGAACTGCATAAAGTGATATTTCAGGAAGGCAAGCTTACCTATAAAATTCCATCTTTAAAAGACATGCAAAGCTTTGCAAAGGATAATCTCAATGTATTATGGGATGAGTACCGCCGTTCCTTAAATCCAGAGGAATACCCAGTCGACCTTAGCCAGGAGTGCTGGGATAATAAGATGAAAATGATCAGCCAGGTGAAAGAAAATATAAAAGGCTGAAGCTTTAAGAAGAGGGAGGAACCTGTAATGAATCTGCAAAAAGAAATTATGGAAAGTTTAAATGTAAATCCAAATATCAATCCAAAGGAAGAAATAAAGAAAAGAATTGAGTTTCTAAAGGATTATCTTGTTAAAACAAATTCAAAAGGTTATGTACTAGGCATAAGCGGCGGCCAGGATTCCACTCTTGCCGGAAGACTTGCGCAGCTTGCGGTTGAAGAGCTTCGAAAAGAAGGGAAGGAGGCAACATTCATAGCAGTCCGCCTTCCGTACGGCGTTCAGCAGGATGAGAAGGATGCACAGCTTGCCCTTTCCTTTATTCAGGCCGACAAAGAAGTGGTCTTTAATATTAAAAATGCAGTCGATGAAGTGAAAACCGAGTATGATCGTATAATTCCGGAAGAACCCCTGAAGGATTATCATAAAGGCAATGTTAAAGCCCGCATGAGAATGATTGCCCAATATGCAATTGGCGGCCAATACGGCTTGCTGGTCATTGGCACGGATCATGCTGCAGAAGCAGTGACTGGATTCTTCACAAAATACGGCGATGGCGGCGCAGATGTCCTGCCGCTGTCCGGACTGACAAAAAGACAGGGAAAAAAACTTCTTAAAGAGCTTGGGGCAGAAGAAAGACTATACTTAAAAGTACCTACAGCCGATCTTCTTGACCAGAAACCCGGACAGGCTGATGAAACTGAATTAGGTATCTCATACGATGAATTGGATGACTACCTTGAAGGGAAATCAGTAAGTCCGGAAGCTGCAAAAAAAATCGAAAAACGCTATATGGTTTCTGAACACAAGCGCCATCTGCCTGCATCGATGCACGATAACTGGTGGAAATAAGCACACTTAAAAAGGAAAATCCATTTAGGGATTTTCCTTTTATTTTTGGTTCAGCCTATTCAGCATTTCCCGATAAAACCGTTCTGGTTCATCCACATTCAGCACGATGCGGCTGGCCTTTCTTTTTAAGCCATACATTAATTCATAAACCTGGGGATCTTTCAGCAGAATTTCTAACATCGGCTTTTCTTGAATTAAATCAGGCACTCTGGCATCAAATAGATCATTCATTTCTTGTCTGCTGAACTTTTCAGGGCCATCATAGTACATGATTTCTTTAACATTTTCCAATGGAAGGTACATGCTTTTTGAGAATCCGGACTGCAGCAGCAAGTGAGAATCAGTAAGCACGAAAGGTGTTAAGCGAGTGGCGTTTATCTCGGCCAGAAAGTACAAAATACCATAAATATTTGCTATTAATACGATATATGCTGCAATAACATTCCATGAATGAAGCCAATAATGCAGTCCGATTGATTCAATGGCAATCGCATGGATCAGCATGATATAAACGGCATTCACACTTGTTTTTTGATGGTAGGTAAAAGAATCGCCATACTTTATCGAAGTTTTCTTTTTCCATGAAAACAGGGCGTAATTTACCATGGCGAATTCAGTCACAAAAACAGACCCTATTTTATGGTTGGGTAAATGCTTTTCCGCAGATCTCTTGGCATTAAAGAGAAAAAGTGAATTGTTTCCACTCAGCCTGCGATATTCTCTTAAAAGCCCTGGCAGTTTAGTTAGAATCTTATAGGCAATAAACAGCTCCAACCCAATAAAAAGCATTTCGGAAAAAACAATTAAATAGGGCAAAAAGGGAAATTGCGGGAAATGCCTGGCAGGGATAATAAGATAAGCGGCAGCGTATCCTGCTAAAATGACTGCTCCTAAATACTTCAACGAATATCTCTTGCGCAGTACGAGGAAATACGCCAATAGCGGTACAACGACCAGAAAATCAAGCAGGGAGCCCAACGCCGCTACGTCTGGAACCGGATCAAAAAGGGTGGTTCTATATAGAGTATAGTTGGAAAGCAGAATCAAGCATGTAAGTACACCAAACCATAGCCATTTAGGCCTTTCCAAGGAATTTGTCATAATTATCCACCTCAATTAAATTATAGCTTAGAAAGAGGGTGAAATGATACTGAAATCAAGCTAAATTCGGACTCAGCGTGTATCTGATTACGATTTTGTGTCCGAACACCAGTCAATTTCGGACTCAACGACCAGCCGTTTGCGGTTTTGTGTCCGAACACCAGTCAACTTCTGACTCAACGACCATCCCTTCGCGGTTTTGAGTCCGAACACCAGTCAACTTCGGACTCAACGACCATCCCTTCGCGGTTTTGTGTTCGAACCCCAGTCAACTTCGGACTCAACGACCATCCGTTCGCGATTTTGAGTCCGAACACCAGTCAACTTCGGACTCAACGACCATCCGTTCGCGGTTTTGAATCCGAACACCAGTCAACTTCTGACTCAACGACCATCCCTTCGCGGTTTTGAGTCCGAACACCAGTCAACTTCGGACTCAACGACCATCCGTTCGCGGTTTTGTGTCCGAACCCCAGTCAACTTCGGACTCAACGACCATCCGTTCGCGATTTTGAGTCCGAACACCAGTCAACTTCGGACTCAACGACCATCCGTTCGCGGTTTTGAGTTCAAACACCAATCAACTTCGGACTCAAAGACCATCTGTTCGCGATTTTGAGTCCGAACCCGACACCTATACTGCAAAAACCAACAAATACAAGATACAAACAAAGCCCCAACAGCAATTGGGGCAAACCACGTAAAACGCTGTATCTAAAATCATAAATCAAAACCAACTTTTTAAAACCCAGTCAAAAGCTGATATGCCCATTCTGCCATTTCCTCACTTGGCGGCTGAATCTCCTTCAGCGGATATTCCAATCCGAGTGCTTACCATTTGTATACACCAAGCTTGTGATAGGGAAGGACCTCAATTTTTTTTACATTCTTCAGCTTTTTAATGACCCCCCCCAGCTGTTCCAGATCACTATGATCATCAGATATTGCAGGCACAATAAACGTGCCGGATCCATACAGGCACCTAATGAAGAAATTCTTACAATCAGCGCCAACAATTACCTGTTTAATAGAATAAGAGATTTTGATTAAATATAAATATGAAAACATTATCAAAAATTTCATTCATTCTAATGTTGTCTGTCGCACTTGTCTTTGGATTCAATTTCGATGCAAAAGCATCAACAGTACATACCGTTCAGCCAGGGGATACAATGTGGAAGATCGCCCTGAAGTATCAGGTGGGAGTTCCTGAAATCATTAATGCCAATGGGCAGATTTCGAATCCGAACTTCATTTATCCTGGGCAAAAGGTGAATATCCCTGCATTATCAAAAGCTACCACAAGTGTGGAAGAGCAGGTAGTTCAGCTTGTAAACCAGGAAAGGGCAAAGTATGGATTAAAGCCCTTAAAATCAAATTGGGAGCTTGCGAGAGTGGCAAGATACAAATCTCAGGATATGATCAATAAGAAGTATTTCGATCACAACTCTCCTACATACGGAAGCCCGTTTGATATGATGAAGAGCTTTGGAATTACTTACAGAACCGCTGGAGAAAACATTGCTGCAGGTCAAAAAACACCTCAGGAAGTTGTAACAGCATGGATGAACAGCGAGGGCCACCGCAAGAACATCCTATCAGCCAATTTCACAGAAATCGGAGTGGGATATGCACAGGGCGGTTATTATGGACATTATTGGACACAGATGTTTATTGGGAGGTAAGAGAAGAAGAAAAGCGGAAGCGCCTTGCTTACGAAGGAACGCAGACTAAGAACGCCACGTCCTCCCAAAAGCTGCCGCTTTTGGTCGTGCGATGATTATGCTGACGAAGCCTTC
>NZ_JALJRC010000016.1:0-116181 GCF_024519925.1 Cytobacillus sp. Bac17 | reverse complement strand
CGTTCGTCCTGAGCCAGGATCAAACTCTCCATATAAGAGTTGATTAAGCTCATAAGTTGTCTTTTCAAAAAAGACTAAAGAATTAACGTTGACGTTTCTGTTTTGTTTAGTTTTCAAAGAACTAATGTGCTAACTTCTTTCGAAGTGACAACGAAATTAATCTTACCATCTTCACTTTAAGAAGTCAACAATCTTTTTTATTTTTTTCTGTTTGATGTTCAAACAGTTTAAAAGCTTATATTTGCCGCCGATTTGTGAATACCTCTAAGCGACAAAAACTATCTTACAATAATATAGACGCCGAAGTCAATACTTTATAAAAAAATTTGCATGAACAATAAATTTCTCTACACTGCGCACATGCAGCTTCTCTTCTTTATAGAATATAGCTTTTAGCCCAATTTTCAATTATGTTCAGCATTTCAGCGCTCAATGGCTTTGAAAGACTCCCTTTATAAATTGACTTCAGCTTAACTATGGAAGCTTCTTCTTCCTGGTCCCTAAGGAGATGGTTCATCTTCGGCACATTATAGCTCTCAGCCCGGCCATTCACTTTTTCAGCAAAAAGATGCACATGATCAGGATTTACTTGAACATCTTTCTTCCCGGTAATTGCAAGAACTGGACATGTAATCGCGGCCAAATCTTCTTTTATATTATATTGAAAATGCTCTCGTGCCCATTTTGCATTAATCTTTGTAAATCCTTTTTTCATCACCGTCTTCTCCGATCCCATCAATTCATCGAAAACCTTCTTTTGTTTGGAGACAGCAGTTTTATGAACGTTTAAAGCACGAAGAAGAACACCATTAACTCCCTTCATCTCATTAACTTCCTCTTCCAGCAGTCTTGCTTGTAATTCAGAAGCCTTTCTGACATTATCCGCGTTACCGGCAAGCAGGATTATTCCCGCAGCATCTGCCTGCCTATTAATAGGAGGAATTAAGGAGCATCCTTCGCTATGACCCAGCAGGAAGATTCTTTCAGGATTGATTTCCGGCAGCTCTCGTGCCGCCTTCACGGCGGCTATCCCATCATTAACTAAATCCCACATTCCTGTTTCATAAAAATCACCGCCGCTTATTCCTGCTCCCCGCTTATCATATCTGAGGACAGCCACCCCAATGGAAGCAAAAAACTCAGCAAGCAACTTATAAGCATTCATCTGCATAACCTTTGCATTGCCATCCCGGTCGACTGGACCTGAGCCATGAAATATAACAACAAGAGGAAATTTCCCTTCTGACTTCTTCGGAAGGCTCACTGTTCCCTTGAGGTTTACATCTGTTTTAAAATCAATCTCACGTTCTTTCATTATCAGCACCCCTATGCAGCGACTTTACATATAAGACGCTTACTAATATATAACGTTCAGTTTTTTATTAAATTTTTTAAGGCAATACTAATTGCAAATCTTATTTGCAATAGAAAGGGGTGAATTCATGCCAAAGAAAGCAGCTGCAGAAGGCAGAGATGATGAGAGCAAAAAAGATACTGCAGAATCATCAAGTGCAAATGAAAAAAGTGAAAATGAGGTCAGCAAGCTGAATCGAATGTTAGCTGCTGTATTGAATTATCTGTCGGATGATGAGGTGGAAGAAATCGATATCGAGTATTTGCTTGCAAATACGGAAGGCCTTCGGGAATGGTGGGACCAATACAGGGAAACTAATAAGAAACAAATCGAGGAAGAAATAAAGAAATCACTTGGCTCATTATCGCTTGAGGAGCTTGAGAGCATCCGCGAACAAATAAAGAGTAAATAGCTCTGCCACATAAAAAAGACTCGTTTGCCTTAAGCATACGAGTCCTTGTTTTTTATTGTTCTACAAGCTCTCCGCCTGTTAATTCAATATGTCCTTCCCCCCAATTGCACATTGCATCCAGGATTGGGCGAAGTGACCATCCATAATCTGTTAATGAATAGACAACCTTAGGAGGAACTTGATCAAAAACAGCACGGTTTACAACGCCATCCGCTTCAAGTTCGCGCAGCTGCTGAGTCAGCATTTTTTGTGTAATCCCAGGCATAAGCCGCTTAAGCTCGCTAGTACGTTTTTCACCTTTAATTAAATGACACATGATTACAACTTTCCACTTCCCGCCAATCACATCTAATGTAGCTTCTACCGGAATATTGTAAGCCAATTTCCTTCCCCCTCTGTTTGGCAGGCACTAAAAAGTACCTACATTACTTTAAAGTGCGTACTATTCATTTCGAATCATGCCATCCATAATAGCATAAGGAAGCATAAAACAAAATGGTGAAATTGACCATAGGTTACTTTTTAGTACCTGCATTACTTTAAAGTACGTACTGTTCACCGTGTTTGGCATGCTCCATAATATCTTTCATCAAGACTGTATGGCCAAGGCGCCTGGCTATAATGTCTTTGCTCCATCCCATACTTTAAATATAAGGAGGATTCATTGCCAATGAGTTCTATTGCTATAAATGCACAAAAAGAAAAAGGCGGCACTCCTGCCCTGCTTGCACTCGCAATCAGTGCATTCGGAATTGGCACCACAGAGTTTGTGCCTGTTGGGCTGCTGTCGACCATTTCAGGTGATTTAGGAATTTCCATTACATTAGCAGGTTTATTGATTTCGGGCTATGCCATGGGAGTTGCCATTGGAGCACCTGTACTAACTGCTTTGACAAGTAAAATGAACAGAAAGTTTCTTCTCATGTCATTAATGGTTTTGTTTATCATCGGAAATTCTGTCGCAGCCCTGTCTACCTCTTTTTCCCTTTTGCTGGCTGCACGTTTCATTACAGCATTTTCACACGGAATCTTTTTCTCAATAGGCTCGACCATAGCCGCTGATTTAGTTCCAGAGAACAAACGCGCCAGTGCGATAGCCTTTATGTTCACTGGTTTGACTGTTGCAACCGTGACAGGTGTACCGCTCGGAACGTTTATCGGGCAGACATTTGGCTGGAGAGCCACATTTTTGGGAGTTGCACTGCTTGGGGTAATTGGAATTATCGCCAGTGCCATACTTGTTCCCAAAAACCTTAAGCAAGCACCAGCTTCTAAGTTTAGTGAACAGCTGAAAATTCTAAGCAGCGGAAAACTGTTTTTAGCTTTTAGCATTACCGCATTGGGATACGGCGGAACATTCGTTGCTTTTACCTACCTGACTCCGCTTCTCGAAGATGTAACAGGGTTTAGCCCAAAATGGGTCAGTATCATTCTGCTCGCTTACGGAGTGGCCGTGGCAATAGGCAATGTCCTTGGCGGAAAAGCTTCAGACAGGGATCCATTAAAAGCATTGTTTTGGATGTTCGCTCTGCAAGCCTTTATTCTTGTCCTGCTTACCTTTGCAGCACCTTTTAAAATTCTTGGTCTTGCTGCTATTTTCCTAATGGGCTTATTTGCTTTCATGAATGTGCCCGGCCTTCAAATTCTCGTGGTGAACCTGGCAGAGAAATATGTTCCTTCTGCTGTCAATGTTGCTTCTGCATTAAATATCGCTGCCTTTAACATCGGAATTGCTATCGGCTCATTTGCAGGCGGACTGATCGTCGACTCGATTGGCTTAATTCACACACCGTGGATAGGCGGAGTAATGGTGCTTGGGGCCGTATTTCTGACGGGATGGCTAAAAAAACTTGAGAAACAAAACAAACAAACTAACTAATTAAGGAGTGTCTTATATGAATAATCTATCTTTATCAAGTACTGCAGCACTTGCAAACGGAGTTAAAATGCCCATGGTTGGCCTTGGCGTATTTAAAGTAGAAAAGGAAGAAGAACTAATAACCGCTGTAAAAGCGGCAATTGAAATTGGATATAGAAGCATCGACACAGCATCCATCTATGGCAACGAGGAATGGGTGGGAGAAGCCATCCGCCAGTCTGGCATTAATAGAGAGGAACTCTTTATCACTTCAAAAGTCTGGAATTCCGACCAGGGCTATGAAGCAACACTTAAGGCGTTTAACACCTCATTGGAGAAAATGGGACTTGAATATCTTGACCTTTATTTGATCCATTGGCCTGTTGAGGGGAAATACACAGAAACTTGGAGAGCATTGGAAGACTTATATAAAGAAGGTAAAATCAAAACGATTGGCGTCAGCAACTTTCAGATCAGCCATTTAGAAAATCTATTGAAAACAGCTGAGATCAAACCAATGATTAATCAAATTGAATTGCACCCTAAATTGGCTCAAACTGAACTCCGCGCCTTTGCCGCCAAACATGATATGCACATTGAAGCGTGGGCTCCACTAATGCAGGGCGGATTATTTGAAAATGAGATCCTTAAGGAACTGGCTGAAAAACATGGAAAATCCATTGCACAAATTGTCCTAAGGTGGCACCTGCAAAACAGCATTATTGTCATCCCTAAGTCAACAAAGCCTCATCGCATCAAAGAAAATGCAGATTTATTCGATTTTGAACTATCTCAGCAGGACATGGAATTGATTGATTCTTTAGATGAACATTTACGCGTTGGACCAGATCCTGACAACTTTGATTTCTAAATAAAAGAGGCGAGGAGCAGCAGACTCCTCGTCTTTTCTTATTTGTCTAACGAATTTTCTGCCTTAAAAGCGGCAATGTAATCTCTATTAAAGTACCTTCACCAATCTTGCTTTTATATACGATGCTGCCATGATGCTGCTTAATGATCTTATGGCAAATCATAAGTCCCAGACCAGTCCCTTTTTCTTTTAGTGTATAAAAAGGTTCTCCCAGTCTCGGCAGAAATTCGTCAGGTATTCCGCATCCCTGATCCTGAAAGGAGACAATACATTCCCCTTCATTATTATCCTTGAGGGAAATCTCAATATCCCCTCCTTTTTCCATAGCCTCCATGGCGTTTTTTAAGATATTCAAAAAAACCTGCTTGATTTGATTTTTTTCACATGATATCAAAAAGTCACCATCTGCAAAATTCAGCTTGAACTGGATACCGTTCATATTTGCCTGGGGGGATAATAACTCGACTGTATTCTCTATAATATCCGTTAACTTAGCCGTGTCCATTTGAATGGCCTGCGGTTTTCCAAGCGAAAGCATTTCAGTGGTGATATTTTCAATGCGCTCCAGTTCGCTAAGCAGCAATGCATTAATTTGGCTATTGCCGCTCTTATAAAGCTGCAGAAACCCTTTGATGGTTGTAAGCGGGTTTCTGATTTCATGGGCAACCCCGGCTGCAAGCTCCCCGACAATCGATAGTTTCTCAGACTGCAAAAGAAATTCCTCTGCTTTTTTTCGCTCAGAAATATCTCTGCTAATCATGACAACATGCTCGATAACACCATTTTCACCCTCAACCGGCATACACCGTGACTCAAATTCAATCCAATGGCCTCCTCTGTGTTTTAGGCGGAACTCCATTGCCATACGCTCATTATTTTCGAATATCCTTTGCATGCCTGCCTGAAAATACTCCGCTTCATCTGGATGAATAACAAAATCAACTTCCATATTTTGCAATTCTGCTACTTCATATCCTAATACAAGCTCATGAGACGGAGATAAATAACTTAAACTGCGATCCCTGTCCATAACTGCGATTAGGTCTGATGTATTTTCAGCGATTAGCCGGTATTTAGATTCACTTTCTTCCAGCGTCTTTTCCATCCGCTTTTTTTCTGTGATGATTCGAATCAATCGTTCATAGGATTCAATCAGCAAACTCCCAACAATGACACCAAGCCCCACAAACAGAATATATTGCAGGTGAAAAATCGGGCTGTCCCTAAAAACATTAAAAATTATCGGTACCGTTATAATATAAATGGCACAATACACACCATATAATATGGCCGTTTTTCTAACTGCCTTATGTTGGCGGCAATATTTATGTATGACTGTAAAAGCAATCAAAATAAGCAATAACCCTATTATGGCAGGCAGCCAATTCTCACTGATTGCAAGCCTTGTGACAAGAGCAATAATTGCGGTAATAATCCCTGCCCCTGGCCCTAAATAGGAAAATACCAAAATCAGAATGGCATAACGAATATCATAGGAATAACCCTGCTCGTTAAAAGATAACCCCACAAGAATGACAGAAATAATTCCTGCATAAATGCCGCCCAAAAGATGCAGGTCCTTGAGCGGTTTATGACTGATAAACGAGCGGAGAATTAAAGGCACACTGACCAATAATGAAAAAATAGAGAGATTGACAATGTAGTCTAATAGTATCAAGGAGGCTCCCACCTATTTTGAGAAATTCTTAATATTCTTTCTTTATCATAAACCAGAGATGGTGACCTTTCCACTACTATTTTAGTACCCCCAAAAGGATATTTTAAAAGGCCAATCCTGAAAGGATAGGCCTTTTTCGTTACACTTTCTTCACAAACTCCGACTTAAGCTTCATGGCGCCAAAGCCATCGATCTTACATTCAATATCATGATCCCCATCCACGATGCGAATGTTTTTAACCTTGGTTCCAATCTTAATAACAGAAGAAGTGCCTTTCACTTTAAGATCTTTAATGACTGATACCGTATCTCCATCAGTAAGTACATTTCCATTAGAATCCTTAATCAACTTTTCGTCCTCGAAACTATTGATTTCGGATTCAGCTGTCCACTCATGTGCACATACCGGACATACAAAGAGCATCCCGTCCTCGTACGTATACTCTGAACTGCATTTCGGGCAATTAGGCAAGCTAGACATTTCGTTTTCCTCCATTGTTCAGCATTTTTTTCCTTTTAGCCATGAATACGAATATCATGACAGCCGCTATAATAATGAATGCTATAACAGTATATAAGATATATGTTGAATCTTCATTCACGTCCTGAGGAATAAACCGATTGGCAATGGATCCCGCAGACAAAAAAACGGGTAATATAATCGTAAACCATGTTTTTGTATAAATAGCAGATACGATAAATATGACCGCACAAATTGCCACAATAACATTATTCTGATAGGGTGTTGCAGTAAAAATCGGTTCAAATCCCTGTTTCTGATTCCATAGTAAAATTAAGACCATTGAGCCTGTAACAGCCATGCTGGTTACTAAAAGAAGAACCGCTCCCCACTTGGAATGAAGAAATTTAGGAAGCACTCTGAAAATCAGAAGACCATAAGCTCCGACTGCAATTACTCCTGTAATAACAGCGATCCAAAGTGTACCTTTGGATAATGAGAATTTCCCTTCAATTGCAGGACCAATGCTGATATAAGCACCCAGCAAAAGGACCATCAGCGGCACCAGCCCCGCAATCTGACGGTAATCGGTACTCATTGATTCCCCGATGCTTTTCATATATTGCTTTGGGCTATCCCCGATAATATGAGACACATCTTTCCCATCGGCTTCAGCTTCCATTAAATGCACTTCAAGCTCTTCTGTTATTTCATTTATTTCATCATCGTTTTTTCCTTTTGACATCAGGTAAAAACGAAGCTCTGACAAAAACTGTTCAGACTCCTTTGAGACCATTCTTCATATCCCCCTTTTTATTTAATACATTGTCAACAGATGAACTTACCTGTTCCCAGCGCCCGATAAATAACTCCAGCTCCTGCTCGCCTTTTTCAGTTAATGTGTAATATTTTCGTTTAGGTCCAGCTGTTGACTTTCGCAAAGTAGCACTGATCAGTCCTTCTTTTTGCATACGCAGAAGCAGCGGATAAATAGTGCCTTCGCTCAATGAGTGAAATCCATATGACTCCAATTTCGCCGCCAATTCATACCCATAAATCTCCCCTTCTTTAATTATGGCTAATAAACAACCGTCCAGAATTCCTTTTAACATTTGCGTGGTATCTGACATTGACCTTACTCCCTCCACTACCTTGCAATACAAGATATACTCTTACTATACCTCTCACTATATTGTAATGCAAGGTATTCTTGTAAAAACCAGGTAATTTTTTACTCTAATCAATCAAACGTTTGATTGAACTATTTTTACTGCCATATCGATTGTTTTTACCCAAAGAGGGAATAATAAGTGAATGTGGACCAGCACCTGATCATCGGCCGCCGTTTTTAAACACATTCTCAATTATAAACTTAAATCTCATATTAGTTGAGATTGATTGAGGCAAAAAAAGGGTAATCAAAATAAGGAAGAGTTATACTGTTATTAAGGAGCTTAAGGCTGTTTTAAAAGTTCCATTCCGTACTGATTTCACCCTAAAAAAAGCGCAATTAAACATCGGAGTCTTATCTTGCCACTTAAAGTTTTCGCCCTTCAGCCGAAAAGGAGCAAATTTTCACAGCTTATCCCTTGACAAAAAATATATCGTATATGATAATTATTACCGAATTAGAATTATTATTAAATAGTTCGCTATTTAATTAATAATCATATCACTCAACCATTTAAGGAGGAATTTTATCATGGCATTAATCGGTTCAGAAGTACTACCATTTGCAGCAAAAGCTTACCATAACGGTGATTTCATCGATGTTACTGAAGAAAACTTCAAAGGAAAGTGGAGCGTAGTATGCTTCTACCCAGCAGACTTCACATTCGTATGTCCTACTGAATTAGAAGATCTTCAAAATGAATATGCAACTTTAAAAGATATGGGAGCAGAAGTTTATTCTGTATCAACTGATACTCACTTCACTCATAAAGCATGGCACGATAACTCAGAAACAATCAACAAGATTGAATACGTTATGATTGGTGACCCTAACCAAAGAATTTCCCGCAACTTCGAAGTTCTGAACGAAGAAGATGGATTGGCTGAACGCGGAACATTCATCATCGATCCAGATGGCATCATCCAAACTGTTGAAATCAACGCTGGCGGAATTGGCCGTGACGCAAGCCAGGTTGTAAGCAAGCTTAAAGCAGCTCAATATGTACGCAACAACCCAGGTGAAGTTTGCCCGGCTAAGTGGAAAGAAGGATCTGAAACACTTAAGCCAAGCCTTGATCTAGTAGGTAAAATCTAAGGAGCACGATAATCATGTTACTTGATGCAGATATAAAAGCACAATTAGCTCAATATCTTCAGATGATGGAGGGCAACATCCTTCTAAAAGTCAGCGCTGGATCAGATAAAGTATCCAGCGACATGCTGGCTTTAGTAGATGAGCTAGCCAATATGTCCTCCCACATTAAAGTTGAGCGCACTGAATTACAAAGGACGCCAAGCTTTAGTGTAAATCGTCCAGGTGAAGATACTGGCATTACCTTTGCCGGCATTCCTCTTGGACATGAATTTACTTCCTTAGTGCTTGCTCTGCTTCAAGTTAGCGGTAGGGCACCTAAGGTTGACCAGAAAGTCATCGACCAGGTGAAGAAGATTGAGGGCGAATATCGTTTTGAAACTTATGTCAGCTTAAGCTGCCACAACTGCCCTGATGTAGTACAGGCTCTTAACGTCATGAGTGTTCTTAACCCTAATATTTCACACACAATGATCGATGGTGCTGCTTACAAAGAAGAAGTAGATGCTAAAGAAATCATGGCAGTTCCGACAGTTCTTCTAAATGGCGAATCATTCGGCAGCGGCCGTATGTCCCTTGAAGAAATTCTGGCGAAAATGGGAACAGGCCCTGACGCATCAGAGTTTGCAGATAAGGATCCTTATGATGTGCTTGTCATTGGCGGCGGCCCTGCGGGATCAAGCGCGGCAATCTATGCTGCACGCAAAGGCATCCGCACCGGCATCGTTGCTGAACGCTTTGGCGGCCAGGTAATGGATACTTTAGGCATCGAAAACTTTATTAGTGTGAAGCATACAGAAGGCCCTAAACTTGTTGCAAGCCTTGAAGAACATGTGAAAGATTATGGCATCGATGTCATGAATCTGCAGCGTGCAAAGAGACTTGAAAAGAAGGACCTTGTTGAAATTGAACTTGAAAATGGTGCTGTACTGAAAAGTAAATCAGTCATCCTTTCAACTGGTGCACGCTGGAGAAATGTCAACGTGCCAGGTGAAGCAGAGTTCAAAAACAAAGGGGTTGCTTACTGCCCTCACTGTGATGGCCCATTATTTGAAGGCAAAGATGTAGCTGTTATCGGCGGAGGCAACTCCGGTGTTGAAGCAGCCATTGACCTTGCAGGGATTGTTAACCATGTAACGGTTATCGAATTCAATCCTGAATTGAAAGCAGATGCCGTTCTGCAGGAACGTCTGAACAGCCTTCCAAACGTAACGGTTGTCACAAATGCTCAGACAACTGAAATTACCGGAACTGATAAAGTAAACGGTATTTCATACATGGATCGTGAGACAGAAAAACAACACCATGTTGAACTGCAAGGTGTATTCGTCCAAATCGGCCTTGTTCCTAACACAGATTGGTTAGGCGACCAGATCGAGCGTACTCGCTTCGGCGAAATCGTTGTGGACAAGCACGGTGCCACAAACATCCCTGGTGTATTTGCTGCAGGAGACTGTACAGACAGTGCTTACAAGCAAATCATTATCTCCATGGGATCTGGTGCAACGGCAGCTTTGGGTGCGTTTGACTATCTGATCCGTAATTAATTTTTAACCTAAAACCGCTTCCTGCCTTTGGCAGGAAGCGGTTTATTTTTGAGCACCATGGGAATTTGGTTCAGACTCATTCTTTCTTAGTTCCCCTTCCCCTGTCCGAATGAGCACTGTGTTCGGACTTACCAACTCGGTTTTCTTCTTCCCCTGTCCGAATAAGCACTGTGTTCGGACTCGCCAACTCGGTTTTCTTCTTCTCCTGTCCGAATAAGCACTGTGTTCGGACTCACCAACTCGGTTTTCTTCTTCTCCTGTCCGAATAAGCAACACTAAGTTGAAAAGCACCGCTATAACAACTTCCACCTTTTCAATCAAATGTTTGATTGAAATAGAAAAAGAGCACAGACATAGCCTGTGCCCTTCCATTCTATCAGTGTACCAATGAGCCTTCTTTATATTTCTTCTCAAGTGTTGGCCAATACTCCTTGTTGGCTTCAATCAGATCATCTAAAACCTTTTTAGCAACAATGGCAGATGGAATTGTCTTGTTAAGCGTGAATGCCTGTAATGCTTTTTCATAAGACCCCTCTGTTATGGCTTCCACCAAAATTTTTTCGGATGCCAATTGCTGTTCAATCATGGCTTTGTGGAAATATGGAATTTCCCCGACATACTCAGGAACAGGTCCTTTATTGGTAATAAGTGCAGGCACTTCGATCATGGCATCTGCCGGCAGGTTAGGAATTGTTCCATTGTTTTCTACCATTACAAGATATCGTTTTGCCAGATTCTGTGCAATGGATACAGTAACATCTACAATAAAAATTCCGTGTACACCCACATGAAACGCATCATCCAGGATGCCAGTCTCTTCAAATTTTCTAATTGTTTCAAACAAAGACTTTTCTCTTCCTTCCATAACCTCATTGGCACGGGTATGCTCTTTATTTGAATTCTCCACAATATAATCCGGCAACAGGTAATACTGCAGGTATGGATTAGGAATATAATCCGGGAAGAAATCCATGATCGGCTTAATATTTTTAAATGTCTTAATCCAGGAAGAATCAGCATGGCGATAATCAATTTTAGAGATGTCCTCTGTCAGCAGTCCCCATTTGCTGATATGCTCACGAAGCTCCGGAAGGCGGTCTTCTCCGTCCACTTCTACTTTGGTGAACCAGCCAAAGTGATTTAATCCAAAGTAATCTACCACAAGGTCTTCTCTCTCCACTCCAAGGATGCCCGCCATGTTGCGCATCGTTGCTACAGGCATATCGCAGATGTTAATAACCTTTGCATTAGGGCGCAGCTTCCGCACACCTTCTGCTACGATTGAAGCAGGATTTGAATAGTTGACAATCCAGCACGATTCCTTCGCATATTTTTCTACATCATCAATAAGTTCTACCATAGGGAAAATCGTTCTTAAACCATACGCCAATCCGCCAGGCCCGCACGTTTCCTGACCTACTACATTATGTGACAGAGGTATTTTCTCATCAAGCTCCCTCATCGCATATTTGCCGACACGCATTTGCGCAAATACAAAGTCTGCATCTTCAAATGCTGTTTCCGGATCAGTTGTCACGGTTATTTTAATAGAATCTGTATATTCTGCAATAACCGCTTTAGCAGCGACTGCTACTTTCGATTGGCGCTCTCCATCAATATCGTAAAATCTAATCTCGGATAATGGCAAATCTTCTAATCTATCCATTAAGCTTCTCACAATTCCTGGTGTATACGTGCTTCCGCCGCCCGCAATCGCTAATTTATACATTTTCATAATTTAGTCCTCCCAGTTTTTGATCAACTTGATCTCGAACAGACTTTACGTTCAGACCATATACAACTTGAACATTGTTGCCTGACTTGATGACTCCTTTTGATCCAGTTTCTTTTAACAGCTGTTCATCTACTGCATTTGGATCCTTTAAAACAAGTCTTAATCTTGTATAACAATTATCTACATTTTCAATATTTCCGCTTCCGCCAAGTGCAGTTACAATCGTTTCACCTAGAGGAGACCCTGCTGCTGCATTCCCTTTTGTCTGAACTTCTGCTGGCTGGACAGTTTCCTCTGTACCTTCTTCACGGCCAGGTGTTTTCAGGTTTAATTTCAGGATCAGGAATCTGAAGATGATAAAATAGGCAGCAAACATAATCAGACCTACGACAATGAACATAGGCCAATTGGACTTTTCTGTACCAAGCGGCAAATTATAAAGCAGGAAATCAATAACGCCATTCGCGCCGATTGCATGAACACCAAAGACATTTAAGAGCATCATTCCTGTACCAGCCAGAACTGCATGGATAAAAAACAGGATTGGAGCAGTAAATAGGAACGCGAATTCAATTGGCTCCGTTACCCCAAGCAGGAATGAAGTGACGGCTGCCGGCAGGAGAATCGCTTTTGCCATCGCTTTTTTATTTTTATCAGCCGTAACGTACATAGCTAAAGCTGCACCAATTAATCCGAACATCTTTGCCAGGCCGCGTGCATCCCAGTTTACTGTGCTGCTTAATACAGCCACACTTGGGTCAGCCATTTCAGCAAAATAAATATTCCTTGCCCCATGGACAACTTCTCCTGCAACAGTTGTCGTTCCGCCCAGTTCTGTATATAAGAACGGTGTATAAACAAGGTGATGTAGTCCTGTCGGAATCAGGATTCTTTCCAGGAAGCCATAGATAAGGAAACCAAAGTCCCCTAAGCTTCGGATACCATTAGCCAGCGCTGTAATTCCATTTTGAACAATCGGCCAAAACTCGGCTGCAAGCGCCCCTAGAACCATTGCACTTGGTATTGCTAAAATAGCTACAAAACGATGACCTGAATAGATGGAAAAAACACCTTTGAATTCTGTATCGCAATATTTATTATGAAGAACACCAACTAAAGCTCCGATTAAAATACCTGCGAACACACCCATCTCTAAAACTTGAACATTCAATACCATTGCCTGTCCGGAAATTTGCATATCCTCTGCAGGAACTAAACGCTCTGAAAGATTCAGGACCTGATGCATCGCATTAATAAAAATGACAAAGGTTACTAGACCTGTTAATGCTGCATAACCTTTATCTTTCTTTGCTAACCCGATCGGAATGCCGACCGCAAAGATCAATGCGAGATTCTGAAGTATCGAAACTGCCGAAGAAGAGATAAACTTTCCGATATTTTGTATTATCGGATTTTCAAGAAGCGGGACGTACTGTGCCAGGTTCCCGTTTCCAAACACATTGCCAAACGCAATGAAAAGACCAATGATCGGCAATATTAAAATCGGGGCAAACAAGGATTTTCCAAATAGCTGGAGACCATTCACCACTTGTTTCATAGATGTCTTCCTTTCTAAATAAAAGTAAACGCTATCATTTCACATCCACAGTATAGCTTGGATTATTAGCGGAAGGAATGGGAATGAAGGAATCTGTACAATGTCACTAAATAAAGTAACATGTTACAGGGCTTAATACTCTTTGATAATCCCCTTTTTAATCGCTAAAATCAGGATAATATCAATGAACATAAACATATTAGACTCAAACGATGTGATCTCAAATTCACGCTGGGATTCAATTGTCGGATCGAGAATAGTAAACACAATATCGGCCAATTTCGCTGTCGTGCTTTTATCATTTCCTGTGAACAGGACGGTCTTTAACCCCTTTTCCTTAGCAATTTGGACTTTTTCAATTACCTTGCTTGTCTCTCCAGATCGCGAAAAGACAATCATCAGCCCATACTTCTGGATATTATTAAAGAAAATCGCCCTGCTGTCACTAGTCGATGTATTTGAAACATAATACCCGAAAAGCTCCAATTTCTTAGCAAGATAATTGGAGAACAGCGTAGAAAAGCCTGCTCCATAAAAATAAATCATCTTATGCTTTTCAATTTCATTTAAAAATTCCTGGATGCTTTCCTCATCTATGTAATCAAATGTAGTTCTGATATTTTTTATAAATTCATTGATGCTCGCTTCCAATGGACGATGAATCTCTTCTACTGATTCAGCATCTGAACTATGCACCTTCTTCACTTTCAGACCAAGATTATATACAAACTCACTGTATCCGCTAAACCCCAGCTTTTTACACAAACGAATGATGGATGTAGTTGAAACAAACAGCTCATCCGCTGCTTTCCGTATACTTAAATGCTGGTCATCTATCTTGCTTTTAATTAAAAATGAAAGAATCTCTTTCTCTGACTGATTCAAGTCTTTATCAATTGTATAATCTAAATATATCTTCTCTGCATTATCCATTGATTCATCCTCTTTACATCTCATTTTTCTTATTATGACCGGCTGGTTCTATTTGCATTGCTTCTATTATTAATATCCTACTATTATATAGGCGACATCAAAAGAATTTACCTTTCTACAGCAAAAAAGGAATGCCGCATTAAAGCAGCTTTCCTTTTAACTTTAATTCACCGCCATCCTCCCCAGTGGCCCATTTTCATCAATAATATCCTGCAGTGCATAAACGGAAATCGGAAACATCGGGAATCCATAAGCATAAGGCGTTATTTCATACAGCTGGAAATAGATGATCAGTGCTTTATCCGCTATATAAAAGTCCTGATCTGGCCTGATTGCTTTAAAGTCTACTAAGAGCGGTATATCACGCTCCTTGATTTGCACCTTAATCAGTTCGGATATTTTTTTTACATAGTCACTTCCCGGCTTGAATAAATCCTTAAGCTCCACCTGCCTTCTCTTCTGAAGGTCAAATGTCAGCGATTTTATAACTGTCATTCCATGGGCAGCATGATAGTGATATACATAATTGTTCAAGGACAAACTCAGTACATCACGCTGATTATTTTTAATCTCATAGTATCCATACAAATCAACCACGGTTGTATCCATATTGCCTGTCTGCTCGTTAATGATCTGCTGGTTTTGTCGGACAATTGTACTGTTAATAAATTGCTGCAGCTGCTTATTTTGCATTCCTTTCACACGGGGATAATAAACCACTTTAGTCGGCCCGCTGCTGATTGTCACCGTTTTGATGCCTACTGGAAAGTTGATTGCCACGGCTATCCATCCTTTTTGGGTTTTTAACATTCTATTCATCGGATAGGCGTTAAGGTGCATAACAGGTAATGGAAGTTTCAATGGTATATAATGATATCGATATATAAGAGACAGGAGCACACAAAATGGATAAAAAGCAAACCAGCCTAAAACCATTCATTTCACTCATACTATCGACAAAAATACCAAAGGCTGCCCTCATCATTGGTTTAACAGCCAGCATTTTAACAACCTTGACTGGCCTTCTCGTACCGCTGCTGACCAAAAATCTGGTGGACGGTTTTTCTGTTAAATCTTTAAGCGTTCCGCTCATGATCGGAATTGGGGCAGCCTTTATCGTCCAGGCCATCATCAGCGGGATCTCCATCTACCTGCTCAGCTATGTCGGCCAAAAAGTGGTGGCGCGGCTTCGGGACCGGATGTGGATGAAGCTCATACGGCTGCCGGTCAGTTATTTTGACAAGCAATCCAGCGGCCAGACTGTCAGCCGTGTAGTTAATGATACCAGCATTGTCAGGGAGCTGATTACCAATCACTTTCCGCAATTTATTACCGGTATTATCAGTATTATCGGTGCAATTATTATCCTGCTTGTGATGGACTGGAAAATGACACTGCTGATGCTTACTTCTGTTCCTATTACACTGGCAATTATGATTCCACTTGGCCGAAAGATGGCCAAAATATCCCGTGGCCTTCAAGATGAAACTGCTATCTTTACCGGAAACATTACCCAAACACTCGGTGAAATCCGCTTAATGAAGTCTTCTACTGCAGAGCAAAATGAAGAAGAAAAGGGATTGGATGGGATCGACAAACTGCTTGGCTACGGCTTGCGGGAAGCCCGCATTTTTGCGATGATTGGTCCCACTATGTACCTGATCATGATGGTTGTTATTGTCATGATCATCGCCTATGGAGGCATGCGGGTGGCTAGCGGAACGATGTCAACGGGTTCTCTTGTAGCCTTTTTGCTGTATTTGTTCCAGATTATTATGCCAATTACCTCATTTGCGATGTTTTTTACTCAGCTGCAAAAAGCAATAGGCGCAACAGAACGGATCATTGATATTTTAGAGGAGCCTTTGGAAGACGGACAAGACGGCATCGAAATGGATATCAGCAGCAAGCCGATTACAATCAACAATGTCTCCTTCTCCTATAGCGCAGAAGAGAGTGTTCTGGAAAATATCTCTCTTGAAGCCCAGCCAGGTCAGATGATTGCACTGGCAGGTCCAAGCGGAAGCGGAAAAACAACCCTGTTTGGTTTGCTTGAACGATTTTACGAACCAGCTGCTGGTGAAATCAAAATTGGCGATACACCCATCCAGCAGATATCCCTTAAATCCTGGCGCAGCCAGATCGGCTATGTTTCACAGGAAAGCGCCATGATGGCAGGTACAATCCGTGAAAATTTATGCTATGGACTCGAAGATTCCAAAAGCATTGCGGATGAGAAGTTATGGGAAGTGGCGAAAATGGCATACGCCGATCAATTCATTGCCGACTTTCCGAAGGGGCTTGATACAGAAGTTGGTGAGCGGGGTGTGAAGCTATCCGGGGGACAAAGGCAGCGTATTGCTATAGCACGGGCTTTCCTGCGCGACCCTAAAATATTGATGATGGACGAAGCCACTGCCAGTCTGGACAGCCAATCTGAAGGTATCGTCCAGCAGGCCCTTACCCGCTTAATGGAAGGCCGGACAACTTTCGTCATCGCACACCGCCTTTCCACAATTGTCGACGCAGACCAAATTATTTTCATCGAAAAAGGCCAGGTCACAGGCATTGGCACACATTCCGAATTGACTCAATCACATGATCTATACCGTGAATTTGCCGAGCAGCAGCTTGCATAAGAAGTAGCCAGTCTATCAAAGACTGGCCATTTTACTGCAGATTTTGATTCCAGACCCCTCTTAAAACCGAAAACCTGTGATAAAATGTGACAAATTATCCATATAAACAAGAAGGTGAATTCCTTATAATGGAATTAAGATCTCAGTTAGTCATGCCAATCCAAAAGGAGGCTGAAGACTATGTCAATAGATCACACACTTAACATGCTTGAAACATTGAAATATTATTGTGACTCTGAAATCACTCAGACCTTTTCAAATGACAAGCAGCAGGTTTTATCTGTATGTTATTTGAAAAACAATCATTCTTTTGAAATTACCTACACAGAAACTAATATAAAGAAAAATTTCCGCCACATAGAATCAGCAGCAGAAGCAATCGAAAAAGCTTTAAGGTGATTAAGACATCCTTAAAGCTTTTTTTGATTGTTCTCCTTCCATGTAATTTACGAGTACAGGATACTGCTCCCTGCATCTGTTCATTTAAGCAGAAATCATACTGCAGCTTAAATCAATCAAACGTTTGAATGACTTTTTTCTGGCTGTTATAAAGCTTTCTCAGCCTGAAGAACTCTCATAATTTCCTTGCTGTCTTTTGTCAGAATGTCTTTCACATTTGGTCCAAACCATTCCAAAGATGCATCCATTTCCATCAAATTCGAAGCCTCTCTTAAAAACATCCTGTAATCTACAGCTCCTTCAAATAATGAAACCATGCCTTCCCTGCTGCCCGCTGCTGCATAGACATTATTAGGAGCAAACACGCCAAGCTGGGAACGGGACTGGATATTTTTAAAATGAAAGTGCGATATATATGGACGCAGCTGTTTTAGCGCAAAGATCGGATCCACTCCTGATTCCCATATATGAAGCACATCAAAATTAACCCTTAACGCTGAATGGTCTGTTTCCTCAATGAGCTGAAGTGTGGAGGATGGGTTATCTGTCAGTGTATTAGGATGAGTTTCAACCAGAAGCATCTGTCCCTCGGCTTCAGCCATTTTGCAGAGCATTTTCATGCGCGAAACCAGTTCGATTCTTTCCAGCCTGCTGATATCCGCACTGCCTTTTGTCCCGGCAAACGTTCTTACTTTCTTCGTTCCCCACCTATGTGCCAGTGCACATAATTTTTGCATTTCTGTCATTAAAACTGGAAGAGGAGCATCAAGAGGCAGATAGTCGCTCAGCATGGTCGTTTCAAGATTATAGGAGCTAAGCCACTCACTTCCATAATGAATATCTTCCGCCAGGTTTTTGGCATGTACACCCCATATTTCTATCCCCTGGAATCCATTTGTCTGGGCATAGTGTGCGATTTGGTCAATGGACTGAAGATGATGCCGGAATGAGATGGTGCAGAGAGATAGCTTCATAGAGTTGCCTCCTTCATATTTTGGGATTCCTGCAGTTTAATCCAGGCTTCAAAGCTTTTCTGCAATCCCTGCTTAATTTTAAATTCCAGGATATTTAGTTCATCCAGTTTTAAAGAGATTTCATTTTTCAAACCCAGGTTTCCTGTCATGGCAAGCTTCATCGCCCGATATTGGATAACCGTATATCCTTTTACGAGCTTCTCAATTTCATTACACCAGGCTTCAAAGCCTTCCCCTTCATACCCAAGTGAATCCCAGAAAAACGCAAAAGCATGTTCATAGGCGTATTTTCGGATGGCGAGGACAGGGAGTTCCCTTAATGCGAATGTCAATCCTGATAAAGCGTAGTTATCGCTTCCGGATGTATATAGACCGACAATCTTTCCAACTGCATCAGTCATTGGGTTGCAGTCAAGCTTAATGCATGTATTAAAATATGCCTCCACTGTTTCAGCAGATGGGGGAATGATATTGGCTGCATCAAAGAAATATCCCCCTTCAGCAGAAGGATCCTCAATAGCTGCCAAAATCCTCTCCTTCGGCAAAATTCCTTCCCAGCGGAAGTCCGGATCATACATAAACCATTCCTCTTCGTTTCCTGTCAATTCCAGCATCACATAATGCGGAAATGGACTTTGATGAAACTTATTCTCCCTTTCAGGCAGCTTGGACAAATCAAGCATCACCATTACATACTGGTGGTGCTTCTTGTTCTCAAGCAGGCCCAGAAGCTTGTTTATGTTTTCCTGTTTGCTGCGTTTTTCGTCATACCATCTATATAGCTTAATTCCATACAGCATTTCATACCATTGGTGGAAAAAATCATGGTCGATCCGTTTGGAATGATAGGTCAGAACTCCATTATCCAATACATCGAAATCAGCATCCCATACTCCGAAATAATAAGGTCTGTGATCGGCCCCTTGCGTCTTTTTGACTGCCTCACATACACAGCTCACAAAACAATGGACTTTAATCATAAGAAGCCTCCGCTGTGACAGGCTTCTGCAGGTGATTCAGAAAGTCGGCCAGGCTTCCTACAGTCCTGAAATCTTTAGGCACCAGCATTTCATCCGGGATATCAAAGCCAAGATCCACTTCCAAATGAAGGATAAGCTGCAGGATCATGATGGAATCCATATATAAATCTTCATTTAAACGGGCACCCTCATGAAAGGCCGCCATCGAAGGCAGTTCTATTTGATGCTGCATAATATCGTGTAAAGCCTGTAAAATTTCTTCTCTTGTCATGCCAGCACTCCTTCTCCTAGCCTTTTTCTGCTGATCTTGCCATTCGGGAGCTTTTCGATTTCTTCTGTCTGGATAAATTCCATCGGGATTTGGTAAGGAGCGAGATATTCCCTGCACCACTCCCGCAGTTCCTGCTCCTCTATAGGCTGGGTGCATACATACTGCGCACAGACTCTTTCTCCGGAAAGCGGGTGGATTTTTTTGTAAACCACTGCTTCTGCAATTCTTGGTTCTGCCATCAGGACATCTTCCACCTCCTGCGGATATACGTTCAATCCCGCTACATTAATGGTGTCATCCATTCTTGCAAGAAATGACAGGACACCGTCTTCCATAAAGCCAAGGTCCTTAGTAAAGATGGTTTTCTCAGAATCACGGATGATAATTTCATCAGGGTTTTCCTTACTTCCAGCCTCCACTTTTACATGGGGAAGCGGATAGCCCATCTCACGGGGGTCACATACATCCGGGTGAATGGCCACACACCCTGCCTCCGAACATCCATACTGCTGAAGAACCCGGTTTGAAACACTTTTTAAAGATTCCAGCCAGCCCGATGGCATTAAAGTGCCCGATGTCATCACACAATCGAACTGTACGCCATCACGAACCAGATGTGTTAATGTATGCAAAAGCGCAGGAGCCCCATAGAGAATATGCTTCGGATATTCCTTAATTTTGCTAAGCACATACTTCGGGTTCATATTTGTCAGAATGACCGGTTCCGAACCGCGCCTTAAGCTTGCAAATACGCCGCAGATCAACCCATATGAATGAGTAACCGGACAGGCAACAATAGATGTGGTCTGATGATCTGCCGGCAATACAGAAACATAGCTTTCCAGTTCAAGCTCGATGGAATCCCAGCTGCGTTCAATGCATTTTGGTGCACCAGTCGTACCCGAACTCATTTGGACCAGGACACCCTCACGGACATTCTTTTGTTTTGACAGTTCGATCGGTGTATGAGTATTTCCGTAAAGCAAGCTATGACTTCCAGCCGATGAAGCTATTCGGATTGCCCCTTCTTTCGGCATGGAAGGATGGATCGGAACAATGGATCCCCCTTTTCTGCGTACAAATAAACAAAGAGCGAGCCACTGAAACACATCCGGAATACAAACAGCTAATCTTCTATTTCCGCAATCACTTAAATGAGGAGTGTTTTCAAATTCTGTATATTGCTGCTCAAGGTCATCTAATGTATAGTAATGATCATTTACAAAAAACATCTCAATTCTCCTTTTGATGGTTATCTTAAAGAGTTTTTGACATAATGGCGAAACCCGCCAGCCTCATCTTTTTGAACTTTTCTCTTCAGCAGTGATTCCGCATAAATTACCGGTGCAGTATGCTGCAGCAAATAATTTCGGAATATCAATTCCGGATAACAGCTCAGGTGCTCCGTTAAAGCTTCTCCTGTCAGCTTCCAAAATCGCTTCTCACTGAAGCCATATTGCTCTTCAAGTACATAGGACAGTTCAGACAGATGAAAAACAAATAATGTATCCATTGCCAGTTCTCTAAGCGATTCAATAGAAGACATCCAATAATACTGATCTTCCCTGCCTTTTTTAAATTGTTCATGAATGCCCGCAAACTCCGGAATACGGTTTGGCTCCTCCAAAAAGTCATGGCAATACTCAACACTGTCATGGAAATCCCTCAGTGCAACACGTGTTGGCCAGCCGTCCTTATGAAGAAGAATCATATTCTGGGCATGCGCCTCAACGGCAATTCCATGCGCGGCCAGCAAATGCCATACAGGAACCACACATACTTCCACAAGCCTTTTCAGCCATTTTTCAATTCCATAGCGTTTCAGCCATTCGTCAATAAACGGAAATCCGTCCCTCTCCATTAATGGCAATGCCGTACAAGGCACCGCCGCTTCATCTTCTTCCATATAAAGCCGGATGCTCTCTCTCCATATAGCTCCGAACTTTGCGCAAGGTTCTTCCTCCTCGGGATGATAAGAAATCCCTGCGTATTCCTTAAGAATGACCAATGAAGCTTCATCTTTTAAAAATGGATCTCCTTCCACTGTATCTGCTATCCATTTGGAAATATGGGGTGCGGCACAAACCGCGTGTGTGTCCAGAGTTCTTAGCGATGATGTGTTCACCATATTCATCGATAGTTTCACATGAGCTTTTTCTGGATTTGTCATATTCCATAGCGTACGGACGGACTGTGTTGACCGATAAGAATCTCCGCTGCTCCCCAGAAGCACTATGTCTGCATCAGCATTTGCTAACTTCACCTGCCAGGGGTGAATGGGCAGAAATGTGTATTCTTCAAAGGTTTTGCCAATATGCTGCAAATCAGCAAGTAATTGTCCAAACATGGAAGGGCCAAGTTCCCGTTCCCAGAAACTTGTTTCATCCTCAAGCAGTTCGATTCTGGCATATTCACGTCTGACAGCTGCCCATTGCAGCTCGAATGACTGTCTTGCTTCCGGCCCATATGCCGCATGATCCCCAAGTGAAAATCCGCTTCTCGCCTTAAAGCAGGGATGGTAGGGGTGCCCTTCCCATATCTCTGATTCCAATTCTTCATAGCTGAAATTTCTCCTGGACATAGAATGCATTAGATGAGTTTCATTCCACTCACTCAGCAGAATGGTTTGTTCCAGCTCATTTATGAGCTGATTCCTTTTTTCCGGATCTGCAATAAGGTCTTCAGCCAATTCCTCAATCACGGTTTCTGTTCGTGAGCCATCAGGGTGGACTGAGCGAATGCTTCCTTCTATTAAACGCACACGGTCAAACGAAGTAATTTTCCCCTCACAGCAGTATGTTCGCCGATTTCCGAAAATCGTAAAATGTAAGAGCGGATCTTCTGGCCGTTCAGCCGATTTGGCATAATCCATTAATCCTTCAAAAATAATAGCCTCCATGAACTGTCTGAGTACTCTTCTTTCAATAGTTTTAGACAATTGCGGATGCAGCTTCAGCATAGTTTTCCTCCTTCTTCATGGCGGCGAATGGATTGGGCAAATAGGTGTATACCGCTTGTTCGTTCTTTGCCATCAGCTCATCAACATCATGAAATCGGGTTAAAAGATTGGCTTTATAAGATAATTTCTCAGATTGAAGAATATGCCGAATGAAACCTTTCCCCTGTCCAAACAATCCTTTTTCCAGAGAGCTCAGCTGGTTTCGGCACCATTTGATTAAACGGTCCTCACTGATAAGATCATCCTGCCCAAGTCTTGAGATGACTGAAAAAAGCTGATTCATGAACAGATAATATGTAAACCTTTCCTGAATGAGAGCATCCTCATAGAATAATTCCTGGCATTCTTCCAATTCAGGCAGCAGTTTGCAAAGTTTCTCTCTATGAAGATTTGATAGATAATATCCTTGATTATCCCTGTAAAAATAAGTTTCCGGGTAGCCGGAAGAAAGATCCAGAACGCTATTTTGCTGATGAGCCTCTAATGCCATCCCATGTTCATCATATAAACGAATGAGAGGCTCTATTGCACATTTCCAATATTTCCGGAACCATTCCATGCTGACATCTTGGATATTACGAGATTCTTCCAATGCTATTCTCTCAATGGTTCGGCGCAGCCTTGAACGCATGCCAGGCAAAGGATCCTGAACCAATGCCGCAATGGAAGTAATTCCTCTCTGTTTTTTTCCCTGAAATTGATTGGATCGCAGTATAACTTCAAAGCCTGATTCCTTCTGACCAGGGAATATGGCAGTAATATAGGCCGGATCATCAATCATCCTGAAAACCGGGTGTTCTTCTGTAAATCGGATTTTCTTGATTAACTCCGCCATAGCCGTGCCTGCCCTTAACTCATGGAAGCGATTTTTCCTTAGCGAATTTGTTATTTTTACCGGGACCGAAAACTTATACATCCACTCCTCTTCAGTATTGTAAACTGTCCTGATCGAAGAAGTAGCTGAATAATAAGGCCCCATACTGCCAAGGTCCTTTATAAGGCCCTTCTCTATTGCCTCTCTGACATAGTCCTGCTGCAGAAGCCATTGGGCCTGTAGAGGGTGCATTGGAATGAGGCATTCCTTTTCCGGAACAGTAAGGTGCGGCAGTGATTTTTTTATCGATTGAAGAATAATTTGACTTGCAGTTTCCTTGTCATTAGAGGATTCTTTTACCATCTCCCTGTCAAATTGGAAATAATGGAGCTGAAACTGTCCTTTTAATTCTGGCGCATAGCTTGGCTGCTGCCATCCAGTCATTCCTTGTCTGCTTTTCGGTGTAGGGTGAAGCCAGTGCCCAAACAGGAGCGATTGTTCTGCTTCAATGAAAGTACAATCCTCTGAATACAGGCTGTCCTCATCATTCATTCTCGCTTCAATATATGCCGCCATTGTCTGGTAGCTCTCAATCATCCTTAGCACAAGTTCATCAAAATGGGATGCAAGCTCATGACAGCCATTAGCTTTGGCCATCAAATGCATCTCATGGATTAGTGTAATCATCATCGGAAGTCTATCCTGGTGAATCCATTCCCGCCGATTTGAACAATATTTAAGTGCATGGCCGATTATATGTCTTCCTGTACGTGAACGATAAAGGACTTCGACAGCGAATTTAACGGACTGGCCAGATAATTCGATTTCTGCTACCGCCACCCCTGAAAGAGGGATGGATACCTGTTGTTCCTCAATCCACTCCCTGCTTTCCATCCAATGCCCGCTGTCCACTTCCCGCAAATAACTATTAATAAAAGCTTGAAACGTTGCATTTTCTGCAATTTGTTTGGCTGAATGATGCATAATTCCATCCTTTCACCGAGTCTTTAGACCTAGTAATTGATAACCATTCTCAATAACAGTTAAAAAATTTGATTCTTTTCCAATAAAAGAATCAAGATACTGGAGAGAACGGGTGCAAATGCGTCCCGGCCTCCCGCTGTAAGTTATTCGCTTAATAGAAGCGATTCAATTTCTTTCAAGCCCTTTTGACGCTCAATCGGATCCCAGAACCCCCATGTAGTGGAAAGAGTATGTACCTTGTCATTTTGAACAGCCTTCAGGCTTTTCCAAACTTCACCCTGAGTCACTGAATCGTAAAATTCACCGCTGTTAAAGAAAGTAAGGTCAATAATATTGTCAGGATTATATTTTGCTAGCCCTTCAATTGAAATATTCTCGCCAAAATCCTCTGGAAGGTTCTCAGCAGGTGTTAATTTCAAATCATCAAATAATAATGAGTTGGTTGCATGGTTTGTCAGTCCAAAAACACGAATATCTTTTTTATTGATTGCCACTGCCATGAAAGTTTCTTCTCCTGTTTTCTCACGGACACGTGTTCCGATATCCTCTGCTTTCTTCTCCAGGTCTTCTATGACTTTCTTTCCTTCATCAAGCTTGCCTACAGCTTCTGCAACTTTCAGGTGATCTTCCTTCCAGTCACCGCCCACTTCAACAACAACTGTTGGGATAGTTTCAGAAAGCTGATCATAGAGCGGCTTATAGCGATCACTGATGATAAGAAGATCCGGATCAAGCTTCACGATTTCTTCTGAATTCATTTCATCAGCATAAGGGAGCGCCTTAACACCTTCAAGCTCCTTCGTTAAATGCGGCGGGAACTCATTATCATATGCCATTACCGCATAGGGCTTTACCCCTACCGATACAAGTGATCCTTCCCAGGAAACATGTGAAAGCAAAACTACTTTTTTCGGTTCTGCGGGCACTTCTGCTTTTCCGAAAAGATGTTCAACCGTTCTGGTTTCCTCTGTCTTTTCTTTCTCTTTCTTTTCAGATGCTTCTGTAGAGGCCTCTTCACCTTTACCGCATCCTGTTAAAATTATTAAAAATAACATGAAAACAATGCTCCATGGAGCACAAAACTTCTTCATGGATGATTCCTCCTAAGCAATAATGAAATTCATTCTCAATGATAATCATTATCACAGCGGCTTAACATGGACTTTTGCAACTTCTTGCATGGACAAAACATACAAAACCTGCAATCCACTAAAAATAGGGTCCAGCGGAAAAAACAGCTGGACCCTTGTTCGCATTAATTAAGCCTTAAGTTTTGCTTTCAGCAAATCGTCCGGAAACGCCTCCAGCATTTTCTTTCTCCCAAGCGGTCCCCAAGGATCCCACTCATGGCTGTCAGGATAATATACCTCACCTGTTTGGACAGCACGGATCTTATTCCATTCGGGAGTATGCGCAGCTCTCCAAACATCTCTTTCATGGCTCCATAAGATGAGTAGCTTATCGGGATTAAGATCAGCCACATCCTTCAGGCCAGCAATCCGGTATCCTTCAAAATGCAAATCAGGATGAGGCTCGAAACCCAAATTCTGAAAGAACAGATTGAGCAGAGCATGCCCGCCCTGTCCATAAAGACGGATTTCCTCCGGGCGGATCCAAATGACTGCCCATCTGCCTTTTTTCGTTATTGGACATAGCTTATCTCTTACTTTACATTCAAGGCAGCGGATGTCTTTTTCTATGCATTCTGCCCGGCTTGTACATCCTATCATAGAAGCGATTTCGTAAAGATACTGCCGCCAATCCGGCTGCAGCTGAATATGATGGACCTTCTCCTGCTGTGAAAGAAGCACATTTTGGAGCTGATAATTATGCAGAGGCGTCTTTATGATTCGATCAGGCTGTGTTATGAGAATAGCCTCTGGCTGAAAGGGCTTTTCTGCATTAAGGAGCATGGTGCCCTCCAATTCTTTTTGAAGATAGCTCGGCACTCCATTGCTGGCAGGATAAACAGTTGGATAGGATGGCGCTGCAACAGGCTGTACACCCAGCGAAAGGAGATGGTCCTGCAAAAAGAGCTGACTGACTACCGCAATTCTTTCCTTAGCCCTTTTCATAAATACAGATGGCGGCAAGCCTGCTTTCATTTTAAAAAGACGGCTGAAATAAAACTCATCCTGCATACCGATTTGCTGCGCCACTTCTTTTGCCGTAATCCCTTTCTTCTGCAGCATAAGCTGTTTCGCTGCTCTCATTCTTTCTCCATTCAGGAATTCCTTCGGTGCCATCCCGGTTCGTTTTCGAAAGGCCCTGGTAAACGATACTGGGCTCATGTTTGCTTTAGATGCCAGCTCTGCCACCGTAACCGGCTGGGACAGATTATTTCTGATCAGGTCCACTGCCTCTTCAATCCCGTCTACTTCTGTCCTGTCTGTCAGAATTGACATCATATTCCACAGCTGGGACTGAAATCGGCACTCAGCCGATATCGATTTATCTTTGTTCCATTTCCTCAGCTCTTCCCACAAGGGCACCATCTTTGATGGCTCCTGATTAGCCAGTATCCCGGAAAGAAACCTGGAAAACACATCTTTATCCTTTGACCAGGTGAGTATATAAACCGTTAACAGGTCTGCAGATGCGGAAGTAATTATGCCGGTTTCCGAGAAAAAGCAGCTCTTCCCCGCCTCTATCTTCAGCCGGCGATTGCGAGTTTCGATTGTGCCTTTCCCTGCTGAAATATATATAAGTGTAAAATCATTGCTATTTTCATTGATGGTTTTCGACAATCCCCCTCTCAAGCTTGAAACTGCAATTTTATACGGTTCAAATTGTTTGCCGCTCAGCATATACAAAAAATACTCCCTTCTATTTCCTTAAATAAGAATTGACAAAAGCTGTGAAAGGATAGTAGATTAATTACGATTATTTAGAACGATAACGATTATCATTTTCACTTAAAATTTACATAGAAAAGGACTGAATGTAATGGCCAGAACCGCAGCTGACATAACAGAGCACAGGCAGCCTGTACACCAAAAATCTATAAAATGGGGCCTGGCAGGAATTGTGCTGGTGCTTATCGGGCTGCTTGCATCGATTGGGCTGGGTGCAATCTGGATTCCCCCTTCCGTGGTGTGGGAGTCATTTGTCTCCTTTCAGGGAGGCCAAATTGAACATCAGCTTATCAGAGAAGTCAGGCTTCCCCGGGCATTGACCGGGGCACTTATTGGGGCAGCTCTTGCTGTAGCCGGCACCATTATGCAGGGAATTACACGCAACCCGCTGGCAGATCCCTCCATAATCGGCATTACACATGGAGCGGGCCTGGCCATCGCAATTGCACTTGCTTTTCTTTCCGGCGGTTCATACTGGGTTCTGCTCATCTGGTCATTTGCAGGTTCCGCTGCTGGAGCCTTGCTTGTATTATCTTTCTCCATGCTGTCAAAAGAGCGGATATCACCTGTCACTTTGACACTGGCAGGAGCAGCATTAAGCACTTTGTTCAGCGCTCTTTCAACCGGCATCGCCCTTTATTTTCAGACTGCACAGGACCTGAGCTTCTGGTTTGCCGGAGGTCTTTCAGGAACACAATGGCGCCATGTGTATATTTTGCTTCCCGCCGTATTTTTAGGCTTGCTCCTGTCCCTTTGGATCAGCCGCTCCCTGACAATCCTGGCATTGGGAGAAGAAGTGGCTGCAGGGCTTGGTCAATCTCAGCAGAAAGTCCGCTGGATCGGGCTTGCAGCGGTTATATTATTATCTGGAGCGGCCGTTTCCATTGCTGGAGCTATAGGCTTTATCGGACTGGTGGTTCCCCATATGGTCAGGCTTTTGATTGGGTCTGACTACCGCTGGCTTATCCCGCTTAGTGCCATTGCAGGTGCACTGCTTCTAATAGCGGCAGATATCGGGGCACGGATGATCAACCCGCCGTTTGAGACTCCTGTCAGTGCTGTTACTGCACTAATCGGTGTTCCATTTTTCTTATATTTGTCCAGAAGGAAAAGGGGGTATATGTAATGGATTGGAAACAGGCTTTACTCCAATCGCGGGGCTGGATGGCAGCCTTTATATTCCTTATCCTGGTTACTTTTATACTAAGTCTCTCGACTGGTGTGATGCCAGTAGGAATGAATGAAATTTTGGCTGTTCTTTCAGGCAGCGGCACTCCGAAACAGGAGCTCGTACTGCTTCATTTAAGATTGCCAAGAATGATCATTGCCCTTCTAATAGGAGCAGGCCTGGCTCTTTCCGGCAGCATCCTTCAGGGGCTATCCCGGAATTCACTGGCTGATCCCGGCATTCTCGGCATTAATGCCGGGGCCGGATTAGCAGTTGTTCTCTCAATCTACCTGTTCGGGCAATCGGGAGGAAGCCTTCTGGCAAAACCGTTCTTCCTTCCCGTATTTGCTTTCGCCGGAGCACTCGCCATAGCAGCTCTGATCTATCGATTTTCGTGGAAAGGCGGAATAGACCCGGAACGGCTTCTCCTCGTTGGCCTTGGATTTAATGCACTATGCGGTGCCTTGCTGCTGATCCTGCAGCTGAAAATGGATCCAAAGGATTTTCAGCAGGCAGCCATTTGGCTGACTGGCAGCATCTGGGGTATTCAGTGGCCATATGTGTGGGCACTCCTTCCCTGGATTCTTGTTCTGATGCCAGTCGCCTTTATAAAAGCAAGAACAATGAATATCCTTCAATTCAAACAGGAAGTTCCTGTTGCACTCGGCTTAAGAGTCGAATCCGAACGCCGGCTTCTTCTCTGTCTTTCAGCCGCTCTTGCCGGAGCATGTGTAGCAGCTGGCGGCGGAATTGCTTTCATTGGACTCCTGGCGCCACATCTGGCACGCCGCCTTTGCGGCCCCAACTATTTCAGCAACTTGCCTTTAGCTGCACTAATAGGCGCGGCACTTGTTCTCATTGCAGATATGATAGGAAAAAATCTCCTTGCACCTGCAGATATTCCGGTTGGGATCGTCATCTCCGTAATCGGAGCTCCCTATCTGATTTTCATGCTTCTCACCCGGAAAGGCACGGGACTGAAAGCTTAATAGATAACAATCACATAAAAAATGCCCATTCAAAAATCCCTTTATGAATGGGCATTGCACTTTATTTAATTTCAGCTGGCTCACGGTACTGCTTCTGGCCCAATGAATGATAGACATCCTGACGGCTATCAATAATATATTCCGGCTTCGGCTTGCCGCGGTTTGCCTTGTGCCCGGCAATATGGACATCACTTGTTTCCCACGCCTTCCAGGCTCCTTCCGATTCCCAGCGAATCATAATAGCCACTTCTTCGTCCCCGCTGCGCTGCTTCTTCTTTAAAACATTCAAATCAATGAAGCCCGGCTGCTCTTCGATTATTCCTTCCCCTGCAAAGCGCTCGACTAGCTTATTTGAATGGCCTTCTTTCACAGTAATCGTTTTTAATTGAATAAACATATCTGTTCCTCCCCTGCTTCTTTTCTGTTATTATAATTGATAACGATTTTCATTTTCAACTATTTTAAAAAATAGATTCATTATTTCCTTGGTTTATAGTATCTTTAGATTATCGAACTAATCAGAAAACGGGGCCTGAGTATGTGGAAAAATAAAAATGTTTGGATTTTATTAACCGGGGAGTTTATAGCAGGGCTGGGCTTGTGGCTCGGTATAATAGGGAATCTGGAATTTATGCAGGAAAAGGTTCCCTCAGATTTTCTAAAGTCGCTTATTTTGGCTGGCGGATTGCTGGCAGGGATTGCTGTTGGACCCTGGGCAGGAAGAATAACTGACCAAATCAGCAAGAAGACAGTCATGCTGGCATCTGGCTTCGCCCGGGCATTGAGCGTTGTTTTTATGTTAATTGCCATACAAACCGGGTCAGTCTGGTGGATGGTTATTTTTCTGGTATTCCTGCAAATCTCGGCAGCCTTCTATTTTCCAGCTCTGCAGGCTGCCATTCCTCTGGTTGTGGAAGATAAGGACCTGCTGCAGCTGAATGGAGTCCATATGAATGTGTCCACACTTTCCAGAATATTAGGTACTGCTTTAGCTGGCGTTTTGTTAGTTATCTTGCCATTATCAATGCTTTACATCGCTTCGCTTGTCGCTTATCTGATTCTCTTTATAATCACCTTTTTTATGGATTTTGAAGAATCCTTCTCAAAGGAAAGCAGGGGAAGAAACTCAAGCAGTGGCAGCGGAGGCTTCAAGGAAGTATTCCCGATTATTCAAGGTCTGCCCATTGTGTTTATGACATTGATCCTAACCTTGGTTCCGCTTCTGTTCCTTGGCGGATTTAACTTAATGGTCATTAATATCAGTGAGCTTCAGGAAAGCTCATCCATTAAAGGCTTGATCTATACGGCAGAAGGACTCGGCTTCATGCTTGGCGCATTCATTGTCAAACAAATCAGCCAAAAACGTTCGCCTTATGCGATCCTGTTTTTCTTCTCATTCATCATCGGACTATCCCAGCTGCTTCTGTACTTTGCAGATGTGCCTGTTCTATCCATACTGGCTTTTTTTATTTTTGGGTTTGCCGTCGGCTGTTTCTTCCCTACTGCCGCTACCATTTTCCAAACAAGAGTGCCAAAGGAATTTCACGGAAGATTCTTCTCCTTCCGAAACATGCTTGACCGTGTAACTTTTCAGATTGTCCTGCTCCTGACTGGATTCCTTCTGGACGCAGTCGGCCTTCAGATAATGGTCGTGATCTTTGGAATACTGTCGCTGATTATGACGGCAGCATTCTTTGCTAAATTCAGGCAGCTTAGGACAGAAGCTCAAGTAAAAGAAAAGATCAGTACGTAAGAAAAGCGGAAGCGCCTTGCCCACGAAGGAACGCAGACTAAGAACGCCACGTCCTGTGGCAACGTCTGCATGACCCCCATCCTGGGGGCCTCAAGCACAAGACGAGCCTCACGGAAAGGCGTTCTTTGCCTTTTTGGGAGGCTTGTCCGAAATGTGGAGGCGACTGCCCAGGGACGACAAGCATAAGACGAGCCCTGCAAGAAGGTGTTCTTTCCTTCTGGAAGGGATTGACTAGTCTTTCGCTAGGAGCCGCAACTAGACAGGCTTGTGACCTCGAGAGGGTAGGCGCTGGAACTAGACAGCTGTCAGACTTCAGATTGTATAAATCTTACCTTAAAAAACCGGTCCACATCGTGTGGACCGGTTTTTCACTGCTAGTTCGCCTTAATTCCAGGCGTTTTTTCAATTTATGTGCGGATAGAATTTTTTCTGTGCGCATAACCAAGTTTTATGTGCGAATAAAAAAATTTATGTGCGTTTAGTTTTTATCCTAGTGGACCAGCTGCTTCACCAATTCCCGATTCCGTTTTTTAAAAACATCATTATGAGATGAAACCATCGCAGCTGCGGCAGCATCCGGTTCAATGTACTGCTTCGCTTTGTTTACTGCATTGGCAGCATCCTGGAATGCCCCGGCAATTAAGTGAAGTTTGCCGTCATGCTTTAGGATATCCCCTGCAGCATATAGCCCTTCAACCGATGTTTCGCTGTTTGCATTGCCTGCAATATAGAAATCTTCGAGCATTTCAATATTCAGATTGCTATTTTTTAAGAGTTCCGTATCCTGTTCATAGCCATGATTAATTACTACTTCATCAATCTGCAGATAAGAAACTTCGCCCGTTTCATTATTGGTCAATTCCACCTGTTCAATTTCCTCGTGATTTCCGCCGGCAATTAATTTTGTGATGGACGTATGGTTAATGCAGATAACCGAACTATTCATCAGCTGTGAAACCTGAGCTTCATGGCCAGTCAAAGCATCTCTCCTGCAAGTGATGTATACCTGCTTGGCAACGGGCTCCAATTCATTTGCCCAGTCTACTGCAGAATTTCCTCCGCCTGAAACAATTACAGTCTTATCTTTAAAGTGTTTAAGGGATTTGACTGTATAATTCAGATTGGAAACTTCAAAACGCTCTGCCCCTTCTATCTTCAGTTTCTGCGGCTTTAAAATTCCGCTGCCAACAGCCACAATGACGGTTTTCGTATAGTGCTCTTCTCCAGAAGAACCTTTTAAAACAAATAAACCATCTTCATTTTTGGCAATGGATTCTACCTTTTCATTGAGAACAACCGTTGGATTAAACGTTAGCCCCTGCTCCACCAGCTGTTCAATCAGTTTTGCCCCAGGAGTCGGAGTCAGGCCGCCCACATCCCAGATCATTTTCTCCGGATATACATGTATTTTACCGCCAAGCATCGGCTGAAACTCGATCAGCTTTGTTTTCATTTTCCTTAATCCGCTGTAGAAAGTGGAATAAAGACCAGCAGGTCCGCCTCCAATGACCGTCACATCAAACACTTCAGCATTTTTCATTTACCGTTCACTCCTATAACCAATTACTATTGATTATCATTCTCACTTCAACTATACGACCTTTCTTCTCCTTTGACAATGAAATTTTTTCTGAATACTTTTCCTTTAAATACTATTGACATAAAAATCAGATAGACTTATAGTAAAAAAGAACCGATACTGATAATCATTATCACTAAAATATATTCTCAACTAAACGGAGGTTACATAATGGTCCGCCTATATACAGATGGCTTGAACATTGGATATAGTGAACGCTTGATTGTGAAAGACCTTAGTGTCCAGATTCCCGATAAGAAGATCACGACTATAATCGGCCCGAATGGCTGCGGAAAATCAACCCTTTTAAAAGCGATTACACGAATCATTTCTCATCAATCAGGCACTGTCATTTTGGACGGCGAGAACATTTCAAAGGAAAATACAAAGATCCTTGCCAAGAAAATGGCAATTTTGCCGCAAACACCTGAAAGTGCAAGCGGTTTAACAGTTGGCGAACTGGTCTCATACGGTCGCTTTCCTTATCAGAAAGGATTTGGCAGATTAACGAAAAAGGACTATGAAGTCATTGATTGGGCTCTTGACGTTACTGGGATCAAGGATTTCAAATTTCGTCCGGTTGACGCCCTTTCCGGCGGCCAGCGTCAAAGGGTCTGGATTGCAATGGCTCTGGCACAGGAAACAGACATCATTTTCCTTGATGAACCGACCACTTACTTGGATATGGCCCATCAGCTTGAAGTTCTCGAGCTTCTCCAAAAGCTGAACCAGGAGCAGGAACGCACCATTGTAATGGTCCTTCATGATTTAAACCAGGCAGCCCGTTTTGCTGACCATATCGTTGCATTAAAAGATGGTGAAATTGTTAAGTCAGGAAGCTATGAGGAAGTCATTACACAGGATGTCTTAAGGAAAGTGTTCAATATTGATGCAGTCATCGGGCGCGATCCCCGCACAAACAAACCAATGTGTATTACTTATAATTTATTAAAAGGAGAAAATCAACATGAAGAAACTATTGATCCCGTTTACGATCTTGCTGCTTCTGCTTATTAGCGCCTGCGGCAATACAGAGCAAGGAGAATCAAAAGAAGGAGAACCAAATGAAGATAAGAAATCAGGCACCTTTACTTATGAATCTGAAACCGGGCCGGTTGAAGTCCCGGCTGATCCTAAGAGAGTTGTTCTCCTTTCCGGGTTTACAGGAAATGTAATGCAATTAGGCGTAAATATCGTCGGTGTGGACACATGGTCCAAGAATAATCCTCGTTTTGAAGAAGAATTGAAAGATGCTGAAGAAGTATCTGAAGATAACCTGGAAAAAATAATTGAATTAGAACCAGACTTGATCATTGCATTATCTACTGTAAAAAACTACGATAAACTTAAGGAAATTGCACCAACTGTAACTTATACATGGGGTAAATTAGATTATCTGTCACAGCATGAAGAAATCGGCAAGCTTCTTAATAAAGAAGAAGAAGCAAAGAAATGGGTGGCAGACTTTAAACAGCGTGCTGAAACAGCTGGTGAAGACATCCGTGCAAAAATTGGAGAAGATGCAACCGTTTCTGTATTTGAAATCTTTGATAAACAGCTTTATGTGTTTGGCGATAACTGGGCACGCGGAACTGAAATCCTCTATCAGGCAATGGACTTAAAAATGCCTGAAAAGGTTAAGGAAATGGCTCTTAAAGATGGTTATTACGCTATTTCAACAGAAGTGCTTCCAGAATATTCCGGAGATTACATTATTCTGAGCAAATACTCTGATGCTGACCATTCTTTCCAGGAAACTGATACGTACAAAAACATCCCTGCTGTAAAAAATAACCGCGTCTTTGAAATGGAAGGCAATGGTGCTTCCTTCAGTGATCCTATCACACTTGATGCACAGCTGGAGTTCTTTAAAGAATCATTTTTAGGAAAGTAATACTGCAGGAGGGATTCTTATTTTGGGAATTCCTCTTTCCTATTTAGAAAAGCGGAAGCGCCTTATCTACGAAAAGAATCAATTCTGTTATTATAAGAACAGCGAAAAGCTCCCGCATGTCAGCTGGAACTAGACAGTTTTCGAAGTTTAAGGCAGTTCTGATCCCATAAAGAAAGATGAGAGTACAATGACAAAAGATGCTCAACCCTTTATTCCATTTATCTATAAACTCGCCGCAGGCTTTGTTATCTTTGCCGGCATGTTTGTGGCTGCATGTGTGTTTGGAGCTGCGGATGTAACGGTCAAAGATGTTTGGCTGGCGCTTACTTCCAATGCTTCTGGAGAAAAAATTTCGATTATTCGTGAAATCCGTCTTCCTCGTGAAATTGCTGCAGTCTTCGTTGGAGCTGCGCTTAGCATTTCCGGTGCCATTATGCAGGGAATGACAAGAAACCCTCTTGCTGATCCAGGCTTGCTCGGATTAACGGCTGGAGCAAATGCCGCACTTGCATTAACTCTTGTGGTCATTCCTTCAGCAAATTACATAGGGATTCTCTTCGCCTGTTTTATCGGTGCAGCGGTTGGAGCTTCGCTGGTTTTCGGCATTGGCGCCATGAAAAAAGGAGGTTTTTCTCCTATTCGGATCGTATTGGCCGGAGCCGCGGTGTCCGCCTTCCTTTTCGCAATAGCCGAAGGAGTCGGCATTTATTTTAAAATTTCAAAAGATGTCAGCATGTGGACTGCAGGCGGAATCATCGGCACATCCTGGAGCCAGCTGCAAGTGATTGTCCCGGTTATTTCCATTGGCATTCTTGTTTCTCTTTTTCTGTCCAAGCAGCTGACTATCTTAAGCTTAAATGAGGAAGTGGCAGTAGGTCTGGGGCAAAATACAACTCAGATTAAGACCATCCTTTTCATCTTAGTGACCCTGCTTGCTGGCGCATCAGTGGCACTGGTAGGCAATATGGCTTTTATCGGGCTGATGGTGCCTCATATTGTCCGTGCTATTGTAGGTACAGACTACCGTTTTATTCTTCCCATGTCTGCCCTGACAGGAGCTTCTTTTATGCTTCTGGCCGATACATTAGGGAGAACCATCAACGCTCCTTACGAAACACCGGCAGCTGCTATTATCGCCGTTATGGGGCTTCCTTTCTTCCTGTTTATTGTTCATAAAGGAGGTAAGGCGTTCTCATGATTCAGCCAGAGTTAGTAAAAAAACAGCGAATTTTAATGGCCGTGTTATCAGCACTCATTATTGTTACCATTGTGATTGGAATGGGATTAGGCTATGCCTCCCTTTCATATGACCGATTGCTCCCGACTATTATGGGACAGGGCACATTTAAAGAAGAATTTGTGTTATTTTCCATTCGGCTGCCGCGGGTATTTATCACTGTCTTGGCCGGCATGGCACTCGCATTATCCGGTGCCATTTTACAAGGGATTACACGCAATGACCTGGCAGATCCAGGCATCATTGGCATAAACTCCGGTGCCGGAGTTGCTATAGCGGTTTTCTTTCTGTTCTTTCCGATTGAAGCTGGCACTTTCATATACATGCTGCCTTTATGCGCATTTTTCGGCGCTTTACTTACTGCAATCCTTATCTATGCTTTTTCCTATAAAAAAAGCGAGGGGCTTCAGCCTGTAAAGATGGTGCTGGTCGGGGTCGGATTTTCCATGGCGCTTTCCGGTGTCATGATTGTCCTGATTTCTTCAGCGGAAAGAGAGAAAGTCGATTTTATAGCTAAATGGCTATCAGGGAATATCTGGGGAACGGATTGGCCGTTCATTTGGGCACTCCTCCCCTGGCTTCTTCTGCTGATTCCATTTACTTTATATAAAGCAAATCGCTTGAATCTATTAAGCTTAAGCGAGCCTGTCGCCATCGGGATAGGGGTATCCATTGAAAGAGAACGGATCGTCCTTCTGCTTACAGCCGTTGCATTGGCCGCTTCAGCTGTGTCGGTAACCGGCGGAATTGCTTTTATCGGCTTAATTGCACCGCACATGGCTAAAGCGCTTGTTGGACCGCGGAATCAGCTTTTCATTCCGATTGCTATCCTTTTAGGAGGATGGCTTCTCTTATTCGCCGATACGCTTGGCCGGAACCTGGTTGATCCTGACGGCCTGCCAGCCGGCATTATGGTTGCACTGATCGGTGCTCCTTATTTCATGTATTTACTGCTAAAAAAATAGCCGATTAAAAAGACGTGTTCGCACGTCTTTTTATCTTTTTGAAATGTATATTAATATATTAATTTCTTAAAAACATGTTTCTTCCTGCTTTTTTCAGGGCAATAGATACAGTGTATATTTGGAAATCTATAGCATAGGAGGAATTTAGATGTTTTTTCATGTAAAAGAATTGCAATTTGAAGCTAAGCCGGAACGTCCGGATCCCGTTTTTGCCAAAAAGCTTCAGGAATTGATTGGCGGCCAATATGGTGAAATGACGGTTGCCATGCAGTACATGTTTCAGGGTTGGGCAACTCGTGGGAATGAAAAATATCGCGACCTTCTGCTGGATATTGGGACTGAAGAAATTGGACATGTGGAAATGCTCGCAACAATGGTTGCCAGACTAATGGACGACGCCCCTGTTAATCAGCAGCAAGAAGCAGCAAAGGACCCAGTGGTTGGAGCGATTATGGGCGGAATGAATCCGCAGCATGCCATTGTCTCCGGACTTGGTGCACGTCCGACTGACAGTGTAGGGAACCCTTGGATGGGTACCTATATTACAGCCAGCGGAAACCTATTAGCAGACTTTCGTTCAAACTTGAATGCAGAGTCACAGGGCCGGCTGCAGGCTGCACGTCTCTATGAAATGACTGATGATAAGGGCATTAAAGAGCTGCTTTCAGTTCTGATTGCCAGAGATGCCTACCACCAAAACCAATGGGCTGCTGCGATTGCGGAGCTTGAAGAAAAAGAAGGCCTGCTCGTCCCTAGTACCTTCCCTCGTGAGAAAGAACGCACAGATATCTCTTACACTCTCTACAACCTATCAGCAGGCGAAGAAAGCAGCACAGGCAGATGGGCACAGGGCCCTGCTCTGGATGGCCAGGGAGAATACAAATATGTAGGCAATCCAAAGCCTGAAGGGGACAAGCCTATGCTCAAGCCTGCACCTCCAAACCTTCATAACACATTACCGATGGATTAATAATAGAACTAACAAAACAGGCTGAAGCATCAGCTTGTTTTGTTAGTTCAATCAAACGTTTGATTGAATTGGACATCGCTTTCCTCTTTAATATCCATCCTCTCCATTGACTTCCTTCAGATTTTTTATATGATAAAACCATCCCACCCTTTTGAGATGACTGGAATATTGAATCTAAATTCTATTTTCATTACATTCACTATGAACATTAAGGTTACCCTCACTATAAAAGGGGAATGAAAATAAGTGATACACCGCCGGAAAGGATCTAGTTTGCATGATTTATTTTTTTACCGCCGCACTGATTATATTTATTAGTTACGCAGTTCTGCCCACTGTACTCATACGATCGCTGAATTGGGGAATTGTAAAAGAAATAACCGAACCCAATTCCATTGCTTTAACCTTTGATGATGGTCCGGATCCACAATATACAGCGAGGCTTCTGGATGTCTTAAAAAAGCATGAAGCAAAGGCAGCCTTTTTTGTTGTCGGGGAAAAAGCAGCCAAGCATCCGCTGCTGCTTAAAAGAATGCAGGCGGATGGTCATACAATTGGCATCCATCATTATAGGCATGTCTCAAGCTGGATCCTTTCACCGGGATCTTTAAAAAAACAGCTGGAGCAAACAAAACAAGTTATTGAAGAAACGATTAATGAAGAAGTCTATTTTTATCGTCCGCCATGGGGACACTTCAATTTATTTACCCTCTGGATGGCAAGAAAGTATAAGATTATTATGTGGTCGGGCATTTTTAAGGATTGGAAGATCCAGCATATCAGGAACACCCTTTCAAAGTCGCTGGCAAAAGAAACCGTGCCTGGCCGGATTTTTCTTCTCCACGACAGCGGTGAAACTCTTGGCGCAGACTCCAATGCACCTGAATATATGATCGGCCATCTGGACCAGTATTTGCAGCAGTCAGCACTAAAAGGGATCCATTTTGTTTCTTTAAAAGAAGGATATCAGGGGCATCGCACATGAGTACTGAAACAATTATTGAATTTATTTCGTCCTACGGGTATTGGATTATCTTTTTATTTTTATTTTTCGGGATTGTCGGCATTCCTGCTCCGGAAGAATCGCTATTATTCCTGATTGGCGTGTTAATTGGAAATCATCAACTAAGCTTTGCCGAATCCGCTGTCTGTGCAGAAGCAGGTGTGCTGCTTGGGATGCTTTCAGCGTATTGGATCGGTAAAAAAGCAGGTACGCCCTTTCTCAAAAAATATGGCAGATATATTGGGATCACGGAACAGAGATGGAATACCGCCCAGAAAAAGTACATGGAGAATCATCGATTCATGATCTTTGCTGGTTTTTATATGCCTGGAATACGTCAGATAAGCCCTTACTTTGCCGGCATTTCAAAAGTTCCTTTTCATCAGTACCTTCTATATTCTGCTGCAGGCTCCCTTAGCTGGGTGCTCCCTATAATTGCCGCGGGATACTTTGCAGGAAGCCTATTTGATATAAATCCTGAATATGTTCCATATCTCGGGGGTTTATTATTAGTTATATTCGCAATCTACATGCTCTTTAAGTATGAAAAAAATAAATCCAAGTGACAGAAAGGAGGGTATTATGAAAGTTCTGCTGCTCCCATTATTTCAATTCCCCACGGGACATTCAAAAGTTGCCAAAACAATTCAGGATAATATTCAAAGCCAATATCCTGATGCTGAAATCAAAATAGTCGACTTTCTTTCCTATTGCAGTGATAAGCTTGAGAAGCTGGTATCAGGGATATATTTAAAAGGTTTCCTGGGTGCCCCTTTCCTTTACAGGGCATTATATTACACCATTATGTATAAGCAGCACCCTTTTAAATTGCAGCCTGATTTACAGGTTTTATCCTATTATTTTGAACGAAAAATGCAGAAGTTCCTTGATGAAGAAAATCCGGATTTAATATTTTGCACTCATTCTTTTCCATCTGGAATCATCAGTTCACTAAAGCAAAAGGGACGATACCGGAACGTCACGGCGGTGAATGTTTACACGGATTTTTTTATTAATGATATATGGGGAAAACGGGGAATTGATTTTCATTTCGTACCTCATCCCGAGGCGAAGGAAAAGCTTATTAAAAAGCACAATATTCCTGATGAGCAAATTTTTGTAACAGGCATACCGGTTCATTCTGCGTATCACCTCCAGGTTCCATTAAAGAAAGATAACCGGATACGCCATATTCTGGTTGCAGGAGGAAACAGCGGCTTAGTAAACTGTGATTTTATAGACGCTATGCAGAAGGTTCCTCATATTCGATTTCTGATCCTTTGCGGAAATAATGACGAATTATATAGCTCACTCCAAGCACTCGATTCAAAGCAGATCGAGCCCATTGGATATATTGAAGACCCTTTTGAAATGAACCAGCTATATAATAAAGCCGATGCTATTTTGACCAAACCAGGCGGAGTTACAATTAGTGAAGCACTGCAAAAGAAACTTCCGATTCTGGTCCATACCTCACTCCCCGGACAAGAGGAAATCAATTTGGACTATTTGCTTGAGAAAAATCTGGTGCTTGTCATTAATGACAAGCACATTGCTGAACAGCTTAATAATGAAGAAGCTATACTTAGTCTAAGAAAACACATTGATTCTTATCTGGCAAAAGTCAATTGCCCATTGGACTATGCCATGTTCATGTCAATTAAAAGCACCGGCAGAAAAACGCCTGAAACTGTACATTCCATAAGAGCTATCCCCACTTTAAAGTGAAACTTCGCTCAGCTGGGCTCTGGAAGTAAGACTGCGATAAATAATTAACAGCCTGGAATCTCCAGGCTGTTTTCCATTTCAATCAAACGTTTGATTAATCAAACCCTCTTCATAAAGAATATCCTCAATCCCAGGGCTAGTTCCTTGATCATCCATGTTCTCATCACAGCCAACCGAAAAATAGGTATACGAATATTCATAACCATCTCCCTGTACACCGCCTGATCCGCCATATGAAATACAGCTTTCTGATATCGCTTCACGCTTCCCCTTTTCATCCACATAATAGTACAAATCGTCAATATATCCTTCACTTTGCGGTAAAGAGGTAATGGCATATCCTCTATCATTCACCCGAAATACATCGTACTTCCCTTCTGTCACAGGCACAGGGGCATTCTCTATTTCATGAACAATTCTCACCTGACCAGCATACCCTTTTGGAATCAGATAAAGATCATGAGTTTTTTCTTCCAGATCTGCCTGCTGAAGCATCCAAAAGCCCCCCATCGGCAGCAGGCAGGCGATGAGAAGACCAGCTGCATTCAAGGCAATCCTCCATCCCCCTGGCATCTCGCGGTCCCATTTCCGCCACTCGTCCACTAAAAAGAAAAGCACCGAAGCAATTAATATGTAAAAAGCAAACCCTTCCATAATAAAATAAGTGACAGCAGCCAAAATGGTATGTATAAATGCCGCCGCGGGAAACCGCCATATTGCTAGATTCTTAGTAAAAACCTCAGAAAGCAGCGACACTGGAACACCGTATATCACATTTCCGAAAAAGCAGTAAAAAAAAATCATAATCAGGAAGAAAGAAAACAGTTCCCCTTCAGACAAGAAAAAGAGAAGCCAAAAACCAAATGTAAAAAGAATGGAAGCCTGCAGGGCCGTTTTTATTTTAAATCCCAGCATAAGAAATAAATGAACCTCCTCTCTCTGTTGTGATTAATTTCACATATAACTAAGCATACATACAAGGTATCATTAACCTTTTATTTTCAACGTGCACAAAATTAATGCCAGGCGGCCTGCTTCCTTAACTAACAGACCCTTCCTCAATGACCTCTATTGCCCACCCGATCCCTTCTTCTACCATTTTTTCCGGAGGGTTCGTGTGTGGAGTGTATTCCATGACAAAAAATACATCCTTGCATTCTTTAGCTAAAAAATCCATCAGCTTCTTAATTTTATGATGATTGCCATCATTCTCATGAGATGGATGCACAGGCACCCAAATATATTTATCACCCTGATATTCAACATTATGTAAATGGACCACTCTTACAAACTCGGACCATTTTTCTATATAATTTATGGCCTTCTCGCCTGCGGCCAATATATAATCCCCAATATCGACACAGAGGCTGAGTCCGTATTTCTTCCATGTCTCTACAGGAAAGCGGTCAAGATAATGAATCCCTGCTGGCGATTGCTGGAATCCCAATTTAGGTTCACACACAATCAGAATCCCATACTTACTCTGAAGAGAACTGAGTTTCTTGAGTCCCTCCTCAATGATCTCTGCTGGATTCCCATTGGTTTCCTTTTTAAAGTAAGGAAAGTGCACCAATATGTATTCAGCTCCAAGCCGGGACATTCTTTCCACTTCCGTCTCAAACTGGATCCAGGCTTCCTTCGGATTTATACGGATCTTTTCCAGCAGATCGTATTTGCTTTGTCCCCGGAAAAGAGGCGAATGTAGACCAAAGCTTTTGTTTGTTTTACCCAGCATTTCAATAAAACAGCGGAAGGATTCTTCATCTTGAAATTCGCCTATCTCAATATGCGGCAAATGACGTTTAAAAAGTTCAGGAAACAGCTTGCTGTCTGACAAAATGACGCTTCCCGATATCCCTATATGATGAGCCATGATATCCCCTCTCTTATGTATTCTTATAGCAATCTTATCATACCTCTATGTAACTTATTGGAAAATAATGCCGTCTAATCATTAAAATACATGAGGAGACTTTTATGATAAAAAAAGTGTTTGCTTCCATTATCGCAGTACTGTTATTATTCATTCTTTTTTTCCGAAGCGGAATCATTCTGGATTCCATCGGCATTCATTTTGAAAATCCTTTGGCTAAGAAAATGGAAGTGCCTGCTGCTTATTCAAAGGCCGATTCTAATCAAAACGGCATTGCCGATCCGCTTGATATGGTCCTGACAGCCAGAAAAGAAGTGGAACAGCGCACGCCATATAAAAGTGCCTACTATGCGGGAGGATATCCGCCCGATGGTGAAGGTGTCTGTACAGATGTGGTTTGGAGGGGTTTCCAGGGGGCGGATGTAACTATAAAGGATCTTATTGATCAGGATATCGCCGAGAATACGGACTTGTATTCAAGAGTGAAGGGCAATCCGGATCCAAACATTGATTTCAGGAGGGTGCCAAACCAGAATGTCTTTTTTAGCCGCTTCGCAAAGTCATTAACAACAGAACTGATTCCAGGAGATATTAAGAACCTTCAGCAATGGCAGCCGGGTGACATTGTGGTTTTCCTTTCTCCTAAATTCGACCATGTTGCCATCATATCTGACAAACGGACGAAAGATGGCATTCCATATGTCATACATAACTCCACACCATTTGCAGCAGAAGTAAAACTCTCTTCTTTTAAGACTCCTATTACCGCTCATTACAGATGGGATTTTGAAAAAACGCCTGCACTGCCATAAAGCAGATGCAGGCGTTTTTCTTATTAAATACGAAAGTATAAAATTTTGAACTTCGATAACTGTCTAGCGCAAGCAGCCCCCCCCCTTGAGGTCACAAGCTTGTCTAGCTCCGGCTCCTAGGAACCCGGGGCCATAAGGAACCGTCTTATCCCTGAGGCCCGCAGGACAAGGAAGGCTTCGGCAGCATAATCATCGCACGACCAAAAGCGGCAGATTATGGGAGGATGTGGGTCATGCAGACGTTGCCACAGGACAAGGAAAGCTACGGCAGCGATACATCGCACGACCGAAAGCGGTAGCTTTTGGGAGGACGTTGCGCTCTTAGCCTGCGTTCCTTTTTGAGCGAGGCGCTTGCGCTTTTCTTATCTTACTGCTGCAGGATTGCCTGCCGGCCACTCTTCGCAGGTGTAAGCCATCTCCCAGAAGCCAAGCTCCAGCTGGCAGCTTTTTCGGAAAGCATCCTTCATTCGCTGCCTTTCTTCCGGTGATGCCGCATCAGCAAGCTCATCCAAACGGTTTCTCATATTCATGGTCACAGCTTCGACCCTTAAATTTGCGTAAAAAGAGATCCATGGATAAAACGGATGGTTCTCATCTGGCTCATATTGCTTCATGAGTTCAAGCCCAATCTCCCAATAAGTCCATGGACAAGGCAATAATGCAGCAAGGATTTCACCCATGCCGCCTGTGTGGGCATGATACATCATATGCTTAACATAATGATCAGCTGTTGGAGGGAGCGGATAGCCCTGCAATGCTTCGTAATCCACGCCAATCTGCTGGCAAAAATTATGGTGGGGATGTACTTCGCTGTTCAATACAAATTCTATTTGCTGATTAAAATATGCAATATCCTTACGCTCTGCTGACTTTGAAATGGCAATCCCATAAATATGCATGAACGCATTCAGATACTCAAAGTCCGCTTTAATGTAATGGGCCAGTGCCTCTTTCGGCACGTCCCCTCTCCCGATCCCCTGGACAAATGGGTGCTCAAATATCAGCTGAAACAAATCTTCATTTTCCTTGCGCAGAATCTCTGAAAAAGTCATAAAAAATAGCCTCCTTATTAATTACAGAAGCTGCCGGGGAAAAAGCATGAGGATATAAAACGAGGTCCTCACTGCTTCCCTGCGCTGGCATTATCCAGATCAGGTTCCAAGGGACAAAGGAAAAGCTCCTTATCTCAGCCGTAGCGCCCCTAGCAGTTTTCTAACATTTTAATTGTTTTTTACCGACTTTCTAACTTGACGTTTTTCTCTCATAAATTTGGGATTTCGCTTATAACTCTTGAAAATCGCTCATTAAGTCAGATTTCTTTACTATGCTGCTTACTCATCTAGCTTCGCCAGCTCAAAATCATCACATATTCTGAACCAGATTCTTCTCTTTAACCTTTGCCAAAACCATCCAGCCTATGGCCGCACCGGCAATACTGCTGACCAGGAATGGCGGCACAAAGAAGAATGCCCCAGCTGCGCTTCCCATGAGAACCTTTGCAAAAGGGACTGCAAACAATGCACCGATTATGCCGGTACCTACCACTTCTCCTACAGCAGCCCATATTTTCCGGCCGAACTTCAAATAAAGCACACCTGCCAAAAACGCTCCGATCATGCCGCCTGGAAACGCAAGCAGCGTCCCGAATCCAAGCAAATTACGAAGCAGGCCAATCATAAATGCCACAGCTGCTGCAGGCAGGGGGCCAAGCGTCACCGCTGCCAATACATTCACCGCATGCTGCACCGGATAGGCCTTGGCTATGCCTGCCGGAAACCAGAGCAAATGGGATCCCAGTGTCCCAATTGCTACAAATAAAGCCATCGTAGTTAACAATCGGGTTCTGTTCATCTAAACCTCCTTTCTAAAGGGCCGCCTGATTGCTTATCAGGATGGGAAGTATGTATACAAAAAAGCCAGATTCCCATAAGGACCTGGCTTGGTTTAAGTATATGAATTGACATATAGTCAAATCCTACTTCCCTCCGCTGGCATTAACCAGATCAGGTCCATAAGAGTCAGAAAGCTATAACGCGCTTTCCTCTCAGCCCACACATTCGGGGCACCCCTAGTAGCTGCATAGATATTTAGTTTGATAAGCTATCTCAAGCTTAACAAATTATTCCGGCACTGTCATCAATCTTTTTGCTTATATACTTTTCTTGGTGCAATCAATGTATTAAGCGCTCTTCGATTTCTGCTGAGAAACTATCGAAGTAGCTTCAGACTTGCCATTTCCTTTAGACTCCCGACTCCTGCCAGAGAAAGTGACACTTTTGTTTCTTCAATAAAGTTGGCAAGTACTTTTTCAACTCCATTCTGCCCGCCAATGGCCAAACCGTACACATACGGCCTTCCCAGGCAAACTGCGTCGGCTCCTAATGCCAGTGCTTTGACCACATCGGAACCGCGGCGAATGCCGCTGTCAAACAATACTGGAATTCTTCCTTTGACTTCCTTCACAACCGGTCCAAGCGCATCAATCGCCGCAATCACTCCATCAAGCTGCCTGCCGCCATGATTGGAGACTATGATTCCGTCTATCCCTTTTTCAACGGCCAGCCTGGCATCTTCGGGATGGAGAATACCCTTTAATAGAATCGGCAGATTTGTTTTCTCTTTTAACCTAGCAATATGCTCCCAGCTCAAGGTTGGATGATGGATATTATCAAGGATTCCCTGAACTACATCACCGTCATGGAGAGTGGCCATAAAGACCGGGTCACTCTCATAGTTTGCTTTTCCATAGCCAAGCTTTAACGGTGAAAAATTGTTTCTTAGATCAGCTTCCCTCCACCCCATCATCACCGTATCTACTGTTAACACAATTGCTTCATAGCCTGATTCCTCCGCCCGGCGCACCATACTGAACGCAGTATCTTCATAATTGGACCAATATAATTGGAACCATTTTGGACTCGTGCCTGTTGCATTTGCGATTTCTTCAATGGAATAACTGGATACCGTGCTCTGGATAAAAGGAATTCCAAACGAAGCTGCCGCCCGGGCAGATGCAAGCTCTCCCTCACTGTGTTCAAGACGCTGCATTCCTATAGGTGCAAGGAATACTGGATAGGGATACGTTTTTCCAAATAAATTCACACTTATATCCGGCACTGATACATCTCTAAGCATCCTCGGTACAATTGAGTATTTTGCAAAGGATTCGATATTCTTTTTCAGCGTTTCTTCTCCCCCGGCTCCTGATTGGACATAGCCAAATCCGCCAGCTCCCATCACTTTCTCTGCTTCTTCTTCCAGTTCCTTAAATGAAATAGGAAAGTTTTCTGCGAAACTAATATTCTCTACTTTTGCCATATTCCAGCCCTGCCTTTTTTGAATTTATTGAAAATAATAACACTTTTTCAGATTTTATGAAACCATCTAATAAAATCATAAATTCGCAGTTACAGCCTTTCCTATACAAATTAGCCGCAATAAGCAGGGATTTCACAAAAAATCATGAATAAACATTTTAACCTTAATGAAATTGGAGTGTACAAAATGTTAATCAAACAGCCTTTTGATGAATTTCTGAAATTCCATTACGAAAGAGTCAGTGAAAGCAATATGAAAGTGACTTTGCCAATTCAGCCGCTCTTTATTAACAGCGCGGGGCTGGTTCATGGAGGCATCATTTCCACTCTTGCGGATGTAGCGATGGGGAATATTTTCGAGCCGGATGAAAACCAGATGCAATCCGTGGTGACAGCTGATTTAAAGGTCACTTTCCTAATGGGGGCGACAGGTGAATTTCTTATCGCCAATGCTCACCTTGTGAAGAGGGGGCGCACCCTCAACCACACAGACTGCCTGATTTATAACGACCAGGATCAGCTGGTCGCCAAAGCATCGGGAATCTTCGCATCTATCTAAAGTGATTAATCCTATCGTTGCCTGAATAGTTTCGCTGACAGCGATAGGAGGAACCATTAAAGGTTAAAGACAGTCCTAATAGTTTCTATCCTTCTTCTTTTTATACAAGTGGGATACACTGTAAAATACCCCTATCACAACCGAAACGACTAATAAAAGCTGTGAGCCAGATAAAGATAAGGCATTGGCCAATGAAAGCGAGTAAGCCAGCAGCAAGGAAGTTAACATTTTGGAAATAGACGCAATTCCCAGGAACTTTTTAAATGAAACACCACCCATTCCTGCTCCAACACAAATGATCTCATCCGGCAATATCGGAATAACAAACATCAGCATTAGTATGGTGTTTTCATTTTTCTCCATGTATTTTTGGTATTTGATCAGATGCCGCTCTTTTATAAACCGGGATACAAGCTTTAATCCTCCTATCCTTGCAGTCAAGAACATAACAATAATCCCCGAAAGTGTACCTGTGAATCCAAGAAAGGCAGCGGCTGCGGGACCGAATACGGCACTTCCGGCAGGCAGTGTTACGGCTTCAGGAAGCGGCAACAGAATAGGCTGTAAAAAGCAAACCAGGAAAAAGATGAGCTTGCCCTCCGCTTCATATTCCCTCAGCATTCTCTCGAGCCCATAGGCATCAGTCAAAACAAGTATTTTTGTTAAATAAAAGGTCATAAAAACTATTAACAGCAGACAGAACATATAAATAAGTGCCAGTCTGCTGTATTTCAATCGGGATAACTTGCCTGCAGCAAAAAAGTAAAAATCCATCACTAATATGGCAGCCATGCCTGCAATAATACCCCATTTATAAGCCGGCAAAAGTGTCGGCATATAATTAAACAATATATACAATGCTAATAAAATGATAAGTCCATGAAAACTAACTTCAATTTTTCCATTCATACATTTTCCCCTTCTTGCTTTTCTTAACTATAGTTTAGAAGAGAATACAAAGAGGATTAAGCTCCCTTAGCATTAAAATAAGCTAAGGCCAGAGACTTAAATATTAAAAAAGCAGGACTTATCCTGCTTTTTTAATACTCTATCTCATCATAATCCTTAGGCTGCGGAACCGGCTGATCCCCTTTATACTTTCCAAACTCATTGACAAGTTCCCTCTCTTCTTTTGGGCCTTGTGTCTGTTTCTTATTTTGCTCATCTTTTCCAGACAACTCATTTGCTCCTTCCTTATGGTTCTTTAAATTAATATGTACTCATTACTTGCATTTCACGCATATTTAGCAGGATTTTTCCTGCACTCTGTAAAATAGGTAAAAAACTCGATATAAAAGGAGGGTCCAAATGTTTATTTCACATATTGCTACTGTTGAGATACCAGTTTCAAACTTGGAGCGGTCAGTAGCATTTTATGTAGAGGTTCTGGGTGTTAAAGTTGAATTCAAAGGTGAGAAAAATGCTATGCTAAGCTTTCAAGCAAAGGGTGTTCCAACAATCTTCCTGGTAGAAACCGAAGACAGAAAGTCATTATCTTTTTCCAATTCCCATAATGGTGTCGAACACAGCATCATTGATTTCTATACACAATCCTTAGAAGAGTTCCATCATTGGCTGCAGGTGAAAAACATTGAAGTTGGTCCGCTTAATATTAATGAGGAACATGGCTTTGGAGGATTTGGCTTTAAGGATCCGGATGGCAATCTGCTTAGCGCATGCAACGTGCTGCATAAAGGCCAATAAAGAAAAAGCCTCAAGCCGCAATTTACAAACTAGGCTGATAAAAGGGAAAAAGGTTGAAAAACTGCGAATTCAGATGATTAATAAGAAGGAGATTCCCATGATAAGATTAGAACCTTTTACAGAAAAAGATTTCGATTTGCTCATCAGCTGGATCAGTACACCGGAATTAATGGTTCAGTGGAGCGGTGCCCATTTCAAATTCCCCCTTAATCATGAGCAGCTTGCTAAGTATATAAGCTCTGCAAATCTGGAAACCAGCTCGGAATATATCTGCAAAGTTTTGGCAAACGATGAAATCGTCGGTCATATTTCCCTTGGCAGAGTTGACCGTGTCAACGAAACTGCGAGGATTGGCAAGGTTTTCATCAGCCCCACAGCACGGGGGAAAGGGTATGCTTCAGAAATGATTCATCAAATCCTGAACTTAGCCTTTCAAGAGCTGAGATTAAATAGAATCAGCCTTGGGGTTTTTGATTTTAATTTGCCTGCTATTAAGATTTACGAGCAGGCAGGGTTCCAAAAAGAGGGACTTCTTAGGCAGACCAATAAAGTTAGAAATAAATATTGGAACTTGATAGAAATGAGCATCCTGAAAGCTGAATGGCAGGCCAGACCCGGGCTCATGGGTATTCAATCAAACATTTGATTGAATGATCCTCCACATAAAAAACAGGGCGGGTATACTCCGCCCTGTTTGATTTAGCTTGCTTTTTCTTCAGCCGGCACTTCCTGTTTTTCCTTGGAAAGAAACCATCCAGCTAATGCTATTCCAATTAAGACTACATAGAAAGTAGTTTTCCATTCGGTCGATTTGGCAAATCCTTCAGGCAGGATCGCCAGCGCCGGATGGGACATTGTATAGACAGCCAGTTTGACACCAACCCAGCCGACAATACCAAATGCTGCAACCTCAAGTCCAGGTCTCCTGTGAAGCAGATCCACAAAGAGGTTTGCAGCAAAACGCATAATGATCAATCCGATCATACCCCCGGCAAAGATGACAAAGAACTTTCCGCCGTCAAGTCCGCCTATATGGCCAAGTCCTGAATCCGGAAGGGCCACGGCCAGAGCGACCGCTGCCAGAATGGAATCTACAGCGAATGCAATATCAGCCAGCTCAACCTTAAATACTGTCAGCCAAAAACCAGATTGTTTCTTTTCTTTCGTTACTCCTGCTTCTTCCTCGCCTTTTTTTACAAGGAATTTTCTTAATATATGATTAGCCGCGATAAACAGAAGGTATAGCGCTCCAATGGCTTGAACCTGCCATACATCTACTAGATATGAAATCGCAAATAACGATCCAAAGCGGAAAACAAACGCTCCAGCTAACCCGTAAAATAAAGCCTTCTTCCTCTGCTCCTCCGGAAGATGCTTAACCATAATCGCCAGCACCAGCGCGTTATCAGCAGCCAATAAACCCTCCAGCGCCACAAGCAGCAGCAATACCCATCCATACTCAAGTATTAGTGATAATTCCATCTAAACACCCTCCCTTATTTCACCTTTGTATATTTTTCGTCTACACGTTTTTCAATTTTAGCCAGCAATTCTTGATCTCTCAGCAGCTCTTCTTTGTTTTTCTTAATTAATTCTGCAAATGATACTCTAGCTTTTTTCATCTTGGTCTCCTTTCCTTCTATTTTTTAAGTATTGAAAGCTTCGCACTGTTTCCCTGCAGTTATGTCGATTGAGGATTTCCATTGCCAAGCTATATCAGGCAATAAAAAAACCTCTACCAGCAAGCGGTAAAGGTTTAAAAAAACAAAAAGACCTTTACCCGAAACAGGCAAAGGTCTTGCTAACAACGTTAAGGTTGCCAACAAAGCCGGGAGCTCTAAACTCCGAAATGACGACTCTGCTGTAAAAGCTACTCCCCTTTAGGAGAAACTATTCAACTATACGTTAATCATATTCTATTTTTCTTAAGGTGTCAACCCTTATGCAAATCGGTAATAAATCAGAATGAATGTCGCAAGGACGAAAATAAAGTTCAGGAAAACAAACACAAATTGATCTGCCCTGGTTTTATGAAGCTTAATAGGCGGGTTATAAAAAGACACCCCTTCAATGATGAAGATAATCAGGACAATATGGATCATAAAATGGCCGATTACTTCTGTCATTCCAAACAGCATCGTGGTTGTAATAAAAATAACCGTAACCACAAAGCCAACTCCCCGGTTAAGGATCCCTACCACTAGAAGGTAACCGACAACAAACTCAATGAATGCAGCCATAACAACGAATGCAGCCGGGGCAAAGCCGAATGTGGGAACTCCGTGATTGGCTACAATATCAAGAGACATGCTTGGATATACCCATTTTTCAACAGCCACCCAGCATAAAGATAAACCTGTGCCTAAATAAAGGAATGGAAATCCAACCTGCTCAAGCTTTGTGCTGCCGACCAGCAAGACTCCAATAATGGCAACATAATATCCATAATCAAGCATATGGAAAATGCCATTCAGAAGGGTAACGTACACAAATAGCCCCAATAAAATAACGGCTCCGGCCTTTGTAGAGATGTGATGCGGAATAAGCAGAAAGCCAATTGCTGCCCAAGTTAGAATCATTGCAATCGTATTGGTTAAATAAAATTCAGGCGCAAATAATGTTCCATTCGTCACCTGTATTATTAATGCCGCGGCTGTACCATACTTAAGGATATACCTGCTATATTTGCGGAATCCTGAGAGCCAGTCATCCAGCTTTTTAACTTTGTCCCATTGCGCTGTCCTTGGGATAATCAATGTCAGCATCGCAAGGACAATCGCAGCTGTCAGTGCCAGTCCCAAAAATAAAGGTGATAATATATTTTCAATCGTTTCCTTTTGAGGTGTCACATTTGTGAACCATTTCACATGTGCGCTCGCAAAAAAAGGCGTCATGACCAATCCTGCTATTAATAAAAACTGGAATATTTTTTTCATGATGATCGTGCCTCCCTAATGGCATTTTAGGTAAACAATATAAGTACAGTATTAATATATAATACTTTTCATTCCAGTGGATGAATCAAAAATGAACAATATGTGAAATATTTCACATATTGTTCGCAATAAAAATACAGGCTAATTCGCTTGCCTGTATTTTTATTTCCTACTTTTCTTTTTTCAAGGCTGAAAGTACCGGCTTTTGCTCTTCCTTCTTTTCCTCATCTGATACCAAATCCTTTGCCGCACTTTTAAACTCCGTTAAGGTCCGCCCAAATGCCCGCCCGATTTCAGGAAGCTTGGATGGCCCAAATATGATCAACGCAATGACAAGAACGAGAATTAAGCCTGGAATGCCAATGTTGGAAATCATCTTCTCACCGTCCCGTTAATGTAATACCTTTTCTCGCTTTTTCTTAAGCTGCTTTTCATGTGCCCTTGAATGAGCGTGATGGCGATCTTCTTCCACCTCAGAAGAGATTCCAGCCCCCTGAGGTACAGCAGATGCCGATACCTGCTTCAAGCCAGCCTGATCTTTTTCAAAAATAAATGATGCTCTTGTTGAAATATCCGCTCCAGGCTCTGTTACGAAAGGAAGAACCCGATAATCTGCACGCCATTGCTCTGGTGTTACCCGGCAGCGGACATAGCCTCTATAATTATTAAAGAACTTAATATGCGGATTTTCTGCAAGCGTCTTTTCCGTATCCGCTCTCACATCTGATCCGTTTCCTCCTGATGTGATAGAGGTTCCGACAAATTCAGCCCCAATCAGCTTTGCATTTGGATCATTATAGTCTGTTAGAATATTCGAAGCCCAGCTTGCATGGACATCCCCAGTCAGAACGATTAGGTTTCCGATATTGTTTGAAACAGCAAAATCTGTCAGACGCTGCCGGGCAGCAGGGTAACCATCCCATGCATCCATGCTGAACTTCGGCGAAGCAATTGATCCAAAATTTCTCTGGGCAAAGAACACCTGCTGTGCAAGTACATTCCAATGCGCATTGGAGCTGGCTAGATTGCTTTCCACCCATTGTTCCTGTTCATTGCCAAGGAGAGTGCGGGTTGGATCAAGCGACTCCGGAGTATGCGGCTTGCTGCCATCACCATTTGCCTGGTCATCCCGATATTGCCGGGAGTCAAGCACAAGGAATGACGCTAGGTTGCCATAGCTGAATTCCCTATACAGCTGCATACCATCACCATTTGGCATGGAAGATAACCGGAGCGGCATGTGCTCATAGTAAGCCTGATAAGCAGCTGCACGGCGTTTAATAAATGCTTCTGCCGACTGGCCTTTTTCCGGAATCCCAGCTGCATAGTTATTTTCCACTTCGTGGTCATCCCAAGTGACTACCCAAGGGAAAGCAGCATGCGCTTCTCTCAGATGCGGATCCGTTTTGTACTGGGCATGGCGATTCCGGTAATCTTCGAGAGAGATAATTTCCTGTCCGCTATGATGACGGACATTTCCTGTTGGTGAAATATATTCATTTGGTCCATATTCATATATGTAGTCACCAAGGTGAATGACAAGATCCAGATTTTCCTTTGCCATATGCTGATAGGCTGTAAAAAATCCATGTTCATACTGCTGGCATGAAGCAAATGCAAAAGATAGCCCTGATACTTTGGCACCCGCAGCCGGAAGCGTCTTTGTTTTCCCAATTGGGCTTAATTCATTGCCGCTTTTAAAACGATAATAATAGACAGTGTCCGGCATTAAGCCTTCTGCCTCCACATGCACAGAATGCGCCAAATCCGGCACTGCAATTTCTGTCCCGCGTTTAACAACTTTTCGGAAATGTTCATCTGCAGCAAGTTCCCATTTGACTGGGACAGCATGATGAGGCATCCCGCCTCCATTAAGCGGATCTGGTGCAAGCCTTGTCCACAAAACCACACTGTCCGAAAGAGGATCTCCTGATGCCACACCGAGGGTAAAAGGATATTTGCTGAACTTAGGAGCTGCATCAACCGTTAGATTACCCACCCCTAATGATTGCGCCATAGCCAGCGCAAGCGAAAAACCGGCAATTTTCCCTGCACCAGATAGAAAGCTCCGGCGGTCAATGTCCCTCTTTAAGTTCTCTTCATTAAACTTCCTGATTAAATCATCAATCGATCTCTCATGTCCCATTTTTCTTCACCTCTTAAATCAATCTGGATTCACAGTTGATTATAAGAGGCTATTTTTAAAGCAATATGAAGATGTGTAAAGGAGAATGACAATACCTCTGCCTATTTTATCAGGACTTTGTAAGCATTAGGTTATTCATTCAACCTATAATCCAGACTTGCAGCCAAAATCCCTTTGTGCCCCTGTAACATTTGTCCCAGCTATTTTTACAATATATACATAGAATATTAACGAATCCTGTCAAAATCTTTTAGTTTACTAATCTATAAATAGTGTTTATGATGATAGTTATAATCTTGAAAAGGGGTGAGGGAATGAAAAAAATGAAGTTACTGCCACTTTTAATGCTGTCTGTATTTTTATCCTTCCTCATCACCCAATACCCTGGTGTCCATTTTAATGATATTCCAATGGACCAAAGCAAAGCGGTAACGGTTTCGGACTTTACCGAGAGCTTTCTATTAAAAGATGATCCTAAAAAACATATCTTCACACAGGATATGCTTTCTATAGCCATCATAAACCTAACCATTATCCTTTTTGTATACAGTGCCCTTCACATCATCGCCCGCAGAAAAAAGATATTTTATACCCCCATCTTCTACGAGGCGAATTATGTAATCCACACTCCTTAATTGTCCAACAAAACAATTGAAGGAGGAAACGAATAATGTGGATTCGATTCTTAATGATTGGCTTATTTTCATTAACAGCTTCCAGCCTGTTCTTTTATCAGGGAATGGAAATGTATCATGCTTTCACAGATTTCTTTAGACAAAAATAAGAAGCTGGCGCCCAGGGACTCCCTGGGCGTTTTTAATGCTTTTATCAAGGGGAAACTACCTATCTGCATTAGTTTCCTTCGTCCTCTTTTCATCTTCTTCTGGGGCACTACCCATTCTTATTATCTCCCTTCACTCCCGCTTGCCTCTCCTCAAAGGCAATGTTCATCCTTATCAGTTCTCCTCACTCCCGCTTATCTCTCCCCAAAGGCCCTATTCATCCTTATTAGTTCCCTTCACTCCTCTTGCCTCTCCTCAAAGACGCTATTCTCCCTCATTAGCTCCCTTCGTTCATTTCCTGCTCTTCCGCAGACACTAATCTCAATAAGTCTCGCGCCATTTTCACTTCTTAACCCAGCTCCATAAAAAAACACCCGGCCTGTTTTACTCCCAGACCGGGTGTACTCTCTTACTGCGCTTTTGCATATTTATCGTCTATTTTCTTTTCAATTTTTTCAAGCTCCCGGCTATCTTTTAAAAGCTCTTCTTTATTTGCCTTAATCATTTCAAGCATTGATAATTTTTTCTTTTTCATTTCTGCTCACCTTCTCTCATGATGTCTGTAATCTCCTGGATGCTGGATCTATTTTTTTTGACAGAGTATGGTGTCTGTCTATCACCTAAAAAACAATCGTCTTATTTCCATGCACAATGACTTTGTCTTCCACATGCCAGGCGACTGCCTGAGCGAGGACCTGTCTTTCCACATGCCGTCCTGCAATTTTGAGATCCTGTGCAGTGTGGCGGTGATTAACCCGCTGGACATCCTGTTCAATGATTGGGCCTTCATCCAAATCATTCGTTACATAATGAGCTGTTGCCCCAATCAGCTTTACTCCGCGGTTAAACGCCCGTGCATAAGGATTGGCTCCCACGAAGGCTGGCAGAAAGCTATGATGGATATTGATAATCCTGTTTGGATATTTAGAAATAAAGCTAGGCGAAAGGATCTGCATATATCTCGCGAGCACAATGAAATCCACTTTTCCTTCCAGAAGCTCCACCGACTTTTGCTCAGCTTCAGCTTTAGTGTCAGGTGTAATCGGAATATGATGATAAGGTATTCCGAAACCCTCCACCACTTCCCTCATGTCGGGATGATTGCTGATCACCAAGGGAATATCCACTTCAAGCTCCTTCGATTTCCAGCGCCATAGGAGCTCCAGCAGACAGTGATCCATCTTAGAAACAAAAATAGCCATCCGCTTACGCTCGCCTTTGCCGCTCAGCTTCCACTCCATTGAGTATTCCCTGGCCATTTCAGGCAGATCCTCTTTCAGTTTTGAAAAGGACTCATCAAAATGATTCATATCGAATTCAATCCGCATAAAGAATATGCCTGCCAGCGGATCGGTTGTATGCTGGTCAAAATGGACAATATTAGCCTTATGCTCCAGCAGGAAATTGGAGACTGTGGAGATTATGCCCGGCCGCTCAGGACAAGATATCAGCAATGTCGCCCTGTTTGCATTGATATTTTTATTCATATAGATTCCTCCATCTGCATTTCCCGAAGCTGCCATCCATATAAAAAGGACAGAAAAAAGGCGGCTTCTTCATCCCCCTTCTCTGTCCTTTTACCTGAGAGTTTAACCCCTTTGGTGTCGCAGGATTCCTGCGCGCTCTCCAGAGATGCGTCCGACTGCGGTTCTGTCTACCTGAGAGATTGGCTTCAAGGGTATTTTTGAAGCTTGCTCCTTCGGTGGCTACTAAATGCTCTCTCCCGCAGCCGTCATTCGCTCAATATTTTTGTTATTTTCAGAATAATACATTATTTAGGCTGTGTCAATCGAACTGCGTTTCTTTCACAAAATTGCCACAATTATAACCTAACTATTTTTCTTTCAATATCATTTGAGAATAAAGGGCAAATAAAAAAAGCCTGAAGACAATGTCTCCAAGCCGTTTTCTATACAGCCGCTTTCGGTTTTGGTTCCTTTTTTTGCCAGGCAATCGTGATACACAATGTAACGATCAATAGGGCCAGACCGAGAACAAACGGATAGGTTATCTGCACATCGTAAAGTACGCCGGCAATCGTTGGTCCAAGTACGTTTCCAATGCTCATATAAGCATTATTCATCCCCATCGCAAATCCCTGCTCATTGCCAGCCATTTTTGAGATAAGCGTGGTTAAAACCGGACGCAGGATGGAAGTGGCCAGGAAAATGATCAGTGAAATGAAAAAGAATAGTGCATAACTTCCTGCAAACAGCGACACAAGGAAACCTGACGCCGCAACAGCCAAGAAGATATTCAATACCTTTCCTTCTCCGAATTTATTAACCACCCGATCGACTACAAATAACTGAACAATAACACTAATAACCCCCGTTGAAGTCACCATAATGGCGATTTCCTGCGGAGTAGCAGCAAACTCATTATCAAGATAAAGCCCCAGCACTGATTCATATGCCATTAGTCCAAAGCTCATCACCAATGTGATAACAAGCGGAATAAAATATGGCTTCTTAACAGACATTGCCAGCTTCTTGACCATTGGTTCCTCTTCAGGCATCTCTCCCGGCACCGTCTGCAATGTGCTGCTCTCTTCGAGGAGCATAATTGAAAAAATAACTGCAACTAGAGATACAAGCGCTGAAATCAGAAATGGCATTTTCAATCCGAAGTCAGCCAAAAATCCGCCAATTCCAGGTCCGACCACGATTCCAAGTGACATCGCAGCTGAGACAAGGCCATTCCCTTTTGCACGCTGCTCCATGGTTGTAATATCTGCAATGTAGGCAAAAATAGCTGGAATCAGCAATGCTGCTCCAACGCCTCCAATGACACGAGAAAAATATAGCAGCCATATGGAATCCACTGCATAAAAGACAAGCATGGATAAAGTCAAACCAGCTAACCCGTAAATAATCATCTTTCTGCGGCCGTATTGGTCAGCCCATTTCCCTGCAATGGGTGAAAAAATCAGCTGGGCACCCGCAAAAATGGCAATCATCAAGCCTGCTGCCGTTCCACCCTGATTAATGGATTCCAAATAAGCGGGCAAAATCGGAATAATAATCCCAAAGCTTCCGATCGCAATAAACATATTGATCATTAGTATGACCATCTTTTTCTTTTGATCCCCAGACATAGCGGATACCCCTCCTTCTATATGTGAAAAATTTACATTAAATTATTTAGCACGCTAAATAGCTTATAATGAGACAGGCTGCTTTGTCAAAGGAAAAATAATAGAAGCTCCAGCATGTACTGAAGCCTCTTGTATTCACCCTTTGAATTTGTCCGGGAATTGCTTCACAACTGCATCTGAAATGGCATCTGCCATCATGATAATATGCGACAATCCATCATCAATTGAAACAATTCTTGCATCCCAATCCTTAACCAGGCTCGCTGTTAAATCATCCGTCACCAATTCGAGGTGCGTGTACAGCAATTTTTTTACATCTTCATTTTGCAAATTAGGATTGGCTCCGCTTAGAAAAGCAGCAATCTCATCTGCATTGCGATGCCATATTTTGTTCAGCTGATTCACTTTTGCGCCTTGCCCGCTCTTGGCAGCTTCAACAATATCTCCGGCAATAACAATATGCTCCTTAAGCAGCTCTGTAAGCTTATTACCTGCAGCATCTCCATAATAAGGCTTTATCGAATTGCCGATATCCTCCTGGTTTTTCAAAAGCCTTGCCAGAACCTGCTTCTGATCCTCCGCTCCGGCAGTTGTGGCACTTGTAATGTAATTGCTTGTCCATAATACATGGTCGACCCATAACCTGCGGAATTCATTTCCAAATTTAACCTCTGATTGGGTGATACACGGTTTCTGTGCAGCCGCATTGCCTGGAGCTGTTAGCATATTCAGCGGCAGCAGCAGCATTATTCCCAATATCAATACTTTCTTCATATCCTTTTCTCCTTCCAGATTGAAAAAGTTTCCTTCTTATTTTGATTATCTTAAGATTTTTCATTCCAAAAAATAAAGCTCGAGGCTAATGCCCCAAGCTTTTTCAATCAAACGTTTGATTTATTTGCATATAAAGCCTATTTACTATCGGATAAAACATTTTACTTTCGTATAAACAGATTTACCTTCGGATAAACCATTTTACTTTCGTATGAGCAGATTTACCTTCGGATAATGATCACACAGCTGCCACCGCAGCAAAAAACTCATTATATAGAGCCTGTACCGCGCGTTTTTCATCCACTGCCTGTACGCCAAACATCATGCTCACTTCAGATGAGCCCTGATTGATCATTTCCATATTTACCTTCGCTTTAGCGAGGGCCTTGGAGGCGCGGGCCATTGTTCCGATGTTTTGGCGCATCCCCTCACCAACTACCATGATAAGCGACAGGCTATGCTGGATTTTCACCTCATCCGCGTGAAGCTCATATTGAATGCGGCTCAGAATTTCCTCCTCCACACCATCAGTAAATTGGTTTTCCCGAAGAATAATGGAGATGTCATCAATTCCTGACGGGGTATGCTCATAGCTGAGGCCATACTCTTCCAAAATGGTCAGCAGCTTCCTTCCGAAGCCGACTTCCCTGTTCATTAAGTATTTGCCGACGTATATGCTGCAGAATCCCTGATCACTGGCAATCCCGATCACAGGTCCGTTTGTGTTATCGCGCTCGTTCACAATCCTGGTGCCAGGAGCAGATGGATTATTCGTATTTTTAATCTGCACAGGAATTCCAGCCCTGAATGCCGGCACAAGTGCTTCATCATGCAGGACGGTAAAACCTGCATAGGAAAGCTCCCGCATTTCGCGGTATGTCAGTTCTTTGATTTCTTTAGGACTTTCCACAATAAATGGATTTACCGAATAAACAGCATCCACATCTGTAAAGTTTTCATACAAGTCCGCTTTGACTGCTCCAGCCAAAATGGAACCTGTCACATCCGATCCGCTCCTTGAAAATGTGAACACCTGCCCATCCCTGCTGTATCCAAAGAAACCTGGAAAAATGATAATCCCGTCCTTTTCCTTTAAGGAATATAGATTCTCATATGCCTCAGGAAGAACCTGTGCATTTCCGGGCTCCGGGCTTACAAGCAATCCCGCTTCCTTCGGGTTCACATACCTTGCTTCCACTCCCTGCTGCTGAAAATAAGCTGCAACAAGCTTAGCGTTATTATCCTCGCCGCTCGCTTTGATCAGATCCATAAAAACTTCAGGATCATCTGTATCGCTTGAAAGCCTTGTAAAAAGATCCTCCCTGATCATATCTTTAATGTCCAGACCCAGCTCCAATTCATCAGCTATTTGGCCATACCGATCCAATACAGCTTCAGCCAAGTCATCTGCTGATTCCCCCTGAATCCGTTTCTCCGCACATGCGATTAATAAATCAGTAACCTTATTATCTGCTGAAAATCGCTTTCCAGGAGCCGAGACGACGATTATCTTCCGCTCTGGATCAGCATTTACAATATTGAAAACTTTTTCGATTTGCTTTCCGGATGCTAAAGAAGATCCTCCGAACTTTACGACTTTCATCCTGACATCTCCTAATCTCTGAAAATTTAATCTTTATTTTACTCTTATCCGAAAAGAAATCAAGAGAAATTCTATCCTAAAAATACAGATGTTCACCATAAAAATACACAAAGTTATATAGATATATTTAATATAGCTAGTTTGTGTGATTATATCACTTTATAATATTATTTCAGAAAAACAAAAGAAAACGCTTACAATATAAAGTTTATTTTATGCCGTTCTGCCAAATTGCCCAAAGCAAATAAACTATTAATATTATGGTTTTCCCCTTGTCAAAACGGGGTATATGTTAAGGATATTTATATAAAGAATTAAATCGTAAAACACGGGAAGGGAAAAAGTCTATGGGAATCCTAATTGTGGACGATAATCAAGCCAATTTATTTGTCATTCAGCATATATTAAAACGCGCGGGTTATAAAGACCATTTAACGTTTTCTTCTGCAAAGGATATGTTTCAGCATCTTCAGGGATATTCACCTTTTTCAGCTGATATAAAAGCAGACATTATCTTAATGGATATTATGATGCCGGAGATGGATGGAATTGAGGCATGCCGGCGGCTTCAGCAGATTCCGCATTTAAAGGATATACCGGTGATTTTTGTAACTGCATTGGAAGATTCAAATAAGGTAGCTGAGGCTCTTGATGCGGGCGGAACTGATTATGTTATGAAGCCCATAAATAAAACGGAACTGCTTGCCCGGATTCGTGCTGCTTTAAGACTTAAATATGAAAAGGACTGGCATAAGGAGCAGGAAAATAAAATCAAGAATGAATTGGATTTATCCATGCAGGTTCAGACCAGCATGCTGAGCGAGCCGATTTATCATGAACATACACTGTTAAAAGCTTCCTACCTGCCAGCCAACAAACTTGCAGGGGATATGTATTACTGGCACCAAATAGATGAACACCGCTTTGCTGCCATCCAGCTGGACATGATGGGCCACGGGATTTCAGCATCCCTTGTATGCATGTTTATTTCTTCTGTTCTAAGGGATGCCATCAGAACATGCAGCGATCCTGAATACGTCATGAAGGAACTAAATCGGTGGATGAATTCCCTTAATCAGCGCAATCAGCGGATTCCATATTATTTTACAGCCATTTACCTCGTCCTTAATAAAAAAGACAAAACCGTTGAGTATGTGAATGCCGGACATCCAACCGGATATGCGCTCACAGATAAAAAGGAAATGGTCAGCTTATCAAGCAATATGTGTGCAGTAGGCTTTTTTGAAGATATTACGATACAAAAAGAAACAATTCCCTATATAGACTCCATCCAGCTGCTCCTGTTTACGGACGGAGTGGAGGAGGCAGTGGAGCAGAATAATCTTAACCCTTGTGAATATCTTCAGCGCTTCGCATCCTTCCATTGGAATGCAGCCAGAACAGCAGAGCCAATCGATATGATTCTGACTAAACAGCAGCAGGCAAGCGCTGATGATGATATGTGTGTTGTTTTGGTCCAGGCAGATTAGTGTGTATACATAATATTTTTGCAAAAAAACAGAGTGCAGTCCCTCAAATAGGGTCCGCACTCTGTCTTTATATAAAAGATAAAAATGTGATTCCTTTTGAACTTTGAGTATTGTCCAGCTCCTGCGCCTGCCCCTCGAGGTGTCGGGGGCGGGCAAGGCGTTTCCGCTTTTTTATGCTGGAGCGGTCTTCCTGAAAATCTTTTCCTGAAGGTTGATTTCTTCAAATACAGGCACTTCCATCCTCAGCGCTTCCTTGCTTCCAAGTCCCAGAAACCCTCCCATGCTGAGGCTTTCATTGAAAAGATTAAAAACATGGCTTTGCAGATCAGTATTAAAATAAATCATGACATTGCGGCATATAATCACATGAAATTCATTAAATGAGCCATCGGTCACCAGATTATGCTGCGCAAAAACCATTCGATTAAGCAGGGATGAATTCAAATAAGCTGCTTCACAATCTGTAGTATAGTATTCAGAAAATGATTTTTTTCCGCCTGCCATAATGTAGTTCTTTGTGTAGAGCTGCATTTTTTGCAAAGGGATCATTCCGCTCTCTGCTTTTTTTAGCACTTTTTCATTGATGTCTGTGGCATAAATTTTAGTTCGTTCTCCCAAACCCTCTTCTTCCATCAAAATAGACATGGAATAGGCTTCCTCTCCAGTCGAACAGCCTGCATGCCAGATTCTGATCTCAGGCAATTCTCTGAGCATCGGGACAACCTCATTTCGAAAAGCTTTAAAAAACGAAGGATCCCGGAACATTTCGGTAACATTGATTGAAAAATCGCTCAGGACCTTTTGCAGATACCCATCTTCATGTATAACCTTCTCTGTGAGGCTTGTTATGCTGGGCAGCCGATCCCTGCTAATGCGATTTTGAATCCTCCTTGTAATGGAAGAGCGCATATATTGCCGGAAATCATACCCGGATAAACCGTAAATGGCCTTTAAAAGTAAATCTATCTCTAATTCTTCCTTTTTCAATTCTAGTCATTCCTCAACTTTCGAGAATAAAATTATGGATACGGGGAATGCTCCTCTGTCTGTCCGTACATTAGAAATGGCGCTCCCCTGGTTCCTTCTATGAAAGCCACACCCTCATAACGGACAGCAGCTGGTCCAGTTTTAATGGCTTGCTGATATAATCTGTTGCACCGGCTTCCATGCACTTTTCCCTATCGCCTTTCATTGCCTTGGCAGTAAGGGCAATGATTGGAACATCCTGATGCCTGTCCAGCCCGCGAAGCCTCTTCATGGTTTCATAACCATCCATAACCGGCATCATAATATCCATCAGCACAATATCAATCTTTTCTGTCCCCATTATTAAATCCAGACATTGCATCCCGTTTTCTGCTGTAAGGACATTCATGCCTTCTTTATTCAAAGCATTTTTCAGCGCATAAATATTTCTGTGATCATCATCTACGACAATGACTGTTTTATCTTTAAGCTCGGTACCTGTATGCTGATGGTCTGCTTCACTATTTCCTTCAGCGGCTGGGGGGGATGCTGGCTCAGACACTTCCTCCAGAGGTTCTGCGGTTACAGCAGCTTCTTCAAAAGCAAGCGTTCCTGCCTCAATTTCAGGCATGCCGTTTGGCAGATTCGGAATGACCAGTGTAAAACGGCTTCCTTTTCCTTCTTCACTCTCCACTTTGCATATGCCGCCGAGCAGCTGGGCAAATTCCTTGGAGATGGACAATCCCAGGCCCGTTCCGCCATATTTTCTCATCGTGGCTCCATCAGCCTGCTGGAAGGCTTCAAAAATCAGCTGCTGCTTTTCTGCTGGAATGCCAATGCCTGTATCCAGCACTGTTATTTTAAGCCAATCATCTGTATAGGCGGATAACGGCAAACCAAAGAAATCGCTCTGTGCAGCTTTTTCAAAAGTGACTGCTACTGAACCTTCTTCCGTAAATTTAAATGCATTTGACAGGAGATTTTTCACAATTTGCTGCAGCCGCTGCTCATCTGTATGGAATACAGGCGGCACTTCTTCTGAAGAGCTTACAGTAAACTCAAGGTTTTTATGCTTTGCCACTTGTGTAAAATGCTGATTCATACGCTGCGACATTTCACCCATATTGACTTCCTCAAAGCTGATCTCCAGTTTTCCTACTTCCACTTTTGAAAGGTCCAGAATATCATTGATCAGGGTAAGCAAATCCTGTCCTGATGTATGAATAACTTTGGAAAACTCCTTCTGTTCTTCAGTTAGCATTTGATCCGGGTCTTCTGCCAGCATCTCTGATAAAAGCAATATGCTGTTAAGCGGCGTGCGCAGCTCATGCGACATATTTGCCAGGAATTCTGACTTGTATTTTGAGCTTAAACTCAGCTGCTTTGCTTTTTCCTCCAGCTCTTCCTTGGCAGCCTGAAGTTCTTCAGACTTCATTTCCGCATCTCTGGAGCGCTCTTCAAGCTGTTCATTAATCATACGCAACTCTTCGGACTGACTCTGCATTTCTTCAGATTGCGCCTGCAGCTCCTCCGACTGGGACTGCAGCTCTTCAGCCTGTGCCTGCAGTTCCTCTGTCTGTGCCTGAGATTCTGCCAATAAGCGTTCGATCTCCATTCTTCCTGAAATATTCGTAATGGCTATTCCTAATGTTTCAATTACTTTTTCCAGGAGCTTGATCTGTGCATCAGTGAATGGCCGCAAACTTGCCAATTCCACAACTGCAACGGCCTCGTCTTTGAGCATGACGGGTGCCATCATGATGCTTTTCGGCCTGACATCTCCCAAACCGGTTGATAGGACCTTGTAATCCTCAGGAACATCATGGAGGAATATTGTTTTCTTATCCCTGACTGTTTGCCCTGCTATTCCTTCCCCAGCAAAGAAAAAGTCTCTTCCTGCATCTTCCGCCCCATCGGCATAAGCAGCTTGTTTTTTATATACAGGTTTGCTTCCGCTGTCATCTTTCACGTAAAAGACTCCGAGATTGGCTCCGGCGGCAGGTGCCAGCCTGGAAATAAAATCATCTGCCAAATTCGCTATGGTCACATGCTGGCTATAGATGCTTACTAATGCAGCAGACTGGCTTTGAATCCAGTTCTGCTCACTGATTTCAGCCGAATAGCGCTGTTCTTTTTCGTAATAGTTCTCGAGTGAATCAGCCATAGAGTTAAAGGCTATCGCGATTTCACCGATCTCATCTTTTGTTTCAATATTCAGCCTTGAGATGGAAGAAAGGTCTTGATAATCAATATCCTTAATCCCTTTTGTAATTAAGCTGATGCTTCTGCCTGTACTTCTAATCACCCAAACCGTAACTCCGACGATTAAAATAATGGCTATTGCAACCGCAGCAACCAAAGTCGCTACTAACTGGCTATATGTTTCATTTGCATTTTCCAGCGAATCAGCCATGATGGATTCCTGATATTCTTTAAATTCAGCCAGCTTTACTAGAAGAGAGTTCCGGTTTTCCCTTTCATCCCTGTACAGATCTTCCAAGGAATCCAGATCTCTGCTTCCCATTAATCCAATGAAGCTGTTTTGCATTTGGGCATATGATTCATATGCCTGTTCTACTTCCTTTAATAGCAGACTGGATTTCTGTCTATTTAATTCATTTTCCAATTTCAAAATCCGGGTTTGTATCCCTTCATGGTTTGCCTCGATCAATTCAGCCGTCATGGCGGGATCTGCCGATTCTATGTCGGTGAGCACACTCAGCAGCTGCTGATCTGTCTGATAAAAAAGCTGTCTGATCTCTGTAGCCTGGTTTACCTTATAATAGCGATCCTCCACAATTTCCAGCATGTTTGCCTTCATTCCGTTCACCATAGACAGAATGACAAACATTAGAATAAACATAAAAAATACAGTTAGGCCCAAACCCATTATTTGCTTTCTCTTAAAGCTCACCTGTTCTCTCCTTCTTTCCCCCAATTTTTCTTTATCTTTGTTTCCGTTTTCAAGTTCCTGTTCACGTTTATGAGTTTAAAAATTTTAATAGACTGGCTTCTTTACCCTTATTCGGTATAAATCAAACCTGTTTTTCTATTTTTTTCATAAAAAAAAGGAAGGAAAACTCCTTCCTAATGTTTAACGATATTCCTTAACTTTCTCCCCTGCTGAAGTCATCCATTCAAACTGGCGGAGCTTCAGGTCAAATAGTGTCAGAGGATCCTGGTAAATCTCAGGATTTTTGCGCATATCGCTTAAAGCTTCTTTATTATCTGCAATGTCCGTATAGGTCTCTTCAACCGTATGATTCAATACATCAAACGGATTTCTGAAGAACATTTTAATATCCCGTTCAAGCGATTTCTCGAAAAGCTCGAATTGCTGCATGAATTTATTGGTGATGGATTCTGCGATCTCGCTATAATCTTCGTGTTCAATGAACTGTTTATATTTATTATGGAGCATGGCTTTATTCTGCTGGATCGCACCAAGCAGCTTGCCTGCACTCTTCAGCAGGAACTGCGATGGCGAAAAGCGGTTTAGAATGTTGGCCTTTTCCAGCTGAACACTTCCCCGCGTCATTCGATCCGCGTCGCGGCGCCAGTCATCCAGCACCCTGAAGTCACAGGCCAGCGAGATTTTCTCCTCGCCATATAGCTCATTGAAGCTTTCGCTCATTTCATCCAGATATGCCTGGCTGCTTCTGAACTCTCCTTCACTTTCAGCAATCCACTCCTGAATGGAGACATGGAAATCCGGCAAAACCGTCTCTTCAATATATTCGTGTACCCGATTATTCATTTCGTCATTGAGTTCAGTGTGGATTTTTCCAAAATCACTGTCCTCTGTCACCATTTCTGAACAATTCCGAAGCAGTTCCGGAATCTTTTTCTCAAGATCCTGTCTCATTTTATCTTTAATTTGACTGTAGGACTTTTTAATTGTCCGGACCTTTTCTTCTTCCATATCACTCAGCTGATTGTTGGCACCCTTAAGTTTTGTTACCATTTCTTCGTTCCATTTAATAGTGTCAATCAAGCTGTTTTCCATTTCAACGCGTTTTTCAAGAAGGAATTTGATCGATTTTTTAACATAGTATAGAACCTTTGCTGTACGCTCTTCTTTCCGGTCCCGTCCATCCATCATCGACCTGATAAAGACTGCTAAATCTTTCAGCTGGCTTTCGCTCTCATAATAGGCGGAGAAAGCAAACACCTTTGCTTTTGGAAAGTAGGTATGAACACGGGACTGAGTTTCATCAAGAAGATCCATGGCATCCTGGCTGTCTGGAATCCGGTCCATTTTACTGAGAAGGAAATGAATAGGCAATTCCGGAGCCTGTTCTCTCATTCTCACAGCAAGATCCAGCTCTTTATCTGTCAGAGGCGAATCCGCATTCAGGACAAACAGCATGCTGTCTGCGAAATGGAGATATTGGAACACACCATTTCTGAATTTGCTTTGCCCCGCAAGACCTGGCGTATCAATAACAGCAAGTCTATTATTCTGTAAAAAAGCGAATGGCATTCTGCATCGTATAAGTGTCTGCTGGCTTTTTTCTGCGCTTTGCCTAAAGTCCTCCAGGTCAGAAATACTCCGGACTTCCTCGTCCGTAACGGCATGAATTTCCGCTACATCACTATCCTTGAACAGCACTGAGGCAGAAGTGGAATCTCCCATCAGCTTTTCACCGAGAAGAGTGTTGACAAACGAGGATTTCCCATTTGATGCCGTACCGGCAATCAGCAAATGCCCTGCATCCAAATCAAGGAGCTCACGGACCATCCATTCAAAGCGTTCACCCATCAGCACGCCCTTTTCCTTCGCCCATTTCATGACATTTTCAAATAGCTTGAAGCTTTCCTCCAAGCCGTCCTGATAGCGGACAGAGCGATTCACAAGGCCTTCTGCCTCGCTGACAGCTGAAGAATCAATATTAGACGGGAAAATTTCGCTCCACGCCAGCACTGCCGAGGCCGAAACAAGGGAATGCGAAGGTGCAGCTATTTTCAACCAGTTAGTTATATGATTCGGTATCAGGTGTGATAAGTCCCTGATTAGATGCTTACCACTGATTAGTTCAAAATAAGTATCCTTGTAAAGCTCGGAAAGCTGGCTCCATGTATGTGAGCGCCCTGGCTCCATATTCAGGAGAAGATGGTTATATTCTTTCAGCCATGAGAAATAAAGACCTGATTTCTTGTAGCTACTCCATAGAGCGGCTGATAAACTTTCAAAATGAGCATGGTCCACACGGTATAACACCGAAAGCGCCTCGCTGAAATAGTTCGGCTCCATTTTAGCTGTCCGCCCCTGGTCCACATACGAATGAAGAACTTCAAACCAAGATAGGGATTCTGTCCTGATTGCTTCATTGACAGCCAGCTCCACCGCATTTCCCCAATCGCTGTGTTCCTCAAAGAATCCGCGTGCCAGATCAGTCACATCCGGATAATCCGGATTTAACCGGACCGCATCTTTAATGGATCCAACAGCCATTTCAAGCTTGCCGCGCTGTATGTAAAGTGAAAACAGCTGAAGGAGCACTTCGGTTTTCAGCACTTCTGAATCTGTCTCAATCGATTTGTAAAAGTCCTCTGCATTTGAAAGCAAATCCAATTCAAAATAGGCATCAGCCATATTTTTCTGTGCCCATGGCCCCAATTCATTCGGAATGCTCTCCCATTTAAAAATGGCCGCTTCGTAATCCTTGTTAAGGAAATACACCTCACCCTGGGCGAAACGGATATTGGTTAAATCGGGCACTTCGTTCTGCTGCTCAGCAACATACAGTTCACCCAAAACCCTGATCGGATGCACATTTTCATTAGATTCCATGAAGGTCTCATAAAAGGTTTTGCTGATTAGCTGCTTCTCTAAAGTCATCTTGATCCCCCGCAGTGCTATTTTTAAAAGTGCGCCTAAAGGCACCGGCTTTTAAAAGAGTTTTATTGAACAGCCTGCTGATTTCCTAATATCATAGGGCTTTATCAGCATGCTTTTATAAGAAAAGCGGAAGGCGCCCGCCTATCGGCTTATGACCTCGAGCCGATGGCGCCTGGAGCTAGACAGTTATCTAACTTCAGAGTTTACCTTCTTATCTTTTATAAAAAACGCATAATGCGCCAATTTTCATCCTTTATCCTTATATTGTAACAAAAATTTTTCTGCAAAAAATTTCATTTCTCTATCATTTTTGAAACATTGCTGTATTCCTGTGTAATATTCTTAATAGTTAGAACCAGCTTCTATATATTAATACCACCCCAATCAAAATAAAAACTGGCAGACAGAAATATATATTCCTGCCTGCCAGTTTATATTCTTCATCAAGAGGCTTGCTGCGGCCGGGCAGCTGAGCGCCGTCTGCCATAGAGGATTGTAACAGCCATGCCTAGAATCAGGAACACACTTGATATTTGGAATAGGGCTGCCGTTTCCACAAACTGTGCAAGCACACCAAACACAAGGCCGCTTAGCCCAATGCCAAGGTCGATAGATGAGAAGAACATTCCATTTGCCACACCCCTGCGGTTGGATGGTGTCATTGATAGTGTCCAAGACTGCAGAGTAGGTATCAATGATCCAAAGCCAATTCCGAACAAAATTCCGCTTATGATAATAAACAAATTCGAATGAGCGAAAGAAAGTACCCACATGCCGATAAAGGTCAGGAACGTGCAAAGCAGGACAAGTCCCTTTGGCCCCCGCTGGTCAAACCATTTTCCGGAAATCGGTCTCGAAAGCGATGCCATGATTGCATTGAACAGGTAAAAAAGGAAAATTTGATCAATACCGCGCTCTTCTCCAAAAATAACAATGAACGTTACGATGGAACCATACCCAAATGTCACAATTATCGTAATAAAGGCAGGAAACCAGCTGGTTTTTTCGATTAAAGAGTCTAAGTAAGAGAATTTCAGATCCTCTTTCCTTGTTTCCAGAACAGCTGCAGGCGTTTCGTAGCGAACAATGGATAGGAGCCCAATGGCAATTACGCCAAGTACACTCGAGATATAAATAAGATTGGTAAAAGAGGTAATCTGATATAGATAGATTCCAAGACTCGGAGCGATGATCATCCCGATTGTAACGCTAAGGCCATAGTAACCCATTCCCTCTCCAAGACGGGAATTAGGCACTACATCTACTGCTGCCGTACCATTCACAGTAGTTGACCAGCCCCAAGCGAGTCCGTGGATGAATCGGAACAGCAGAAAAATCATCACCACGCTTGACAGCGGATAAATAACCGTTATGGCCAGAAGCGCCGCTGCCCCTATCAGCACCAGCTGCTTCCTTGCTCTATATTCAAGCATAAATCCGATGAATGGCCTGCTCAAAACGGCTCCAATCGAAAACAGCGCCGTAACCAGACCAATTTCAAGACCAGTTGCTCCTATGGACTTTATATATGGGGGCAGTGTCGGAATCAGCATCTGAAACGACATAAAGACAAATAAATTCCCGATCATCAGCATTATGAAAGACTTGGTCCATAAAGTCTCTTTTACAGCCCTTACCAACTGCATCCCCCGCTTTCCTTTTATCTCCAGAATAAATCAGTTAATTATTTCGCATCACTAAATACTACCATAACTGATTGGAAAAAGGAACGGGAATTTTGCATCATATCAAGGGGTAGAACTTTATTAAGACAATGAAAATCTTCTATAATAAAGTCCATAAAAAAAAGGAGCCAGATTAAGCTCCCCCATCACCCCTGCAGACTGCTTGTTTCCAGTACCCGCTGCAGAAAATGCAGTGTTCTTTCTATAATGATGTCCTGATCGTTATCCAGTGTTGCCACATGATAGCTGTTGTCCAGGGTGACCAATTCCTTTGCAGCCGATTTAATGCTGCTGTATATTTCCTGCGAATTGGAAGGCGGAACTACATGATCTTCTTTTGAGACAAAAATCAGCGCAGGACAATTCACTTTTTCTAAATCGCCTTTGACCTTCTTCATCAGTTCCGTTATTTCACCAATCGATTTAACCGGTGTTTTTTCATAGGCAAGCTCTTTTATATCAGGGTTTTTAATGTCTGAACCAATTGCATCAAGGAAGCGGACATCCTCCAGGCTGGCTGCTGCCTCCATATCAGAAATCTCAATTGCTGCATTAATCGGGATAATCCCCTTAATCTCCGGATATTTCTCGGCCATATACAATGTCAGGGTGCCGCCCATCGACAGACCTGTAACGAATATCGTACTGCAGCGCTCTTTCAGCCACTGATAGCCTTCTTCAACAGAATGAATCCAATCCTGATAGGTCGTTGTTTCCATTTCTTCATAATGAGTGCCATGTCCCCGCAAGCGTGGACCACAGACCGTATACCCTGCATTTGCATAAGCTTCCCCAAGCGGACGCATGCTTTGAGTTGAACCGGTAAAGCCATGTGAAACCAAAATCCCAATCTCATTTCCTTCATAATAAAAAGGTTCTGCGCCTTCTATAATCGGATACTTTTCAGACATGTTCATTCCTCCATTCAATAGATTAATTCCTAATAAGAGGTATTCTTCCCACCCCACTCTATCCCTCCTTATTTGAAAATATTTAACATTTTTGTAAAACTTCGCATCCAGTCTTCAGAAAAACTTTTTTTCCAGCATCGTCTTGTTTATAATAGATAGAATGAATAAAAAATTTAGCAATATTGCCCTATTAACAAAAAGCAAGCCTTAGGAGCGCAGCAAAGGGAAGTTTCGCTTTATTTTCCTTCCCGAACTTATTAAAATAAGTACTAACTACATAAACAGAAAGGCTGATACCGGTTTGGAAAACAATTCAAATTTTATACGAACGATTATTAAAGAGGATCTGGAGTCGGGAAAGCGTAAAGAGGTCATTACCCGTTTCCCGCCTGAGCCGAACGGTTATCTTCATATCGGACATGCCAAATCGATTGTTATCAACTTCGGCCTGGCAGATGATTTTAATGGCAAGACGAACCTCCGTTTTGATGATACGAACCCGCTAAAGGAAGATCAGGAATTTGTGGATGCCATTAAAGAAGATGTTAAATGGCTTGGCTACGACTGGGAGGAGCTTCACTTTGCTTCGAATTATTTCGAGGAAATGTATAACCGTGCAGTTCTTTTAATCAAGAAAGGAAAAGCATATGTGGATGACTTAAGCCAGGAAGAGATCCGCCAATACCGCGGAACGCTGACAGAACCTGGAAAAGAAAGCCCATACCGCAGCCGTTCAGTTGAAGAGAATCTTGATTTATTTGAACGTATGCGGGGCGGGGAATTCGAAAATGGAGCAAAAGTTCTAAGAGCAAAGATCGACATGTCATCACCGAACCTGAACTTGCGCGATCCGGTTATCTATCGTGTTTCACATACAACTCACCATAATACGGGTGATACGTGGTGCATCTATCCGATGTATGCCTTTGCCCATCCGCTTGAGGATGCAATCGAGGGGGTTACCCATTCCTTATGCACAACCGAGTTTGAAGACCAGCGTCCGCTATATAACTGGGTTGTCACAGAGTGTGAAATGGAAAGCACACCGCAGCAAATCGAGTTTGGCCGCCTGAATATTTCTAATACAGTTATGAGCAAAAGAAAACTGAAGCAGCTTGTGGAAGAGAATTATGTTGACGGCTGGGATGACCCGCGCATGCCGACGATTTCCGGTCTAAGACGCAAGGGCTATACTCCGGAAGCAATCCGCGAGTTCGTAAAAGAAACGGGTGTTTCAAAAGGTTCCGGTGTGGTGGATGAAGCTATGCTTGAGCACTATGTCCGCGAAGACCTGAAATTAAAAGCCCCTCGTACAATGGGTGTGCTTCGCCCGTTAAAGGTTGTGATCACGAACTACCCGGAAGATCAGACTGAAATGCTTGATGCGGAAATCAATCCAGAAAACCCGGAGATGGGCATACGCCAAATTCCTTTCTCGAGAGAGATTTTTGTAGAACAGGACGATTTCATGGAAGATCCTCCGAAAAAATATTTCCGCCTCTTCCCTGGCAATGAAGTACGCTTAAAGCATGCTTACTTCATCAAGTGCAACGAAGTCATCAAGGACGAGGATGGCAATGTTGTTGAGCTGCATTGCACATATGACCCAGAAACAAAGAGCGGAACAGGCTTTACAGGACGAAAAGTGAAGGGTACCCTTCACTGGGTGGATGCAAAGAGTGCTATTCCGGCTGAATTCCGTTTATACGAGCCATTGATTCTTGACGAAGATGCCGATCAGAACGCTGAGGCAGACACAGATGATGCTGCTGAAAGCGATGCTGAAGGAAAAACGTTCCTTGACTACGTAAACCCGAACTCACTTGAAATTGTTAATGGTTTCATTGAACCTAACATGAAGGATGTAAAAGCCCAGGATAAATTCCAATTCTTCCGTCATGGCTATTTCAATGTCGACCCGAAACACACAACAGCAGAAAAACCTGTTTTTAACAGGATTGTGTCGCTTAAGAGTTCATTTAAGTTAAAGTAATTTCTAGGCTTGAGGAAGAATTTCCTCAAGCCTTTTTTTAGGAAAAACTGCTCTTAAACACAGCTACCTTCCGGCTTGAAAATATGGTAAGGTTTAAAAGGTAAGCATTTACATAAGGAGGAATAGCATAATGTCAAATCAGCATGATCCAAATACATTACCGCCAAAAACATGTTCCGTAGACAGAATGGTCACAGTTAAAGAGGACGTGGAGAAGGTTCTTGCAGGAAAAAAAACAGCCACACGCCGTAATGGCAGATATGCTGATGTCGGGGAAATCATGACACTTGAAGGCCAGGACTTTGTTGTAAATAAAGTTTATTCCCAATCCCTTGGTGAATTAACAGACGAGCATGCCCGCCAGGAAGGCTTCGAAAGCTTGGAAGACTACAAACAATCCATTCTTTCCATGCATCCGGGAATGCCATGGCTTCCGCAGATGCGTGTATGGGTTCATGAATTCAGCGCAGTGAAGAAGTAATCTGCCGGAATGGACATACTGTACCGAATACTGCTGTACATCCATGTCAGCAGTGCCATACTTTCTGTTGGCCCATTTTTTGTTCTAATTCCAATCGTCAATAAATTGGAATCGGCTGAGCCCGGGGTTCAGCAGGCATACATAAGCATCTTCAGGACATCCGTGCGCCTTGTCAAGCATGCAGGACATGTACTTGTAGGCTCGGGTGTCCTTCTTATCGTGAACAGCCATTGGGGCTGGACGACATCCTGGATCGTTGCGACCCTGGCGGTAATGGGAGGCTCTGTCTTTTTTCTCGCCCGAGCCTTTTCTCCCGTTCTGAAGAAATTTGATGCGCCTGGAGCAGATCAGCAGTTTCTTGTCAGGAAACTTACCCGCTCAGTCTGGATTTACCTTTTTCTATTAATGCTCATGCTCTGGTTCATGGTGGCCAAACCTGTACTTTGGTAGAGTTAACTAAAAACAAGCGCTGGAGATCCGCGCTTGTTTTTTTGATGGCATTCTGCTGCATGGCATTCGAATTCGCGTTTATATCCGAATGTCTGATAAATCCTAATTTTCGCGGAATTTGTGTTTACGTGAATATATTCTGAATTTCGCGAATATCTTGATATTTTCGCGGATATATCAAATGTCTCGGAGATAAACGGAATTTACATAGGCAATAAACTCTTCATTAAAAAAACCTTTCCGGAAAATCGGTCATAATCACTTCGACTCCGGCATTATTTAACAATCCGCTGCGGGTTTCATCATTTACGGTATATACCCGCAACGGAAACCCTGCTTCTTTTGCTTCCCTCCCAAACTCCGATAGAGCAAACCCCTCTTCACAATGAATGCTGTTTGCCCCTATTTTTTTTGCCATTTCGAGTGTGTTTTCAGAGATGCCTTCAATCAAATAGCCCGTCTGCAAAGTGGCATGCAAGTCCCGGACTCTTTTCAGACTCTCTGGATTGAAAGATGATATTATGACACGCTGTTCCAATTTATAATTTAGAATAAGATCAATAACCTTTTCTTCCATCCCGGGATATTCAATCAAATCATTTTTCAATTCAATATTAATCAGCAGTTCGTTGCCTTCCCTAACTGCCCATTGTAAAAGCTGCTCCAGATCCGGAATTGTTTCGCCGGTGTTAACATTCCCAAACCAGCTCCCTGCATCAAGCCGCAGGATTTCTTCAAAGGTCATGTCCTTTATATAACCGGTGCCGCCCGTTGTTCTATCCACAGTTTCATCGTGAATGATCACCAGCTTTCCATCCTTCGCCATCTGCACATCCAATTCAATTCCATCTGCCCCTGCCTCCAATGCGGCCTGGAAGGCGGCCATCGTGTTTTCTGGAAAATGTCCGCTGACGCCGCGGTGTGCAAAGACTTTTGCTCTTTTATTCAAATTATCTCCTCCTAAGTCAACAACATCATTATTAATATTCTATTCTACGGCCTGCCCCAAAACCATTTTTTTCATCCTCAGAATAGCCGCTCAAGTTTCCCTTCGCTTCCAATTCCCTTATAATGAAAACTATGAAACTTCTTTCTTCTCAGAACGTATAAAAAGAAAAGCGGAAGCGCCTTGCCCCCCCGGCAAGCACAAGACAAGCCTTCCGGAAAGGCGTTTTTTGCCCTTTTGGGAGGATTGTCCGAAATGTGGAGGGGACGACAAGCATAAGACGAGCCCTGCAAGAAGGTGTTCTTCCCTTCTGGAAGGGATTGGCTAGTCTTTCGTCCCTAGGAGCCGCAACTAGACAGGCTTGTGACCTCGAGGGGGTAGGCGCTGGAGCTAGACAGTTTTTAAAGTACAAAGTTTTTAATTCTAAGTATAAAAACAAATTAGGAGTGAAATCTGTGGGAGTTCGATTGAGCAAGGGACAAAAAGTAGATTTGACCAAAACCAATCCTGGTTTGCAGGTTGTGATGGCAGGATTGGGCTGGGATGTCAGCCATAATCAATCGCAATATGACCTGGACGCTTCAGCCTTTTTAACAGGTGCATCCGGCAAAGTGCAAAGTGATAGTGACTTTGTGTTTTATAATAATCCATCCGGCGGAAACGGATCCATCCTTTACAGCAGTGATAATAGAACTGGGGCAGGTGCCGGGGATGATGAGCAAATCCGCATTGAGTTACATAAGGTGCCGCAGCATATCCATCGAATTGCTTTTACTATTACCATTCATGATGCCCAGATGAAAGGACAGAGCTTTGGACAAGTTTCCAATGCTTATGTGAGAATTTTTAATGCCATGACAAATGAAGAGCTTCTCCGCTTCGACCTTGGGCGCGATTTTACTGTTGAAACAGCAATCGTCGCTGCAGAGCTTTACCGTCACAATGGCGAGTGGAAATTCAATGCTATTGCAAGTGGATTCCAGGGTGGATTAGCTGCCCTTTGCCGCAACTTCGGTGTTTCCGTAGATGATGAGCCTGCTCCAAGTCAGCAGCACTCATTCAGCCAGGGTCAATATCAGCAGCCAGCTCAAGGATTCAGTCCTCAACAAAACCAGCAGCAATATAGCCAGCAGGCACAATCAGGATACAGCTCACCGTCCTTTGGCCAGCCTGCCTACAATCAGACTTCTTATAACACGCTACCTTCGCAGCCATCATTTGGCGGGCAGACAGGTATTGGGCAGCCGGTCCAGGCTCAATCCTATACAGATGGAAATATCGCCTGCACCCGCTGCGGATCCACTAACATCCGGACCGGCCAAAAAGGATTTGGCCTTGGAAAAGCGGCGATTGGAGGACTCATCCTTGGGCCTGTAGGACTTCTTGGCGGCTTTATCGGAAAAAACCAGCTGAAGCTCACCTGTAATTCCTGCGGTAATTCATGGTCACCTAATCAGAAGGATTACGCACAATGGGCCAATGACCAAAAGCGCCGTGCCCAGGAGCTGTTTACACGATTCAAGAGCCAGGATGTCCTGGACGCCGTTGTAGCTTCATGCGCCCTTGTCGGCATGGCAGATGGCAGGCTTGATCCAACTGAACGTCAAAAGATGGTCGAGTTTGTAAACAGCAGCCAGGAATTAAAAGTGTTTGATACACAAAAAGTGATACAGCAATTCAATATGTTCGTACAGCGGATTGAAATGGACCCGATCATCGGGCGGGCCGAAGCCTTTAAAGCAGTTGGCCGGGTAAGAAATAAGCCTGAGATCGCCCGCCTCGTAGCCCGTTATTGCATCGCGATCGGATATGCCGACGGGAACTTTGATCAAAATGAAAAACAGGCTGTTACAGAGATCTGCATGGAACTCGGTTTAAACCCGCATGAATTTCTATCTTAATATATAATGTACCCAAGCTCTGCCGAATATCAGGCAGAGCTTTTTTGCATTTATTCCCTACTCCTCCTGAATATGCCGCATACAAAGTTCACATGCGGGTATACTCAAAAAGATAAATGCCCTGTTATTTCTAAAATTACTAAGGAGGTAATATCCTTGAAGGAAAGTTCATCTACTGAACGCTATATGCCCATGACTTCCTCCACGAGCGGAATGATTGTTAATGAAGCGGATGGAGTCTACTGCCTGACAGTTCAGATTGTGAATGTTTGTTTTGTGCGAATATCAGAAAAGCCCGGCGACTGGGTTCTGGTTGACGCAGGCATGCCAAAATCTGCAGAAAAAATTATGGATGCGGCGGAAGAACTCTTTGGAGAGAACGCAAGACCGAAAGCCATTATTCTTACACATGGCCACTTTGACCATGTTGGTGCAATTATTGATTTAGTTGAGCACTGGCAAGTTCCTGTATACGCTCATACACTCGAAATGCCATTCTTAACAGGACAGCAGGATTACCCAAAACCTGACGCGAGTGTTGAAGGCGGACTTGTCGCAAAGATGTCCCCCACTTTTCCGCATGAAGGCATTGATCTCGATACCCATATTCAGCCTTTCCCTGAAGACGGAAATGTTCCCCATATGGAAGGATGGATATGGATTCACACACCAGGTCATACTCCCGGCCATGTTTCCTTATTCAGGGAGTCGGATCGCGTGCTGATTGCAGGTGACGCTTTCGTAACAGTGAAGCAGGAGTCCTTATATAGTGTGCTCACCCAGGAACAGGAAATCAGCGGCCCGCCCCGCTACCTCACAACTGATTGGGATTCTGCCCGGACTTCCGTACAGAAACTTGAAGCCCTTCAGCCAGATGTCGCCATCACCGGTCATGGCATTCCAATGGCTGCTGCTGTATTAAGGGAAAGCCTCGCCAAGCTCGTAAATGATTTTGATGAAATTGCCGTTCCTGATCACGGAAAATATGTAGACGGGGAAGGCTAAAAACAAAAGTGTAAGCGCCTCGCTCACCCCTGACACCTCGAGGGGGCAGGCGCTGTGAGCCAGCCGTGAATAAACTTATCCTCAAACTTATTTACACGTTGCGATTTTTTAATTTTCTGGTAAACAATAAAAAAGCGAGGTTCACCAAATCGGGTGGATCTTGCTTTTTTGATGTTTAAAACAATCAAAAAAAGGAAGAGTATAATAAAACGAATTTTAATAGTTCAGGAGGTTCATACATGCATCTTGAAAACTTTACAGGACAAAAAATTCAAATAAAATTCAAGAACTTCCCAAATGATCTCGTCGGCTCCATCACAGGCATTTATCAGCCCGATGAATGGTACCTTGTTAAACTGATCAAAACAGAAAGCATGGGAATATGGGTTGAGAATCCTTGCTTCAAACGCACTATGGTCAAAGAGGAAGACGGTACCGACATCCCAGAAGAACAGCAGAAGGAAGAAGATTGCGTCACCCATTTTCTGATCCGCTGGGATTATATCAGTTCTGTCATTACCTTCCCGGATAAACAGACACTCGGCGTTGATAAGAAAGCAAAATTAATAGGGTTTCAGCCCTCTTAATAGATAATTAAGCCCCCGGGTCCATCGCCCGGGGGCTTTTTGTTTTCGTACCGCTCAACCTCAACAAACTTATTTATCTTATGATAGCTATTTTATTCGAAAAGTTCACATTTATAGTTTTATAGACTATGATATATTTACCGACTTTTCAAAAAATAAAATTTGGAGGAACACACATGTCAAATAGAACCTGTATCGTCACACATGATCTGGAACCCTCACAGATTGATAAAATTAAAGAAATCATCCCCGATTGGGAGCTCATATCCGGAAAAGATTCAGCAAACTGGCACAATGAGCTGAAAGAAGCCGAAGTGATCGCCGGCTGGAAAAAGGAACTAAAAGAGATGGTCCTTGAGGGAAACAGCAATCTTCGCTGGTTCCAGTCCTGGAGTGCCGGGGTCGATTCTCTGCCCCTGGCAGAAATGGAATCACAGGGCATCCAGATTACCAGCGCAAATGGCGTACATGCTAACCCCATTTCAGAAACGATTTTCGCATTAATGCTTGGGCTCACCCGCAAAATCCATACATATGTAAAAAATCAGCAAGCTAAGGTATGGCACCATTCTGGAATGAAGCTTGAAATTCACAATAAAACCATCGGCATGATTGGCACCGGAGCCATCGGGAAGGAAACTGCCAGGATTGCCAAAGCATTCGGCATGAAGGTTATTGGGGTTCGACACTCCGGAAAACCTGAAGAGTATATAGATGAAATGTATACTTCCAGCCAGTTGAACGATGTGCTGCCTCTATGTGACTATGTTGTCGTCACACTTCCGCTTACACAGGAAACACGGCAGCTATTCGGAGCCGAACAGTTTACCCGCATGAAGGACACTGCTTTCTTCATCAATATCGGCCGGGGTGAAATTGTAAAAGAAACAGATTTGATTGCTGCACTGCAGAACGGACAGATTGCCGGTGCAGGGCTGGATGTATTTGAAAAAGAACCGCTTTCTGAAGACAGCCCGCTATGGGAACAGGATAATGTCATCATTACCCCGCATACTGCCGGATCGACGGAATACTATACCAAGCGTGTGATTGAAGATATATTCATTCCTAATTTAAAGGAGTACATAATCAGCGGTAATCCCGGCATTAATCAGGTAGATTATAAAAAGGGATATTAATAAAGAGAGCCTTGCAGCATTCGCAAGGCTCATTTTTTATAAGATACGATATAAAACCCTTCTTCTTCCGACCACTCTGCACAGAAAATATCTTTGATATTATGGTAGCCTTCCGTTTTAATAGACTCCCTCAGCCAATCCCCATCTTTCCCCAGTAATTTAATGCCGTCTTCCACTACTTCTCCTTCATCAATCAGTAAAGTTGAAGGTTTCTTTTCCTTCACCTCAAGTTTCATCAATTCAGGAGTGACAGGCTCTTGTTTTTGGTATTTCATTACACTTAAGCCGCCATTGGTCTCAAGGTAAGCGTATTTAACTTCATTCATGCTGAATATTCCTTTTTGGCGCAGCATTGTTCTCAGCTGTTCCATTTCAAGATGGTTTTTCTCCATCTCCTTCACATTCAGCTTGCCATCCTTGACAAGGACCGACTCCCTTCCCTTTAAAATCGCCCTGAATATATTTTTCTTTTTTGCCAGAATTTCAATAATGTAAATAAATGCTCCCCACAATAAAGCCGAATAGATCACCTGCAGCGTTGTTATTTTTTCATCATAAATGGTTTCCTCAATAATCCCTCCAAGAACAACCGCATAAACAAAATCAAACGGAGTTACCTGTGAAAGCTCCTTCTTTCCAAGAATTCGGGTAACAGCTAACAAGGCAACTAGCCCAACAGCCATTTTTACTGTTATTGATAAATACATCAATGCTCCTCCTCTCTCTATATCCTCTCTATTCCCCTTACCAGACTTCGAATACACCTTTTCTCCTATTCCACTTTTTGCAAAAAAAAGTGATCCCTATGTCAAGAGACCACTTTACATATACTGGCTATTTTCTTTTCTCCGCTTCCTGAATACTAATTCCTCCAATGCTCCGGATCCTGAAATGACACCTCCCACAATAAGAACCAGCCCGAGCATATGGTTTATAGTAATTACTTCACCAAGAATGAACGCTGAGCCTGCCAATGAGAAAAAGGTATTCAGGTTCAAAAATATACTGGCTTCTGCAGGCCCAATATTACGGATGGCTGTGTTATAAACCATATGGCCGATAGCTGTTGCCAATACGGCAGATGCGGCAAATGCAGCCCAAACATAGGCTGGGGCTTCGGTTATACCCTTAAGTCCGCCGGGTTCCATTATGCTGGCCATTACAAAAAGGATCACCCCTCCAAAAATCAGCATATAGCCTGTCAGCAATCGCGGATCAAGCGTTTTCGAAGCCTTGCTGATTACAATGAAGCTAAGAGCCTGTGAAAGAATGGACAGGAACACAAAGAAATCTCCTGGAGTTAAGCTCGATATCCCTTTATTTCCTGAAAGGACAATAAAGGTCACGCCTGCACCCCCAAGCAGAAAACCCAGAACCTGGATGCCTGTAGGCTTATTGCGCAGCAGAATGGAAGACAGTATGGCTGTTAAGAGCGGACCTGCACCTAGAATAAGCCCCCCATTCACCGCACTTGTTCCCGTTAAGCCTATAGCCAGAAAAAGATGGTGGCTGACAACACTTAAAAGGCCGCCAAATACAATGTACGAGATTTCCTTCCGGCTCGGCTTTCTTACTTTCCCCATTATGCTTAATATCAAAAATACGGTTATACCCGCAGTTAGTATTCGCAAAGAAGTAATCGAAACCGGAGGAAAATAACTGACAAGAATTTTTATAATGCTCACATTCAATCCCCATAAAGCCATGATGGAAATGAGGAGAATGTATGTTTTTATGTTTTTCACATCGATCCTTCTTTCCAGAAAATCCAAGTTCATAATTTGTATCATTTTATCATATTTCAAATGGGAAGATGACTTTTTAAGGCTTTAAATATGAAAGTGATGGCATGAAAAACACCCATCTGGACTGTTGGCATACCAGGGTTTTTCGGTGGATGAACAACCGTGAAAAGCGCAAAGCAGCTGTATAATAGCAAGAGCAGCCTCCCATCAAAGGAACGGCTGCTCTTCTGCTTATTTTACATCTAACTCGTGAACCATTTCAGGTGCTGCTTTCATTTTATGCTGCTTTTTCGGTTTAGGGCCCATGTTATCAAAACGCGCCTTATCATAAATGGCAGCACCTACAACCTCCGCTACATCCTGAAGCTTTTCTTTGCTGATTTTATCAATTGTGTCTTCTGGAGAGTGGTACCATGGTTCAGTTGGGCTGTGAATGAATAACGCGGCTGCAATGCCTGCTTCGGCAAAAGGCACATGGTCACTTCTGCCTCCCTGGTATACTGGGGTCGGCTCACCGTTCAGCCTTTCACTGGATGCTTGAGAAAGTTCTGTTACAAGATTTTCTTCTCCATCCAAAGTCATCATTACTAAATCGCCTGCATCCTTGCTTCCCACCATATCAAGATTAAAGTTTGCAATGGTTCTGCTGATTTCGTCGTCAGAAAGACTGTCAACATAATGATAAGATCCAATCAATCCCAGCTCTTCTGCACCGAATGTTGCAAAGCGGATCTCCGTATCTGTCGGAATATCCTTGAATACGCGTGCCAGCTCTAATGTCATCGCTGTTCCGGAAGCATCATCATTCGCTCCAGGAGCCCCTGCTACAGAATCATGGTGTGACCCAACCACAATAATGTCATCGTTTGCTTTCTTATTGTTGGTTGGTTTCTTTGTGGCAATCACGTTGTGGGAAACCTTTTCTCCTGCATCCGCACCTTCAATGGATAGGGATGCTGATAAAGTTTCACCGCTCTCCAGCAATGCAAGAATTGCCTCACCTTCTGCTTTTGACAGGGCTAACGCCGGAACATATTCTTCATTATGAGCTCCAAGCGTACCGCTTAATGGACCCTCTGCATTATTAAAAATAACTACTCCGGCAGCCCCTTTTTCTGCTGCATTTAAAACTTTCTCGGCAAAAGAAATGGAACCGCGCTGGATAAGAGCAATTTTGCCTGTGAGATCAACGCCTTCCAGTTCTTCCTGTGTGCCTAGCCCAGCAAATGCCAGCTCCCCGCTCACATCCCCATTGACTGAATAGGTAAAGGATCTTGGCTGCAGTTCTCCTCCATAGCCATCAATAGTCACTTCCATACTGCTCGGAGGAGTATATCCATAAAAAGTGAATGGCTGAATCTCTGTTTCATAGCCATAGGATTCGAATTGGCTTTTAATATACTGAACAGCGTTATACTCCGATTCCGTACCGGCTACACGCGGGGTTTGTGAAAGATAATCAATATTATTATAGATATTCTCTGCATTAATTTGATTGACTACCTTCTTGTCGAATACATTTACAGGCTGAGTCTGTTTAACGTCTGACGGATGTGCAAAAACTGCCTGTGTCCCAATAGCTCCAAAGATAAGAGTCGAAGCTAATGCCACTTTTAAAATTGGTTTTCTCATCTAGTACCTCCAATAGAATAATAGATTCCGCTCATTAAATTTTATAATGTTTCGAAAACTCTTATAAGGGTACAAGATACTAGAGTACAGTAGGTACAATCATCTATATTTTGGGTATATTGTCAATATTAGTAAATATCTAATAGGAAAAATAGACAAAAAAAGAAGGCTGCCCCACCCCAGGTACGCCTTCTTTCCTTCTTTATTTCATTATATCGTGGTCCACATAGCGCTCGCCGTTCAATTCACTGATTACGTTAATTGCAACTTTTGCACCGTCTCCAGCTGTAATGATTGTATGGACGCTAACTCCTGCAACGGTTCCGGCTGCCCAAATGCCATCGACATTCGTCTTGCCGTCAGCATCTACATCCAGAACCGTTTTAATGCGCGGCTCGGTGCCTGCTTTAGTCTTCAAACCGGCTTTTTCTGCTAAATCAGTAGATACGCCAGCTGCTAAAATCACATGCTTCGCTGAGTACGATTTTTCTCCTGCTGTTATTGTAAAAATTCCTTCAGCTTTTTCAATGTTATCAACAGTTCCTTCTGCGATCTCTGCCCCAAACTTAGCTGCTTGCTTTTTGCCTGTTTCAATCAGTTCCGGTCCAGTAATTTCCATAAGGCCATAATGATTTTCTACCCAGGCACGTTTAGTCATGCTTTTATCATTGTCCACAACCACTACCTTCTTGCCCGCTTTTGCAGCAAATAGCGCAGCACTTGCACCAGCAGGGCCTGCACCTACAATTAAGATATCAAACATCCATACTTCCTCCTTCAACACATTATTTACTTATATGTTATCTAATTTAATAATAATTGTAAAATAATGTGATTTCAGTAAAATTGTCCAATTTAATCTTCATCTTTGATATCCCGATCCTCCGGTATCGGCTCATTTAGTATTTCTTCCACCAGCTCCCTGTATTTTTCCACCTGCTTTATATGGGCACTAAATTGTTCCTTATATATTAAATACTGTTCTCCATCATAAATGGCGCGTATTTTCTTTTGCTGAATCAAGCTTTCTACATATGACTCAGGGTAAGATAAATATTCTGCGGTTTCTTTAATGGTAAGATACATGCTTGTTCTTCCCTTTCTAATTCCCTTATAATATGGTTTTACTATTTTCTAGGCACTAGAAGACTCTACTAAAATCATATAGAATAGAAACTGTAAATAATTTGTATATGCAACTTATATTCTTTTATTATACAGCGAAAAAATACTATTTGACTGAATTCCAGCTCTTTTTTCAGCCAGATAGAGAACAGGAGAAATATAAGCTAATGAATAAAAAATGGTTATTGGGCTTATATGTGATCATCAGCCTTATTTGGGTATTCGGAACGAACTACCTTTTGCATATGCTGGAGCCCTCTTCTCTTGTCAGCTTCCTTTTTAGAGCAAAAGAGTTTCTGTACATTATCGTTACAGGCTGGCTGCTCTATTATTTTATTGGCAAAAGAGATGAGCTTATTGCCTCAAGGGAAGATGAAAAACGTCTTTCCACTTTAATTAACTCCATGGTGGATTTTGTCAATTTCAAAGACGGCCATGGCCGCTGGATCGAGTCCAATGAATTTGGACTCAAATTGTTCAATCTTGAAAATGTCGATTATAAAGGCAAAAGGGATTCTGAACTGGCCGAGTACACAGATTTTTATGCAGACGCACTGCGCTACTGTGAAACATCAGATGAGGAAGCCTGGAAAAACGGCAAAATTACCCGTCTGGAAGAAGTCATCCCATTGCAGGACGGAACAGAAAAAACGTTTGATACGATTAAGGTACCGCTCTTCCATGCAGATGGAAGCCGTCAGGGTCTCGTCATAATCGGCAGAGATATTACAGAAAGAAAGCATGTGGAAAAGCTTCTTGCCGAAAGCCAGCAGCAATATAAATCCTTGTTTGAATATAATACTGAAATTGTCTTTATGACAGACCTTCATGGCACCATCACGAAAGTAAATCCCCAATTCAAAGCGGTAACAGGATACAGTCCTGATGAGACATTGGGTAAGAGCATTAATGAAATCATACCAGCTCCTTATAAAATGAAGGCCATTAAAGGCTTTAAAGGCATCCTTAAGGATAAACAGCCCAAAACCTGCGAATTTGAGTTCAATCATAAAAATGGCAGCAAGCTCACTATCCAATGCACCGCACTTCCGCTCATTGTGAACGGTCAAATTGCCGGAATCATCGGCTATGGAAAAGATGTGACAAAGCTGCGGCAAGCTGAAGAAAGACTGCGCCGCACCGAAAAGCTTTCTGTGGTTGGAGAGCTGTCTGCCAGTGTGGCGCATGAAATCAGAAATCCGCTGACATCTTTAAAAGGCTTCGTGCAGCTCATGCAGCTGGAAGATGAAAAGCATCAATTCTATTATCAGATCATGCAGGAGGAGCTGGACCGGATCAACCATATTGTCGGCGAGCTGCTGCTCCTTGCCAAGCCTCAGGATATTTGTTTTACAAAAGCGGATGTTCAGAAAATCCTTTTTAATGTCATTTCGCTTTTAAAAACAGAAGCCAGCATGCACAATGTCCAGATCGAATTTCTATTAAAATCGGATGTGTATATGATTGAATGTGAACCAAATCAGCTAAAGCAGCTATTTATTAATATAATAAAAAATGCCATTGAAGCATCAAGTGATGGCGGTAAAGTAACGGTTACGCTGCAGGCGGAAGACCGGCAGCTGACTATCCTGGTTAAGGATAATGGCTGCGGCATGTCGGAAGAACGCCTTAACAGGATTGGTGAACCTTTCTATTCATCCAAGGAGAAAGGAACTGGCCTCGGACTTACAGTCAGTTTCAAAATTGTCCAATCCCATAATGGTTCCATTTATTTCAATAGTAAAAAAGGGAAAGGAACAGAAGCTGTCATCAAGCTGCCAGTAAGAAAAAATACATCTGCCCCTGAGGCTGGATTAACAGTTTAACAGTAAAGAGCGATGTTCAATCAAACGTTTGATTGAACATCGCTCTTTTTTAACCCTGCTAATTCCCCTTAATCTCCAGCAGCTTCTGCCTCAAATCATTTTCCATATTCGCCAGGTCGTGTTCTGCCTGCCGGCGTTTATGGCGGCCCTCCTCCTGGATTCTAAGGGTTTCTTCAAGAGTGGAAATCAGGTTCTCCTGTGTTTTCTTTAACGTTTCAATGTCGACAAGGCCCCGCTCATTCTCACGTGCTGTTTCAATTGTATTCATTTTCAGCATTTCGGCATTTTTCAAAAGAAGATCATTAGTTGTTTTCGAGACCTTCTTCTGGGCTTCGACAGCATGGCGCTGGCGAAGCAGTGTCAAGGCGATGGCCACCTGGTTTTTCCAAAGCGGGATAGCCGTCATGATGGATGACTGAATTTTTTCAACCAATGCCTGATTGGTATTCTGTATAAGGCGGATCTGCGGTGCGCTTTGAATCGTTATTTCACGGCTAAGCTTCAAGTCATAAAGGCGCTTATCCAGGCGGTCGGCAAACTGCATCATATCGTTCACTTCCTGGAACTTCATCTGGTCATTCGACTCTTCTGCCTTCTTCTTCAGCTCGGGAATCGTCTTTTCATGAAGCTCTTCAAGCTTCAGTTCACCTGCTGCAATATATACATTTAAAGCATGAAAATACTCTTTATTATTTTCGTATAGCTTATCTAACATGACAATGTCGGAAAGAAGTGCATTCTTGCTTCTTTCCAGTTTGACGCTGATGCGGTCAATCTGAGCACCTGTTTTTTGGTATTTGGATAAGACCTCCTGAACAGAGCCGGATATCTTTCCAAACATACGCGCAAAAAAGGTTGATTTCTCCGGCTTCAGCTCATCCGGATTCACATCATTGAATTTCTTCATCAGATCATTGATGATTGTTCCCACTTCACCAACATCTTTTTTCTGAACATGCTCAAGCATTGTATGAGAAAACGTCAGCAGCTTTGATTGAGCCGGTGTTCCGTATGAGATCATCGCCTGGTGATTGGCAGGATCGATTTGCTTTGCAAGCTGATAGGCTTTTTCCCGGTTTTCTTCCGGAATCATATCGATCAGCCTTGTCCGCTTTTCCGATTGCAATGGCGAGGGAGCTGCATCCTGCTTTTCCCCAAAAGGATCTGCCATCAGATCATCCAATAAATTAGTGTTTTTTAACAGGGACGGTTTATCTTCAGTCATTTTAATCTCCTGCTTTCATCATGAATTCTTGAATCTTTTATCTTCTCAATCGAATTCTTGGCAACATCAATTTCAAGATGAAGCTGATCAATATCTTCAGCTATAACCCTGTGAAGATCTTCCTCCACATGATGGGTAAGTGCATCGAGTGTACGTCTGGTCTCCTGGAGGGACTGATCCAGTTCACGGGATTTTCTCGGCTGGGAAGACAGAAAGACATACTTTTCCGCCAGCTCCACTGCGGAATCCAGATGAGAAAAGTAAAACTTCTCGGCCTGGTAAAAACGTTTCGGCTCACTCCTGGTCAGTCTGTAAATCCTTCTCGTCACCCTCATGAACTCCATGCGCTGCTTCAGCGTCGGGAAATGCCGAATCGAGAACATCGCTTTATGCAAACGGGTTATCTTGCGGCGCGCCTCATCAAGATTTCGCTTAATGTATTGGTATTCCCTTTTCGTCAATCCATGCTTTTTCAAAAAGCGGCGGCGCTGAATCAATCCCCCTGCCCAATAAGTAAGAAGCCCGGCTCCGGCTCCATATATCCCTGACAAAATGAAAGTTTGCCCGAATGCAAAGTAACTAGCCAGCCAAACGCTGACAGACAAAGGAACAGCCGTCAGCAAACGAAAAGCAAATGCTAAAAAGGAATTCATATTTATCGACTCCTACTCATAGTCCTACTTATTTATACGTTATTTATAAACCTAAAGTTTCATCCACAGACATATTTCAGCAAGAAAATCGCGAGCACCTTCGGAACAAGTCAACTCCGCTTGTTCCTGCGAAGAACATCCAAGGAGGCTTTGACTTGGTTCCCACCACCGGACCCCTCAAGGGGGCAGGTGCGAGCTATAAAGCAAAAAAAGGCGTACATCCTTAAATCTATTAAAACACTTTTAAAAAACTTCTCAAGTTATACGATACAAAATAACACGATTGCCCGCCATAGACCACAAAAGTAATCCTTGCTAAGACCTGAGACGTATATTTCCCTGCAAAAAAAGCACCTGCGGAAATTTCCCGCAGATGCTTTCTGGCTATTTTACAGCCAATGCACGCTTGCCCATGGCATCGTAGATCTTAATGAACTTATCCTTAGGCATTTTCACATCTTTCTGAACTGCTTCACTGTCATTAAAGTAAACATAATCTGCATCCACACCGGTTACGACAATGCAGTGCAATGGTGTCGGTGCACTGATCGTTTTGCCGGCAGGCGTTTTCCAGCTTCTATTATTCGGCATTTCATGGCTGATTGTAAACCATGCCAAAACAGGATTACCCTCTGAAACAGCCTTTTCTATTTCTGAAAAATCTTTTCCGGTCAGATTTACACCGCCTGGACGATACTGATCAAGCAGCTTTTTCAGCGGTCCCGGGTTTATCGTATGGCCGTTGCCAAAAGGTGTTCCGACAAACCCGACATCAGGATCCCCCCAGGTTTTAATAGAACCATCCGCATTTCTAACCAGCTTGGTTGAGTCATATGGCATTTCTTTTGCAAGTGTTGTTTTGCTTACATTCACTCCATAAAATTTCAATGCCATGGCAAGAGAAGTTACTTCACATCCGCTTGGCAGCTCCGGCCGCTGGGCAATGAGCGGTACATTGATCCTTGCCTGACGGGGATCACCAGCTGTCACATAATCACCGCTTACATACCCCGTGCTGCCGTTGTAGGAAATTTTATACCAGCCGTTGCTTTCCTTATGTATGACACTTAATAATGTTCCGTTTTTTAAAAGGCCGACACTGCTGTAATTTAATCCCGGACCTTTTCGGACATTTAATGATGTTGCATCCACCCGGTAAAGTTTTTCATTTGTTTTGACGTATTGGCCGCTGACATAGCCTGTTTTTCCATTATAGTTAATTTTATACCAGCCGCTGGCAAGGCGTTCAATTGCTTGTATACTGCTGCCTTGGGGCAGACTGCCGATCCGATCGTAATTTGTTCCGGGGCCTGAACGGACATTCAGACTGGTTGCATCCACTGTGTAAGTATAGGAAGCCGCTTCTGCCACTGCCTCGTTTGAAAAGCCTGGAATTATTGGTGACATGATTCCTCCTGCAAAAATAGCTGCAGCAGCAGTCCCTTTTAATAAAGCTCTTTTTCCATATGAACTTTTTATAATTGCCATATACTTTCCTCCATATCCTTAATTTATTTCTGTCGAATTTTGCAGACTACTCTAAAAATATCGATTCGGAAACTCCCAGTCTACCTTTTTGGGACTGGAAAAATATTATTGATTCTATTGAATCAGCTAATATGGGGGAGTCAGTATATTTGGCATCTGCATATCTTCCTTCTTCCTGCCATTCAATTAAGTGCCCCTAGCAGCAGAAAGACGATTTTTTGTTTATTTATAAGAAATACAGGGAATATGCTCTTGTACCAATTTACTTACACCTTGGAGGAAACATAATGAATAAGTACTATTTTTATATAATTATTTTTTTTATAGGAGCGATTGTATTTCCTTCCTCTGGATATGCAGAGGATCGGGTTGAACAGGAAAACAAGGTTGTGCTGATTTCATTTGATGGAATGAGAAATGACCTGACAAAAGAGTATGTAAAGAAAGGCAAGCTTCCCCACATTAAAGCACTCATGAAGAATGGAGTGGCCGCCAAGGATTCCAAAACCGTAACCCCATCGCTGACCGCCCCATCTCATGCGGCAATTGCATCAGGAGCAGCCCCGTCGGAAACCGGCATGGTCAGCAATAAGTGGCAGGATCCCCAAAAAGAATTGGCAAATGGAGAAAGCGCCTTCCATCAGCCGCTCGATAAAAGCCCGCTTTGGGCAGAGGCAAAAAAAAATGGCAAAACAACTGCCACAGTGCTGTTTCCCGGATCAAACCCCAGTGCAGGAACACAGGCTGATTACGCAGTTTATTATGGCGAAACCTGGGCAGAAAGTTCCCTGGATAAGCTTCAGTTCAAAAAAGCAGAGAGCTGGAAGCACACAGAAAGCAGCTTTAGCCCTTTAAAGGAAGCTATATTGAAGCTGCCATTAAAAAAAGCAAAGAATAAAGAAATTTATATACTGGCTTTAGACACTTCAGATGATGGAAAGACCAACTATAACCGCTTCATTTTTTCGGAAAATCGTTCGGCAGACCCCAAAGATGTCATTGTCAATGCCAACGAATGGGGGTCAATTCCTGTCGAAGCTGATGGCGAATCTGCAGGATTCTGGTTTAAGCTGAAAATTGACCCTGGCCTTGAGAAAGCAAGCATTTACCGGACAGCCGTTACGTCAGCCCTCATTGAAGGTCCCGACGGATTTGAAGAGGAGCTGCTTTCAAAATTCGGCTTTTTTCCCGTTCAGGATGATACAAAGGCCTTTGAAAAAAAGTGGATTACTAGAGAAGAGTACGAAGAAATCAGTTCACGTTTTGTCAGCTGGGCAACTGATGTGTCTCTTTATATTAAAGAAGAATACCAGCCGGATTTGCTGATGTTTTATACACCTCAAATAGATCATGAATCACATCACTTTCTGCTGACAGATCCACGGCAGCCAGGGTATTCAGAGGAAAATTCTCAAAAACATAAAAAATACATTGAATGGGCATACAAGCTTTCCGATAATGTCGTTGGACAGACGATGGATAGCCTTAACGGAGAAGACCACCTTCTTGTTGTATCCGACCACGGCATGGAGCCAGTTCACACCATCCTTGCCCCAAACACTCTTTTGAAAGAAGCCGGCCTCTTAAAGACAGATAATAAAGGCAAAGTGGATGAGGAGTACTCCAAAGCAATGGCTGTGGCCAGCGGGTCAGCTGCACAAATTTATCTGAATGAGAACCTCACTAAGAAAGAGAAGGAAAAGGCAGCAGACCAAGTAGAGAAACTCTTTAGCGAGTATAAAATCAAGCCGGAATTTCAGACGAAAGTCCTTAAGGGCTATTTAGGTGAAGCAGGTGATTCCATTGTGCAAGGGCAGGTCAGCCATTTTAATCAAGCAGCGAAGCAATTTTTCCATTACCTTTTTAGAAAGGAAGAAAAACCTTATCAAATTGCCTATGGAAATAAAAAAGAGAATAAGCACCCTAACCAGGGAGACATTTTGCTGCTTGGCTCAAGGGGCTATATGATGGGCAGCAGCCTAACAAGCCCCCATATGCCGGCCATTGAACTCGGCAGCCACGGAGGCAATCCTGATCGGAAAGAACTCAGGGCCGTTTTCTTTGCACACGGCCCTTCTTTTAAAAAGGAACACCGGATTAGCTCGATTACCACACTGGATATTGCCCCAACTGTCTATAAGCTGCTGGACATACCAGCTCCGGACTTCTTGGAGGGTGAAGTTCTAAAAGATGCTTTAGATTAAAAATACTGCCTTGCATGTGCTGCAAGGCAGTATTTTATTTTTGAAAATAAAAAACCCACCCCTAAAGAGATGAGCTGTACACACTATATACAATCCAATTCCACCATCACCGTAGTGCCTTTGCCTATAACACTTTCAATGGCCATCAAACCTTGATGCTCCTGAATAATCTTATTGCTGACTGTGAGCCCCAAACCGATTCCTTTATCTTTTGTCGTATAAAAAGGGGTCCCAAGATACTTCAGCATTTCACCATCAATGCCTGCTCCTTCATCTTCAAAAGCAATCCTTACACGTCTGCTCTCTATTCTTTCAGCACTAATATATACATTTCCGCCATTTGGCATAGCTTCAATCGCATTTTTTAAAAAGTTGACAAACACTTGCTTCAGCTGGGGAGGTGAGCATAATAGCATGATATCATTCTCAAAATGATTGAGATGGATTTGAACATTGTGAAGCAGTGCCTGCGGATGAAGTACATTAATCGTACTTTCAAGAATGGACATTAAGCTCCCTTTCTCAAACTCAATTGCCTGGGGTTTTGCCAGGGACATGAACTCATTGACAATGATATCAATCCGATCAAGCTCTTCCATAATAATGGATAAATAATCATCCTGTTTTTCCTGATTAACGCTGGATTGGAGCAGTTTTGAGAAACCTTTTAAAGAGGTCAGCGGATTTCTGATCTCGTGTGCAACCCCTGCTGCAAGCTGTCCGATAATGGAAAGGCGGTCCAAATTACGCAAAGCCGCATCATTATTAACTCTGTCTGTTATGTTTCTGCCTACTGCCACAAATAATTCAATCTCTCCTTTATCGTTTAATATAGGAGAAATGCTTGCCTCAACGAAAACGATTTCGCCATTAATGGTATCCATCTTTGTTTCAAGCAGCTGAGGCTCACCCGTTTCCAGCAGCTTTTGACATACCTTGCTAAACTTTTCTCTCTCTTCCTCAGAGTTTATGACAGTGCCGCAGGTCTTCCCAACAAGCTGCACCGGCGAATAACCCAAAACTTTTCCATGAGATGGGGATGCATAGATCAACGTTTGATCCTTTGTGAATACTTTGATCATATCTGTCGTATTCATCGTAATCAAATCGTACAGTTCCCTGGTTTTTCTTAATTCCCTCTCCATGCTTTTAAACTCTGTCATATCCCGGAAGATAGCCAAAACGGCGATGATTTTGCCCTTGGAATTTCTGAAGGGAGAATACGAAACCGATATATCCAGAACCGAACCATCCTGATGATAGCGCTGTGTGATCACATTGCTGTATACTTTCCCAAGCTTGACCAGTTTTATAATCTCCTTCACTTCTTCAGGGTTCTGAAACTCGGTAAACTTTCTGCCAATAACTTGCGCTTCGGTATAGCCAAAAATCACCGTATACATATGATTTACCCTTATAAAACGGTTCTCCATATCAATGATGGCAACCCCATCTGCAGTGCAGTTCAGGAACAAATCGAGTAATTCATCAGGATTGGAATAAATCGACTCACCATCATTGCCAAGTATCGGGAAATCATTGACCAATTAGCTCACCCCATTTAATAACTCTATAAACTATATTTTACAGAATTATAAGAAAAAAAGCAGGGGAATTCTTGAGAGAACCTAAAAAAGCAGCTTCCCAATAGGTCAGCTGCCCTCTTTCCATTCTAATCCAGCGACTGCTTCACAATGCATAGTCTGAGGGAACATGTCCACCGGCTGCACTTCGATTGTCCTGTATCCGCCATCCTCCAGAATACGAAGATCCCTTGCAAGCGTTCCCGGGTTGCAGGATACATAGACGACTTTCTTTGGCTTCATGCTTAAAATGGTTTTCAGCAGAGCTTCATCACAGCCTTTTCGCGGCGGGTCAACGACAAGCACATCTGCGGTGTTCCCCTTTTTATACCAGTCAGGGATTACTTCTTCTGCTTTCCCGACTGCAAATGAAGCATTTGTCATGCCATTTAAATCAGCATTCCGCTTCGCATCCTCAATGGCTTCCGGCACGATTTCAACGCCGAACACTTCTTTTGCTTTCTGTGCCAGAAAAAGAGAAATGGTGCCAATTCCGCAGTACGCATCGATAACCTGTTCTTCTCCGCTCAAATTCGCATATTCCAGTGCTTTATCATATAAAACTTTCGTTTGCTCCGGGTTCACCTGATAAAAGGAGCGGGCGGAAATCGCAAATTTGATATCGCCAATAAAATCATAGATCACTTCTTCACCCCAGAGGACTCGTGTGACATCTCCCATGATCACATTCGTCTTCCTAGAATTCACATTATGGACGATGGATTTAACACCTTCAATGCTTGATGCAATCTCTTCCACAATCCTTTGCTTATGCGGGAGCTCGTTCGTCCTTGTGACAAGGACAATCATCACTTCGCCTGTCACAAGCCCATAGCGCGCCATCACGTGGCGGAGCTCGCCTTTATGCCTGCCTTCATCATAAGCACGGACACCATAGCGTCCGCAAATTTCCTTTACCTTTTGTACAACCTCATCATTTTTTTCCTGCTGGATGAGACATTCCTTCATATCGATGATCTGGTGGGTACGCTGCTGGTAAAATCCGCCGATCAGGCCGCCCTCCTGCTCGCCAATCGGAACCTGCGCTTTATTTCTGTAACGCCAAGGGTCCTTCATGCCGAGAACCGGATGCACCTTGACGCCCTCAAGTTTTCCGATTCTTTCCAGAACATCTCTGACCTGTTTTTCCTTGGCGAGAAGCTGGCCTTCATAGCTCAGGTGCTGCAGCTGACATCCGCCGCACTCCTTATAAATCGGGCAGGGAGCTTCTACTCGGTATGGGCTTCTTTCATATGTCTCGATCAGGCGCCCAAAGCCATATCCCTTATTCACCTTAATCACTTTTACCTTTGCTCTCTCACCGGGAAGCCCATCCGGAACAAATAGAGGATAACCATCCACCTTTGCAACTCCTGTCCCTTCATGGGTCAAATCCTCAAATATAACATCTATATAATCATTTTTTTGAACCGGTAATGTTCTGCTCATCATTTTCTTCCTTTTCAGCTTAATTCCGTGACCTATTTGACTAGACAGATTGTATCACAAAAAAGGGGTGAATACGAAATAGATATGGTGCGGATTTTGAACCTGTATACCCTTTATCATGCCTATTTGAAAAACCCGCCACTCTATTAGCATATTTTCCAGTCTATTTGTAAGCTTACCCTGTCTGTTTGCAGAATCACCCTTCTAATTGCAGTAATACTATTCTAATTGCATCGTTCACAAATTCATGTGTTTTGCAAATAAAAGCCCGCCCTGTAAGAGGGCGGACTTCCTATTATTCGCGGGAACTTTCCCAATCGGTCGGGCGGTCTTCTTCACGAATCTGATCAATTGGGACAAATACTTCCAAATGCCTGTACAGGTTTACGAATTCAGCAGGAAGCAGGCCGCCAAATTCACCGTCCAGATTGAGCTGGACTTTTTCTTTGGACTGTACTTTGATGCGGTTTGCCTGTGTATAGATGACGTTCGGATCTTTTACATGCTCACCCCGGACAGCCATTGTCGCGATCCGGATAAAATCAGCAAGATTGGTTTTCTTTAATATCAGCAGGGAGAATAGCCCGTCATTTATACAGGAATCCGGCGCCAGCTTTTCAAAACCGCCGACTGAATTTGTCAGGCCGACAAGGAAAAGCATAACTTCACCTTCAAAGATTTTCCCGTCAAACTCGATGCTTACTTCGGTTGAACGGATGGAAGGAAGCATTTCAATTCCCTTTAGATAATAGGCAAGCTGGCCAATCATGGTTTTCAGCTTGCTTGGCACCTCGTAAGTCAGCTCTGTCAGCCTTCCGCCACCAGCAATATTAATAAAATATTTATCATTTATGCGACCAATATCGACAGGTATGGTATCTCCTTTTACAATGATTTCAGCAGCCGCATCCACATCTCTTGGAATATGGAGCGCACGGGCAAAATCATTGGTTGTGCCCGTTGGAATAATGCCGAGGCGAGGACGGTAATCCTGTTCAGCGAGTCCGTTTACCACCTCGTTAATCGTACCGTCGCCGCCTGCTGCAATAACCAGATCGAAGCGGCGTTCAACAGCTGCCCGTGCAGCTTTAATCGCATCTCCTTCACCTGTGGTGGCATGGCATGAGGTTTCATATCCTGCACTCTCCAGCTTTTGCAGAACCTCTGCTAAATGTCTTTTAAAAATTTCCCGGCCTGAAGTCGGATTATAAATAATTCTTGCTCTTTTCATAGCCATCATCCTATTATTGAAATATCTAAACTTAATCCTTATATATTATTCCATCTTTTTACATCATAGCGAATAGTCCACGGCTTAGCAATTATTCACTGCCATCCGTTTCTATTCTATTCACTTCCCGCTATTTTCACAAGTGGTCAGATGCACAAATGAATTATACCCTCATTAGGCAAAAAAGTATCGTAATTAAGTTATATTTCTTGGAGATGTAACTGAAATCGCATTAAGCAGGATGCAATTGAGCATTATTCCTGTTTCAGGTCCTTCAAAACAAGGCTCTTAACATAGTCAATAATGGATTTATATGGATACTCTTCATTAATTACCCTATGAAGCATTGCCCCGTCCATAAAAGTCCAGAATAATCCCGATAAATGGCTTGGATCTGCATCCGGACGGAATTTCCCGGCAGCCTGCCCTTCCTCCATAATGTCTGTTATCAATTTCAAAAAGAACTTCTTTCCTCGCTCGTTCAGAATTCGATTCAAGTTCTCATCTCTGGAGGAATGCAGCGTAAATTCCAGCTGAACAGTAATTCTATCTTTTCGTTCCTGGCTGAATGGGCTCATATCCCTATACAAATCAAAAAGATATTCCAGTTTCTCTTCCGCAGAAGAGAACTTGGAAATGTTCTCTGCAAGTCTTGCATTAGCTGATTCTGTCTGCTCATTCAAAAGCTCCAGATAGATTTCTTCCTTGCTTTTAAAATAATTATAGATAGCTCCCTTGCTGATTCCTGAATAAGCGACAATGTCATCAATGGTCGCTGCCTGAAATCCTTTTTTCGCAAAGCAGGCCAATGCACCCGCCAGGATCTCTTTCTTTTTCTTCCGCTTATATTCCTCTGATACGATAGGCGACAAGTCTGTCCCTCCATTGTATTTGTTTAGTCTCTGAGAAAATTATTCCCGCGCATTAAACATCAGCAGCACTTTTGACTGATGTCACTTCTTTTCAGAACTTCTTCTATATAAAGGCTGGCATGTTCACTCGTGATTTCTGTATTTTTCTCCGCCAATCCGGCCATTACCAGGTCTTCTTTCACTTTAGCGAGAAATAAATCTCTGATAGCTGCTGAACGGCATGGCTGCATCTGCGCTGCCAAGTCCCAGATCCATTGCTCAAGATGGACGCTCTTGTTCTTTTTTTGCATCTCCTGCGGAACCCGCCTTCTTCCCATATTTCTCACTCCCCAAGCATATTCTTATCTTTTAAAATAAACTGATTAGTCTTTTTATTGTAAGGATTTTTAAATGAATTTTCAAACTTTTCGCACACAAAAAAAAACTCCTAACTGTCCGTTAAGAGTTAATCCTGATCTATTTGGTTTTTATCCCGGTACATTGTTACTAATCCCCCAATCAGCATAAAGCAGGCAAATGCAATGGGAAACCAGCGCTCAAACCAGGATTCTTTATTGGGAAGTTCTTTGTGTTCCTTGTCCGCTTCTTCCGAAAATCCTCCTGTAATTTGAGCCATAATAAGATTGGTAAACTCATCTTCCCCCGGCATTTCCGGCAGGGAATTTTCCTCCTCGTCCATTGCTTCGAGGTATACTTCCAGGCATTGATCACATATATAGAGATGATCTTCATAGAGTTCACGTTCTGGTTCTGACAGCACATTTTTCACATATTTCCGCCATTCTTCCAATGAAAAATGATCCATGAAAAATCATCTCCTTCCAATGTTCCTGACAGCGTAGCGTTCAGGAGCATGAGAATATCCTGCTGGGTATTGCCGATCGTATAAATCCTGGGTTATATCAGCTTCCCTTATATCTATTCGGATTACATTCTTTCTTTTTGAGTGCCGAAACAATCATAATCGAGAGAATTGAATAATTCAATACATTTTTTATAAAAATCTCCCCCAAAAAGCTTTTATTTCCATATTTTTTCATCGCTTAATATTAAAATAATGATTAATTTCCCGCTTCGAACAAAACCATTATATGGTAAACTGTAAGCGATGACTTCAAAGAGGAGGGCAGTGAACATATTTTTAAATAATGGACAACTCTAAACCATTATTGAATATATTGATTGAAAAAGGATGGTTACGATGACATTTCTTATTTACTTGGCAGCGTACCTGATAGGATCAATTCCTACAGCCTTATTGATCGGCAAATATGCCTTTGGGATCGACATCCGTGATCATGGCAGCAATAATCCTGGTGCGACTAATACACTAAGGGTACTGGGCAAAAATGCAGCTATCGTGGTTCTGCTGGTGGATGTGGGCAAGGGAGCAGCAGCTGCAGCATTGCCTGTCATTCTGAACGCTGAGACCGATCCGTTAATGGCTGGGATGGTTGCAGTAGCAGGCCACTGCTTTCCGATCTTTGCAGGATTCCGCGGAGGGAAAGCCATTGCAACCACGGCAGGTGTATTGCTTTTAGCAAATATATGGATGTTTTTGATCGCCTACATTTGTTTTGTCGCAGTCATTTACAGAACGAAGTATGTATTTTTTGGCTCTTTATCGGTGGGTGCATCTTTACTTATCTATTCCTTATTTACCGAAGGCACTGAACATGAACTTATCTTTTCTATTTTCCTATTATTTTTGATTTTCCTTCACCGTTCGAATATTAAAAACTTCATTGATAAAAATGAGCCTAAAATCAATGATAAGCGCCTGAAAAATGACCGCATCCCTCCTAGAGACCAAAAAAAACGAGCCTAATCGAAGCCCTGATCCTGCATTCGGGCTTTTTTTATTATTTCTCACATGAAAGCCGTTCATTAAGCAAATCCTTTGAATAAAAGTGCAGTCAAAGGAGCTTCTATATGTTTTTGATCTTAAAAATATTAAGTCTTTACTTAATCACAATCATGATTATGAGACTGATGGGCAAGTCGACAATTATCCAGATGACTCCTTACGACCTCGTCGCCATCATTATTGTTGGTACAGTTGCCTCTGAGCCTCTTATTAGCACAGAATATTGGCCGACATTAGCAGCATTGGCGATTCTTGTAGGACTTCATATTCTCTTTTCCTATTTGACTTTAAACCAAATTGGCAACCGATTTTTTCTTGGGGAACCGACAATGCTGATTAAAAACGGGGAAATCCTGGAAGACAATCTGGAAAAATCCCACCTTTCCATGACTCAGCTGCTGTCTATCCTAAGAAGCAAAGGCTATCCAAAAATTGCGGATGTGGATTACGCCATTCTCGAGCCTATCGGTGAAGTGAGCATCATACCGAAAGTGGCCAATACGCCTGTTACCGTCGAACATTTAAATATCTCCATTCAGGATGAGGGCCTCCCTATTGCGGTTATTGTGGATGGGAGGATTCAGGCGCGTAATCTCGAGCTGCTGGGACAGACTAAAGATTGGCTTTTAGAGCAGCTGCGGCAAAACAATTTGAATGAGAAAGATATTATGTACGCTTATGTAAATGAAAAGTCAAAAAAATTGAATATAAACAGACGCAGATAATATTCTAAAATAGGTTTAAGGTTTGAAGTTAAGGGTATATAACATTGGTTACTTACTAGACAAATAAAAAGTTACTTAACTATACATATCAATATCAGGGGGTAATGGTATGACAGAAAATAGCCTAGTGCTTGAAACAAAAATTGATGGTTTTGATTTTAATTGGGACCTTGAAAAAGGTCTGTTTAATTTTGAAGGCGATGATGCGGTCCTATTTTGGATAAAATCTGCCATGAAAAGCTTCTTCGATACGATTGAAGAGATCTCTGGAAAAGAAACATCCAGCCTTGTACTTGAGACCACCGGCTTCAGGCAGGGAATGGTAGTAGGGGAATTCTTCAAGGATTTAAAACTTCCGATAGAAGAAGTGGCTAATATCATACCCAGAATATATGCTTCTGCCGGCTGGGGGAAATTCATAATCACTGATTTAGATCCCGCTGCGAAAACCGCCAGGGTCAGAGCAATTGACAGCTGGGAATATAAGATTAACAAAGAACAAGGGAAAAACGAGTCTGGAACATTCCTGCCGGGACATTTTGCAGGAATCTTTTCCGCTGTGTTTGGCACAAGCCTTTGGTATAAAAAAGCAGCTGACCAGTTGGCCGGACAGGATTATACAGAGCTGGATTACTTCCCTTCAAGCGTTACTGTTGAGGAAAATATACACGCTTTGGCAAGGCGAGAGGAATCAAAAAAAATCAGCGAGCTTGAAAAATTAGTGGAGGACCGGACGATTGAATTAAAGCAGCTTGTTAAAGAAATCTCTTCACCGGTTATTCCAGTCCTGGATGGAATCGTTGTTGTCCCTCTATTGGGAAGATACGATGAATTCCGCTCTGAAGAACTCGTGGATAAAACTCTCCACAGCCTTCCGAAGCACCAGGCAGATTGTCTGATCCTGGACTTAACCGGGTTAAATCAGTCCATCAGCTCCTACACTGTCGAATTCTTAAGCAAGTTGGCCGCTGCAGCTAACCTGATTGGCACCGAAACCATTCTGGTTGGCATTTCACCAGAACTTGGCACAAAGATTACGGAAACTAATTTTAACCTTTCTAAATTTAACTGCTTCACAAACCTGCAGCACGGCATTTATTATGCACTGTCCAAAAAAGGCAGGAAAATCTTTTAATAACGGAAAAAGCTGACTCCTCATTGGGAAGTCAGCTTTTTTGAGTTAAATGTGTACAAATTATCTGTATCGTTAATTTCTGCGGATAAAAATTTTTATGTGCTCATAGCCTTGTTTTAAGTGCGGATAATTTTATTAATGTGCGTACAGGTTATTTTAGTCTGTCTTATCAGTTGATTATACTTTCTTAGGAGCCCCCCTATATTTCGCTTCGCGCAGCTCAAGCGCATAGGCCTCAATATTAGGCATACCCATATCCTTGGCAATGCTTATTTCCTTTTCAATATCATAAGGAATCCGGACAATTTCGATTGAGAAAGGCCCAGCCTCTTTCGATAAGTATTCCCCATGCAAAATTGCATAGGTTGCCTGAGGAATATCCAGGGAATTCCCAACGCTTCCTGCATTGAAAAGCGTCCTATGCGGATGGACCGGTTCAATCAAAGCAGCATGAATATCACCATAGCCGACAACATCCGGAATTAGCCCGTCCTCTCCGGCATTAATATTTTCTGTATTCTCAAACATAGCCAGCTTTTCTTCATAAGAATCCCGCATCGGTACAACCCGATGATAAATGCTTTTAGCGGAAGCATGGTAGAGCCTGACATATTTGCCGCTCATATAAAAATCGTGATGGAATGGCAGAGTTCCCAAATAGGCTAACGCCTCTTCCCCAAGCTGTCTCTGATGCCATCTGCCCTCTTCAAAGTCCAGCGGCTTCTGCATGAAATCATCCCAGTTTCCAAGGAGGACCACTTCACAGGTTTCTTTTATCCGTTCAACGGCTTTAAGGGAGTTTGGCCCCTTTCCTATTAAATCACCTAGGCAGAAAATAATCTCTATTCCGCGTTCGCGGATATTGTCCAGCACCGCCTCCAGAGCTGTGATATTCCCATGAATATCAGAAATTATGGCTACTTTCCCCATGTATGTCTCCCCCTTACTATTCTTATTTAATTTCTCCAAAACATCCAAGCTTCCTCTAACAATTGAAAAAACAAAATTTGATTTTTCCCTGTACCGCCATTACATTAGAAATATGGTAAAATAACAGCATGCCAAAACCAACATTACATATAGAAGGAGTAGGATTTATGTCAAAAGTATTTGTATTCGGACACAAAAACCCAGACACTGACTCAATCTGTTCAGCACTTGCTTATGCAGAATTAAAAAACAAATTAGGCGTTGATGCTGAGCCAATCCGCCTGGGCCAGGTAAATGAGGAAACACAATATGCTTTAAATTATTTTAAAGCTGAAGCTCCCCGTCTTGTTGAGGCAGTTTCCAAAGAAGCAAGCGAAGTAATCCTTGTAGACCATAATGAGTTCCAGCAAAGTGCTGATGATATCAGAGATGTGAAAATCCTTGAGGTTATTGACCACCACCGCATAGCGAACTTTGAAACAAGCGATCCGCTTTACTACCGCGCAGAGCCTGTTGGCTGCACAGCAACTATTTTGAACAAAATGTACAAGGAAAACGGTGTAGAAATCAGCAAGGAAACAGCTGGTTTAATGCTTTCGGCCATCATTTCCGATTCTTTGCTGTTCAAATCTCCAACATGCACAGATCAGGACGTTTCAGCAGCACGCGAGCTTGCTGAAATCGCGGGAGTAAACGTTGAAGAGTATGGTCTGGAAATGCTTAAAGCAGGAGCAGATTTAAGCAAGAAGAGCGTGAAAGAGCTAATCTCCCTTGATGCTAAGGAATTCCAAATGGGCAGCTATAAAACAGAAATCGCACAGGTTAATGCCGTGGACCTAAATGACGTATTAAGCCGCCAGGAAGAATTGGAAGCTGCCATTACTGAAAATATCAATAATAAAGAGCTTGACCTTTTTGTTTTTGTTTTAACTGACATCCTTAACAACGACTCAGTTGCCATTTCTCTGGGCAAAGAAGCTGCAGCAGTTGAAAAAGCTTATGATGTAACACTTGAAAACAACAGTGCCGTATTAAAGGGCGTTGTGTCACGCAAAAAGCAGATTGTACCGCCGCTTACTAACGTATTGGCTGGCAAATAAGACAAAGCAGTGCCGCACTGGGCACTGCTTTTTACTTATCCAATAAAGTTTCTGTCCCCATAACAAGTTTTATCATTAGTTCCTTCACTGTTACTTCTTCAGCCAGTGTCACTCCCTGTCCGGCCCATAATGACATAAACTCCGGCTGCTCCAGCTTGGCTGCCTGTTTTCGGATAGGGGCTGTCATATCATTCTGTAATGGATAAGGCAATGTCTGCAGACCTTTCATCTCTTCCATGAACCTGTTGCGAATTCCTCTTGCAAGCTTTCCGGAAAATGCTTTCGTCACAGCTGTCTGATCTTCCCTTGCATTTAATAGTGCATGTTTGTACAGTGAGTGAGCTCCGCTTTCCCTGCATGTAAGAAAAGCAGTTCCCAGCTGGACTCCTGCTGCGCCAAGCATCATAGCAGCAGCAATGCCGCGGGAATCCATTATTCCCCCTGCAGCAGCCACGGGACAACTGACCGCATCTGCTACCTGTGGTATTAGGGCCATGGAACCAATAAGCCCGCTTTCTTCGCTGCCGAAAGTTCCACGGTGCCCCCCGGCTTCAACCCCCTGAGCAATAATCACATCTGCGCCAGCCTCTTCCCATTCCACTGCTTCTTTTACATTGGTTGCGGTTCCAATAATAATCGTACCCTGTTTCTTTAATTCAGAAATAATGGCAGATTCAGGAATGCCAAATGTAAAGCTGCAAACAGGCACCTGTTCCTCCATCAAAACATCAAGCTGTTTTCTGTATAAAGCAGCATAATTCTTTTCTGGCAGAGAAGGTTTTTCCTTCATACCCAGCTCACTGCTGTATCCGGCGAGTACATCCTCCATGCTGCTGATTTCCTCTGCATCCGCCGAAGCCTCACTATCCGGAACAAAGAGATTAACGCCAAATGGCTTATCTGTCAGATTTCGAATCCGTTTTATATCGTTCCTTATTTCATCTGAACTCATATAGCCTGCGCCCATATTTCCAAGTCCTCCACTATTGGATACCCCGCTGATTAATTGCGGCGTTGTCATCCCTCCAGCCATAGGAGCCTGGAAAATAGGATATTTTATATCCAGCATCGCTGTTATGGAATTCTGGTTCCAGCCCATTTAAAACATCCTTCCGCCTTTATTTCCCCGAAACAATAGCATCTACTATACTATCAGCAACAAATTGCCAGATCTTAGAATCCTCCTGATAGGAAGCAGTTAGTCTCCTGTACATGCTCATTTGTTTGTCCTTAAAGTCTTCCGCATTCTGTGCGGGGAGCTTACTTCTTCCATCATCAACCATTTCCTGAACCTGTTTGGCACGAGGTCCCCAAACAGCTTTTTCCTTCCCCGCCTCATCTATAAAAATATAAATCGGTATTGCTCTGGATGTTCCGTTAGTCAAATATTGATCCATCAGCTCAAGATTCTGATCCCTTAAAATAAAACGGACTTCCATCCCTGCTTCCTCTGCGATTTTCAGCAGAATCGGATTATTCAGCATCGCATCTCCGCACCAATCTTCAGTGAGTACAATCACTTTCATGCCAGTGTCCTTAAATTCTGCCAATCTTGCTTTCTCTTTATCTGATAAAGAAAAACGATCGTAAATGCCCATCATTTCATCTTTATTTACTTTCATTCCCCCTATGTATTCATGCAGACTCAGCCCTTTTTGGAACCAATCCAGTAATTCCATTAATCAACACTCCTTTTTTCTAAATGACTAATTACTAATTCTGTATGGCTCCCCAGCATTCCTTCTGATTACTGCTGGCGAATTTTGCAGAAAAACATCTTTTCCTGGGAAATTAGACAAAGAGGCTGTCGGCAAAAAACGAAGGCCGGCGAAAAGCGGCCGGCCTTGTCATCAATCCATCATTCGTTTTTTGTATACGGCGGCCACTAGAGCAAACACAGCAGCAGTCCATACAATTATTGCCGCCAGATGGGACCATACATCCGATAGGCCAGCCCCCGCTTCAACCTGATTAGCCAAGTCAATGAGCTGCAGATTTGGCAAGTACTCAATAAATATTAAAACTGGATATTTATCTATAAAAGGGGTCAAGAACGAGCCAAAGGAAAAAATCATCATAATGGGCAAAATAACAACCGATGCTTCCATTACGGATTTTGTCAACAATCCAAGTAATGTGCCAATTCCAATATAAAAGACAGCAGACAGAATAATAGCCATACCAACTATTATTACATTATCAGGATTATAACCAGTTAAAAATGCAGCTATAATGATAACGGTAATGGTGCTAATAAAGCTCAATAAACTTTTCCCGAATAATATCTCCAGGGTACTTGCAGGAGACAGCATAAGTCCCCTTAATGTATTTTTTTCTTTTTCCTCTGCAATTAGTGAGCACTGCACATAGGCTGCTACTAAACTAAAAATCATATTGATGACCATATAATGTGCATCGATTGCCTCAATACCCATGCGTCCATAAATCGCGGCCATAACAAGGGGCAGGAAGACGGTAGTAGAAACATATAAATTTTTCGAAACATCTTTATAATCCTTATATAAGATGGCCATAGATCGTTTCATTGAAAAAGTCATGCTAATTTCCTCCCTGTTACTTCTACAAAAATATCCCCTAAAGTCGGTTCGTTCGAATAGATGGAAACAATTTTATTTCCAGACATGTAATCATACACAGTTTGTGCTCCGCCCGGTCCTTTATCGACAATTACTTTGCTCCCATCGGTCAGCTCAACAGTCAATGTATGATCGGCAAATTTTCGGCGAAGCGCTTTAGGTGAATCCAGCAATTGAATAGCCCCATTATTTAAGAACGCAACGCGGTCACATAGCGTTTCAGCCTCATTCATATCGTGTGTGGTCAAAAAGATCGTGGTTCCTTTTTCTTTTAAGTCTTTTAAGCCTTTATAAATATGTTTTGTATTTACTGGATCAAGTGCTGAAGTCGGTTCATCAAGAAACAGCAGCTCAGGCTGATGCAAGAATGCCCGTGCCAGTGTCACACGCTGAGTCATCCCTTTTGATAGTTTAGAAACAGCCTTCTTCTTATCATCTATTAAATTGACCATGCCCAGAACTTCATCAATCCTCTTATCCGGTACATCATAAAGATCACAGTACAGCTTTAAATTATCATAAATTGTTAAACGGCTATATAAACCGCTATTATCAGTCAGGATTCCGATTTTCTTACGGTATTCTTCTTTCTTCAGATTGGAAGCATTTACCCCAAATACTAAAGCCTCCCCATCTGTCTGGGCTAATTGAGCGGTTAGAATTTTTATGGTAGTTGTTTTGCCGGATCCGCTTGGCCCTAAAAACCCGAAAGTCTCTCCCTTTTTTACTTTAAATGATACATTTTCCAGTGCTGGCTGATCTGAAAAGTATTTGGCCAATGATTTGACTTCAATGATATTCTCCATTTTCATCCTCCATGCGGTTTGTTTTCTTATGCATTCATCTTAATTCATAAAGAAAACCCCCACATTATATTCCAGATAAAAAGAGCAATACAGAGGCTGAATGGAGCAATACAGAAGTGGAATGGAGCTTACTTTAACCCCAGCATTTCTTTTAACTCCGTCATTTTCCCTTTTGATAAAGGGATTGATGATTTAGAAGCATCATTGAGCACCAGTGTAAAACTATTCCTTGTCCACGTCACGACCTCCCGGACCTTCTGCAGATTAACAATATAAGAGCGGTGGCATCTGAAGAAGCCATAGGGGTGCAGTTTTCTTTCCAGCTCTGCCAGAGTAAATACACTTGGATACACTTCACCTTTAATAAAAATATTGGATTGGCCATCGCTGCTTTCAATGTAATCAATTTCAGGCGGGTCGAATAATACGATTTTATCGTTCACTTTTGTAGGGACTTTTTCGAAGCGAACAGGCTGTACCGCTGGCGTTTCTTCACTCAGCAGACCGGCATGCTGTTCCTGCACCGCTGTATCCGGTTCATCCTGTAAAACGTCAAGCTCCTGCAGACCGGTTTCACCAAGCCTATAAACCTTGTTGGTCACTGCAAGCGCACTCTCCAAATTACCAGTTAGTATTAAAACACCTTTCCCATTTTGATTAAGTTTCCTTATCAATTTTATGAAAACACGCTTTGTTTCCAAATCAATATTTTGGTCTGGCTCTTCAAAAATAAACAATGCAGGGTTCTGAAAAAGCATACGGCCAAAATGGACTCGTCTTTTTTGTGAATAGGATAACTTTCTAACCTGCTGATTTCGCTCTGCATCCAGCTGAACAGCACGCAGCCCTTCTTCTATTGATATTTCCGATCCATATAGGTTCTTATAAAAAGAGAAGTTTTCCTTCGCCGTTAATCTTTCATATAACCCGTCATTTAAAGAGAAGATTCCAATGCCCGTCAAGAATTTGCGTTTGTCTATCGCCGCACTAATTTCATTAACCCTTATTTCTCCATTGGAAATCGGCATTGTCCCCATGAACATACTCAATAATACGTTCCTTACATTTGTATTTGTATGAACTGCTGCGGCCTCGCCCGCAGAGATCTCCAGACTAAATGGAGGAAATACAACTGTATGCTCATCATGCTCTTCTAAATTTGTTATTTTTAAAATGGCCATTTCTAATCACCTGGTTTTTTTAGATTTCATACCTGTAATTATAACGCTGAAGGACATGTAAAATATAGCTTTTCCTGGGAAATAATAGGGGTATTTGTCGAAAGACCGTTTTCTTCAAACAAAAAAGGGGCATGAAACCGAATGATTTCATACCCCGATAAATAGCTATCTTTTCTGAATTTCCTGCTGCAATAATTTGTTGACAAGCGGCGGGTTGGCCTGTCCTTTTGTGGCTTTCATGATTTGGCCGACAAGGAAGCCGATCGCTTTTTGTTTTCCATTTTTGAAATCCTCAATCGATTGCGGATTCGCATCAAGCGTTTCTCCGATAATCTTAAGAAGTGCACCTTCGTCCGAAATCTGAACCAGGCCTTTTTCTTTTACGATTGTTTCCGGATCTCCGCCATTTTCAACCAGTTCTTTGAAAACGGTTTTGGCAATTTTGGAAGAGATGGTGCCATTTTCTATCAGTTTAATCATGCCGGCAAGTCCCTCTGGTGTCAGAGCTATATCTGTCAGCTCTTTTTGTTCAGCATTCAGGTATGCTGACAGTTCACCCATCACCCAGTTGGAAGCCTGCTTTGCGTCAGCTCCTGCTTGGACAGCCGCTTCAAAGAAATCGGATGTTTCTTTCGTGACTGTCAGGACAGCTGCATCATAAGCAGGAAGCCCAAGTTCTTCAATATAGCGGTTCTTTCTTTGGTCCGGAAGCTCAGGGATCTCAGCACGAATGCGCTCTTTCCACTCTTCATCAATATGGATATCAAGCAAATCAGGCTCAGGGAAATAACGATAATCATCCGAACCCTCTTTTACCCTCATTAGAATGGTTGTATTGGTTGCTTCATCATAGCGCAATGTTTCCTGCTGGATTGTACCGCCTGAACTTAAAATCTCTTCCTGTCGTTTCTCCTCATACTCCAGTCCTTTGCGGACAAAGTTAAAGGAGTTCAGGTTCTTAAGCTCTGTCTTTGTGCCAAATTCCTCCTGGCCCACAGGACGAAGGGAGATATTCGCATCACAGCGAAGTGAACCCTCCTCCATTTTACAGTCAGAAACGCCTGTATACTGGATGATGGACTTTAACTTCTCGAGATATGCGTATGCTTCATTTGGCGTGCGGATATCCGGCTCAGACACAATCTCAATCAGCGGGGTACCCTGGCGGTTATAGTCTACAAGAGAATATCCTTTAGCATGAGAAAGTTTTCCTGCATCTTCTTCAAGATGGATTCGCGTAATGCCGATTTTTTTCTTATAGCCGTCGACTTCGATCTCAATCCAGCCATGCTCTCCAATTGGCTTATCGAATTGCGAAATCTGGTAGGCTTTTGGGTTATCCGGGTAAAAATAATTCTTCCGGTCAAATTTGGTGACAGGTGCAATTTCACAATTCAGTGCCATCGCAGCTTTCATTCCGAATTCAACTGCCTTTTTATTAATGACAGGAAGCACTCCAGGGTAGCCAAGATCGACGACCGTTGTGTTGGAGTTAGGCTCTGCCCCAAAATGGTTTGGGCTTGCCGAGAATATTTTTGAATCTGTTTTTAGCTCAACGTGTACTTCAAGTCCAATAACCGTTTCGTATTTCATGATTCCCCCCCCTTACAGTCCCGGTTTTTGCTTATGGAATTCTGTAGCCTGCTCAAAAGCATGCGCTACGCGGTAAACAGTGCTTTCATCAAAATGCTTTCCGATAATCTGAAGGCCAAGCGGCAATCCATCCGCGAATCCGCAAGGTACGCTGATTCCAGGTACGCCGGCAAGGTTTACTGGAATTGTCAGAATATCATTTGCGTACATTGTCAGCGGATCAGATGTATTTTCACCAATCTTAAAGGCAGGAGTTGGTGCTGTCGGTCCAATAATGACATCATATTTTTCAAAAACATTTTCAAAGTCTTGTTTAATCAGTGTACGCACCTTTTGTGCCTTTTTATAGTAAGCATCATAATAGCCTGAACTTAAGGCGAATGTGCCAAGCATGATGCGGCGTTTCACTTCATCACCAAAGCCTTCTGCACGGGTCTTTTTGTATAAATCGATTAAATTCTCAGGATCTGCTGTTCTATAGCCATAGCGTACGCCATCAAAGCGTGCCAGGTTTGCCGATGCCTCAGAGGAGGACAGCAGATAATACGTTGCCAGTGCATATTTCGAATGCGGCAGGGAAACTTCCTCCCATGTTGCCCCAAGTTTTTCTAACACTTTCAGGGCGTCCAGTACTGACTGGCGCACCTCTTCATTCACACCTTCAGCCAAATACTCTTTCGGTACGGCAATTCTCAGCCCCTTTACATCCCCAGTCAAGCTTTCCGCATAGCTTGGGACCTCAACATTTGCTGAAGTAGAATCCATAGGATCCACACCTGAAATTGCCTGAAGCAGATATGCGTTATCTTCAACGGTCCGTGTAATTGGCCCGATTTGGTCCAGAGATGAGGCAAACGCGATCAGTCCGAATCTTGATACTCTTCCATATGTAGGCTTTAACCCAACAACTCCGCAATAAGAAGCAGGCTGTCTGATTGAGCCGCCTGTGTCTGATCCAAGAGAAAATAAAACTTCACCGGCTGCAACAGAAGCAGCAGAACCACCGGAAGATCCTCCGGGAACTCTTTCTAGATTCCATGGGTTTCGGGTTACTTGAAAGCCTGAGTTTTCATTGGATGATCCCATTGCAAATTCATCCATATTCAGTTTACCGATTGTAATGGTTTCAGCATTATGTAATTTGGATGCAGCAGTCGCATCATAAATCGGATCAAAGTTTTCAAGGATTTTACTCGCACTGGTGGTGCGCAGCCCCTTCGTTACGATGTTATCCTTCACGCCGATTGGCATACCGAACAAAAGGCCTTTTGCCTCGTCTGTTCCAATTTTCCCATCCATTCTTTTAGCTGCTTCACGGGCTTTTTCTTCATCAAGCGTCAAGAAAGCCTGTACTTTATCTTCAACTTCACCGATTCGCTTGTACGATTCGCTGACAAGGTCGGTAACCGTGATTTCTTTCTTATGTAAAAGCTGATGAAGTTCCGATACCTTATGGTCAAATAAACTCACCATTTTCCCCTCCCTATTCAATAATAGACGGCACTTTTATATAGCCATCCTGATGTTCCGGCGCATTTTTCAGAACTTCTTCCTGTGGAAGCCCCTTATTTGCCTTATCTTCTCTCAATACATTCTTCATATCAAGAACATGGGATGTTGGTTCAACATGGTCTGTATCAAGCTCATTCAGCAGTTCGGCAAATGAAATCATCTTGTCCAGCTGTTCGGTGTATGCAACAGCTTCTTCCTCAGTCATTGCAAGTCGCGCCAGGTGTGCAACATGCTTAACCTGATCTATTGAAATTCTCGACATTAATGCCACCTCCAAAAATTGAATACTGTCAATGCACAATTATTATGATCATACCAAACTTTCGCGCGTTAAAGCAATACGCGCACGCCAGCTGGCTTAGCAATCTTCTGCTTATTTTACCATGAGTTCAGTGAATTGTGTGTTTGCTTCTCTTTTTAGAGGATAAATGAAAAGCGAAACCGAATAAATGGGGGTTGCGGTAATAAATACAGGAGGTGCGATTATGGAATTTTTCCGATTTGATTTGGATGTCAGCAGGGAAATTGCCCAATTCAGCAGCCACAATGCCAGCATCACCCCGATTATCCGAAACAAAACAGCTACAGTTGGGTGTATCCACCTGAAGGATAATAGTGTTTTAGGCATGCATCCGGCAGCTTGTCCCCAGCTATTTCTCATCGTTGACGGCGAAGGATGGGTTAAAACTGCTGGCGGTGAGCAAATTGCAGTCCAAAAAGGAACCGCTGTTTATTGGTCTGAAGGTGAGGAACATGAATCAGGCTCTTACCTTGGCATGACTGCAATTGTGATTGAAGGTCCTGATTTGGATCCCCATCTGTACCTGAAGGGCCTTCGAATAGATAGTGGAACACCTCGCATGGGCCGGTAAGTGCTGAATTTTGGCCGGTAAATCCCGTATTTCGGCCGGTATTGTGGTGCTTTCCTCTCAAAATAGAGCAGCGCTGAAGACGCTGCTCATTTCCGCTTGAATAGTTTGGCAAATAGGCCGCGCTTTTTTTCTTTTTTTGCTTCTGCTTTGACCGTTTTCCTCTCCACGAAAATTTCCGGTTTATCAATCGCATAGTCATAGGCTAGAACCAGCCCGATCTCTGAATTATGATCTTTATTGGTGACGATTGTATATTCGACCTTATAGGTTGAGGCAAGCTTTATATATTTTGATAAATAGGAGTAGCTCATATTCCCATTTAGATAAAGATGAGCCTTGCTGTTGGCTTTAAGGGCCTCTTCCACCTGCGGATAGATTCCATCTTCCCTTATCTGCGGCTGCTTCAAGGCAATGACCACCCTCTCCCGAAGCGAGCCAAGAAACTTGCGGCGTTCATCAGGCTTGGTCTGCTTTTGTCCATGAATCCCCTGTTGAAGATAATCATCTATATTTTCAGCCAATTGTACATCCTCCATCCTTATATGACTCAATGCTTCCATTGTATTCAGTATTACGTCCTATTTCAAATTTCGCCTATATAATATGTATGTTTTTGCAGCATGTACTGTGCTTGCCCCTTAAGCAAAAAAATACCCCCCTTCCAGGAAGAGAGGTTCAAAATAGGAGAATATACAGGTAAGAAATCAAGTTTACATACGGGTAGAATTTAAGCTTCCTGCTTTTCAGTAAACTGTTCTTCCTCAGTGGATCCTTTCAAAGCAGTTGTCGAGGATGTTCCTCCAGTAATGACCATGGAAACCTGGTCAAAATAGCCGGTACCCACTTCACGCTGATGTCTTGTCGCCGTGTAGCCATGTGTTTCGCTGGCAAACTCGGCCTGCTGCAGTTCAGAGTACGCTGCCATTCCGCGGTCTTTATAGCCGCGAGCCAGTTCAAACATGCTATGGTTTAGCGCATGGAATCCTGCCAAAGTAACAAACTGGAACTTATAGCCCATTTTGCCGAGCTCAACCTGGAATTTTGCAATCGTTTCGTCATCGAGCTTTTTCTTCCAATTGAATGAAGGAGAGCAATTATACGCTAACAGCTTGCCAGGGAATTTTTCATGGATTGCTTCAGCAAAGCGTCTCGCTTCATCAAGATCCGGTTCTGATGTTTCACACCATACCAGGTCTGCATAAGGAGCATACGCCAATCCCCGAGCGATCGCTTGGTCAAGACCTGCCTTTGTACGGAAGAAACCTTCAGGTGTGCGTTCCCCAGTAATGAAAGGTGAATCACAAGGGTCCACATCGCTGGTTATTAAGTCTGCAGCGTTGGCATCAGTCCGTGCGACAATGACAGTCGGCACGCCCATAACATCCGCTGCCAATCTTGCAGAAATTAAATTCTTAACAGCAGTCTGGGTAGGCAGTAAAACCTTTCCGCCAAGGTGGCCGCATTTCTTCTCAGAAGATAGCTGGTCCTCAAAGTGTACTCCGCCGGCACCCGATTCAATCATGCCTTTCATAAGTTCAAATACATTAAGCTGGCCGCCGAATCCTGCTTCCGCATCTGCTACAATCGGAGCGAACCAGTCAATGGAATGATCCCCTTCCATATGATGAATCTGGTCAGCTCGCTGAAGGGCCTGATTAATTCGTTTTACAACACTCGGAACACTGTTGGCCGGATATAGACTTTGGTCCGGGTACATATTTCCGGACAGATTCGCATCTGCAGCAACCTGCCAGCCGCTTAAGTATATGGCCTTCAGCCCTGCCTTAACCTGCTGGACAGCCTGGTTTCCCGTTAACGCCCCTAATGCATTGACGAAGTCTTCTTCATTCACAAGCTTCCACAGCTTCTCTGCACCACGGCGCGCTAATGTATGTTCAATATCAATTGACCCTCTTAATTTAATGACTTCCTCAGCCGTATACGGTCTTTCTACTCCATTCCAGCGTTCATCCATTTCCCAGCTTTCCTGTAACTGACGCACTCTTTCATCTGCCATTTGATTAAATCCTCCTTTTAATTTAGAAAATCATCATTTGAGCAAAATCCCAGTTGCACTGCATTTCTGTATCACAACAGGCATTAAATTATTAGCTGTTATGATATAAGTCTAAGTTGTTATAAAACAATTGATAATCTATGTTTTGTATTATATAACAGAGATTTCTTAATGGGAACCCTTTTTTAAAAAAATTTTCAAAATTTACCGCTAATTCTCTAATCTATCCAATAAAATAGCTCTTTTCGCCAACTTAATTTTATAAATTTAGATGAATAGATATGTTGATATATGTGATATAACAGCAAATTAATGCGAAATAACGTATTTTTATACATTCGTATCTTTATAGCTTACAAGGTTTTTTGTCCCTCAACCTTTATTATGTTATGATAATAAACGTCTTTTCAAAGTGGACCATTCCCCAAACCGATTTTTCCACAAACACAAAACTGCATGTTACTGTATAAAAGGAACTTTTCCACGTATGTTTTAATGGGGACATAAATAGAAAAATGGGGGTGAACATATGGATTTCACTATGGCGACGTGGCTTTGGCTTCTTATTCCAATGCCATTATTGATCGTACTATCAGGCATCTCATATTTTGTTGAAAGGAGAGGATAAATAAGTATGGATATAAATATACCAACTTTAATTGCCATTATTGTTTATCTGGTCGGCATGCTGCTGATTGGCGTGCTTGCAGCCAGAATGACTAAAGATTTATCTGATTATGTTTTAGGCGGACGAGGGCTTGGAGCTGGAGTTGCAGCCTTGAGTGCCGGAGCTTCTGATATGAGCGGATGGTTAATGCTGGGATTGCCTGGAGCTGTTTACTTAGGCGGTATGGGTGAAATATGGCTTCCTATCGGTCTGGCAGCCGGTGCCTATCTGAATTGGCAGTTTGTTGCTAAGCCACTGCGTGTCTACACAGAAGTAGCCAACGATTCGATTACAGTTCCCGGGTATTTTGAAAACCGGTTCCATGATACTTCAAAATTGCTGCGGGTAGTTTCTGCAATCGTCATATTAGTCTTTTTCACTTTCTATACTTCTTCCAGCCTGGTCGGCGGTGCCATTCTATTAGAAAATTCATTCGGGATGGATTATACACTCGCTCTTTGGGTCGGAGCTGCTGTCATTTTGTCATACACATTATTTGGCGGCTTCCTTGCAGCCAGCTGGACAGACTTTATTCAAGGCATTTTAATGTTCTTAGCCTTGATTATCATTCCGATTACAGCGATTCAGGAGCTTGGCGGTTGGAATGAAACACTAGATCAGATCAGCGCGATAGATCCAACACATTTAGATGTTGCTTCAGGAGCCACTTTTGTTGGCGTAGTTTCCCTGCTGGCATGGGGGCTTGGCTACTTTGGACAGCCGCATATCCTTGTCCGCTTTATGGGATTAAAATCAACCAACGACGTTCCAAAAGCCCGCTTGATCGGTATGACGTGGATGGTTCTTTCGTTATTTGGAGCTCTGTTTGTAGGGTTTGCCGGCATCGCCTATTTTGCAGATGCACCGCTTGCCAATTCTGAAACAGTATTCATCATGTTTTCACAGGTACTATTCAATCCATGGGTAGCTGGATTCTTATTAGCAGCCATTCTCTCAGCAATCATGAGCACAGTTGACTCTCAATTGCTCGTTTCTTCAAGTGCACTGGCGCAGGATTTTTATAAATCCATCTTCAGAAGAAATGCTTCCAAAAAGGAAGAAATGATTGTTGGCAGAATTGCTGTACTGGGCATTGCCATTATTGCCATCTTCTTAGGGTATAACCCAGAAAGCAAGGTGTTGGAACTTGTCAGTTATGCTTGGGCGGGATTTGGTGCAGCCTTCGGGCCAGTTATCATCCTGAGCCTGTTCTGGAAGCGAATGACACGGAATGGCGCCCTTGCCGGCATTATTGTTGGTGCCGTAACAGTAATTGTTTGGGCACAGCTTACCGGCGGACTGTTTGATTTGTATGAATTGGCGCCCGGCTTCCTATTTGCAGGTCTAGCGATCATCATCGTCAGCCTTCTGGATAAAGCACCTTCAAAGGAAGTTCAGGAGCAGTACAATCAATATAAGTCTGTCCTTAAAAATTAATTGCAGCAACCCTCTTCCTTTGTGGAGAGGGTTTTTTGTATGTCTGTCGTTTATCCATACAATTACAGGCTTGAGCCGGGAATCAATATTTTGTGTTGCCGGCTTAATTACAAAGCAGGAATCATTAAATTACTTCTGCTCCAAGCGTATTTGCAAAATGCCTTAAGGCCCACTGATGACCCTCCTGATCAAATGAAGCAACAGCATCATTATAAATCACTATTTTAAACCCTTTATTATAAGCATCGACTGCTGTATGAAGCACGCAAATGTCTGTGCATACACCGACCAGGTGCACCTCCTCAACACCGCGTTCCCTCAGTTTTATCTCGAGATCGGTTCCTGCAAATGCAGAATATCTTGTTTTGTCCATGAAATAAACATTTTCAGCGTCTTTGTTTGTTTCATAAATCTGCTGCAATAAACCGTACAGATTTCTTCCCTCCGTGTTCCTGATATTATGCGGCGGAAATAATTTTGTTTCTGGGTGATGGATGTCTCCTTCATCATGAACATCAATGGCAAAAACAGTGAAATGCCCACTCGCGATAAACTCTCCTGTAAGGTCCGCGATCTTCTTTTCCAGCAGCTGTCCAGGCTTACCGCATGTCAGGGCACCGCCTTCCGCTACAAAATCATTTGTGTAATCGATATTAATCAAAGCTTTGTTTGGCATTTTCGCATCACTCCAATCTATAGGCTTATTTTCATCATATACTTCAAAGTCCTGAATATCCAATAAAAAAGGAACAGCAACCAAGTTGCTGTTCCCGCCTCCAATCGGAGGTTTATTAATACATTTCAGAAGTAGTCTTCGCCTGCATATGCAGAAGAATGTAGTCAGGGCCGCCCGCCTTGGAGTCAGTTCCTGACATGTTGA